>NZ_LIQT01000330.1 GCF_001418415.1 Streptomyces hirsutus
ACGGGGGCACCACCCACCACCCCCTGTACTGGACCGGCCGCTACCAGGGCGACACCTTCACCCCGACCGCCCTCCATCGCCTCGACTACGGCGGCCGCTACTTCTACGCCCCCCAGTCCACCCGTGACGAGCACGGCCGCCGTAGTCGAGGCGATGGAGGGCGGTCGGGGTGAAGGTGTCGCCCTGGTAGCGGCCGGTCCAGTACAGGGGGTGGTGGGTGGTGCCCCCGTCCCAGGCGGAGAAGACCAGCACGTCGGTGCTGCCGGCCTCCTCGTCCTCGCCGAGCCGGAAGAGGTCGACGCACTCCCACATCGTGCCGGTCCAGTCGAGCTCGCCCCGGTTCTGCGAGGCGTCGCCGGTCAGCAGGGGGCCGACGTAGCGCCAGCTGCGCAGGTCGTCGGATTCGTACAGGAAGGCCGTTCCGCCGACGCCCCGGATTCCCGAGCCCACCAGCTGACGCCACACCGTGTTCTCGCCGGAGCCCTCCCGCCAGACACAGTGGTCGCGGAAGGCCGTGATGTCGACGCCCTCCGGCGGGGCGGTGATGACCGGGTTGGCCGAGTCCTTGATCCAGTACGTCAGATCCGCCGATCCCCTGGCCACGCAAGGGAGTTCATGCTCGCCGTGCCTGCCCGAGTAGACGAGCGTGGGCACCCCCCCGTCGTCCACCAGGACACCGGACCAACAGCCGTCGCGGTCCGGGCCGTCCGAGCCTGGCACCAGGGCGACTGGCTCATCGGCCCAGTGCACGAGGTCGGTACTGGTGGCGTGGCCCCAGTGGATGCGGTGGTGGGCGGCGGCGAGCGGGTTGTACTGGTAGAAGAGGTGGTAGACGCCGTTCCAGTGACTCAGCCCGTTGGGGTCGTTGAGCCAGCCGCCGGGCGAGGTGAAGTGGAAGCGGGGGCGGTGGGGGTCGCGCAGGGCGCGCTCGGCCAGCCCCTCGGCGGTGGGACTGCCGGAGGGGAGGGTGAGGTCGTGGGTCATACGGCGGTGGTCTCCGCTTTCTCGGTGTCGTCGGTGGCCTCGCTGTCCGGCCGGTCGGTGGCCTTGAGGACGCGGCGGGCGATGTCGGAGGCGGGTGCGCGCAAGTGGCAGCGCACCCAGTGGGGCTGTCCGTCGTCTTCGCCGACGATGTGGCGGACGGGCTCGGTGCGGCTGCACGTGCCGTCGTCGCCATAGGGGCAGGACGTGGGGTTGAGGATCGCCTCGCGGAGCTTGGCGCGCTCGACGGGGTCGTAGCTGCCGGCCCGTTCGGGGTCGGGTACGGCGGACAGCAGCAGGCGGGTGTAGGGGTGGGCGGGGGCGTCCATGACGGCCAGTGCGTCGCCGCCCTCGACGAGTTCGCCGGCGAACATGACCATCGTGGTGTCGGCGAGGTAGCGGGCGGAGCCCAGGTCGTGGGTGATGTAGAGCATGGCGATGTTCCGCTCGTCGCGCAGGCGCCGCATCAGGTTGAGCACGCCGACGCGCACGGAGACGTCCAGCATCGACGTCGGTTCGTCGGCCAGGATGAGGCGCGGTTCCACCGCCAACGCGCGAGCGATGGAGACGCGCTGGCGCTGGCCGCCGGAGAGTTCGTGCGGGTAGGACTGGAGCATGTCCTCGGTCAGGCCGACCGTTTTTATCAGCTCGCGCAGCGCCTCTGGTGTGGCGGAGTGGCCGTTCAGGACAAGGGCCCGGGTGAGGAAGTGCTCGATGCGGTGGACGGGGTTGAGTGAGCCGAAGGGGTCCTGGAACACCATCTGGACCTTGCGGCGGTACGCCCGTGACGCCCGGCGCCGCTCGGTGCGCAGGACGTCCTCGCCGTCGAGCAGCACCTGTCCGGCGGAGGGCTGTTCGAGGCGGGCGAGACAGCGGGCGATGGTGGACTTGCCGCTGCCGGACTCGCCGACCAGGGCGGTGATCCGGCCGGCCGGGAGATCGAAGGAGACGTCGTTGACGGCTCGGACGCGGCGCCGGGAGAAGACGGTGCCGACCTGGAAGTCCTTGGTCAGACCGCGTACGGACAGCAGGGGCTGGGTCATCGCGGGGCTCCCTGGGCACTCTGGGCCGCCCACCGGCCGGGGGCGATCTCGCGCAGGTCGGGGATGTTCATGGAGCAGTCCGAGCGGTCCTCGGGACAGCGGACGTGGAAGCCGCAGCTGTCGGCGGTGCGCGGGGCGTCGAAGAGGCCGGTGAGTTCTTGGCGCGGGCCGGTCAGCGGTGGGAAGGCGTTCATCAGCGCCTCGGTGTAGGGGTGGAGCGGATTGGCGAACAGGTCCTTGGCGTCGGCGAGTTCGACGATCCGTCCGCCGTACATCACGCCCATGCGGTCCGACAGCTCGACCATCAGAGACATGTCGTGGGTGATGAAGAGGATGGAGAAGCCCAGCTCCCGCTGGAGGTCGCGGATCTGCGCCATGATCTCCTGCTGCACGACCACGTCGAGCGCGGTGGTCGGCTCGTCCATGATCAGCAGCCGGGGGTGGAGTGCGACGGCCATGGCGATGACGACGCGCTGGCGCATGCCGCCGGAGAGCTGGTGCGGGTACGCCTTCAGCCGCCCCGGGTCGATGCCCACCATCTGAAGCAGCTCGCCCGCCCGCTCCCGCGCGGCCCGCTTCTTCAGCTTCTCGTGGGTGGTGAAGATGTCGACGATCTGCTCGCCGATGGTCAGGACGGGGTTGAGCGAGTTCATCGCCGACTGGAAGACCATGGCGATCTCCCGCCACCGGAAGGCGCGCAGCTCGCGTGCGTCCAGGGCGAGGACGTTGCGGCCCTGGAAGCGGATGCTGCCCGCGGTGATTTCCGCCGGGGGCTTCAGCAGCCGCATCACCGCGTTGGCGATGGTCGACTTGCCGCAGCCGGATTCTCCGGCGAGGCCGAAGACCTCTCCGGCGCCGATGGAGAAGGAGACGTCGTCGGCGCCCACGACGGTGCGTCCGTCGCCGCGGTATTCGACGCGCAGGCCGTTCACCTCAAGTACGGGTTCCATGGCTCAGCCCCTCCTCTCACGGCGGGCACGGCGGCTGCGCAGCCTGGGGTTGGTGATCTCGTCGACCGCGTAGTTGACCAGCGCGAGCGCGAACGCGACGAGCGCGATGCACAGTCCGGAGGGGACGAAGGCCCACCACGTGCCGGTCATCAGCGCGCCGTCGTTGCTGGCCCAGTACAGGTTGGTGCCCCAGCTGACGACGCTGCTGTCGCCGAGGCCGAGGAACTCCAGGCCGGCCTGGGCGCCGATGCCGAAGATCACGCAGCCGAGCAGCGTGGTCATCACCACGGACGCCATGTTGGGCAGGATCTCGCGGAACATGATCCGCAGGGGGCGCTCGCCGGTGACGACGGCGGCGGCCACGAAGTCCTTGCCGCGGATCGACTTGGCCTGCGCGCGCAGGACCCGGGCCGAGCCCGCCCAGCCGGTGACGACGAGCACCAGGATCACGGTCGAGGTCCCGGGCGGCAGGAACGCGGCCAGGATGATGAGCAGCGGGAGGCCGGGCAGCAGCAGGAAGATGTTGGTGACCAGGGTCAGCGCGTCGTCCACGATACGGCCGAAGTACGCGGACGCCAGGCCGATGAGGATGGCGACGCCGGTCGCCACAAGGCCCACGGTGAAGCCGACGAAGAGGGAGCTGCGCGCACCCCACAGGGTGAGGGCGAGCACGTCCTGTCCCTTGGCGGTCGCACCCAGCCAGTGTGCGGCCGAGGGTGCCTGGCTGCCCGTGGAGTTGATGAGCGACGGGTCGCCCGGTGCCAGGACGGGCGCGAGCAGAGCCAGCAGCGCGAAGAGAGCGAGCAGGATCAGCCCGGCCAGCGCCTTCTTGCTGTCGATGAGCTGGCGCAGCAGTCCGCGCCGGCGGGACGTGCGTGCGGGGATGGTCGGCGTGGTGGCCGTCGCGATGTCGATGGCGGTCATGTCGGCAACCTCCTCAGCGGACGCGGACGCGCGGGTCGAGGCGGACGTAGACGAGGTCGACGAGGAAGTTCGCGAGCAGCACCGCGGCCGTGATCGTCAGGAAGATGCCCTGCATCAGCGGGTAGTCCAGGCCCTGGACGGCCATCAGCAGCTGGTAGCCGATGCCGGGGTAGGCGAACACGACCTCGGTGAGCAGGGCGCCGCCGATGACGAAGCCGAGCGCCATGCCGAAGTTGGTGACGGAAGGCAGCAGCGCGTTGCGGGCGGCGTAGCGGAACATGATCCGCGAGGGGCTGAGGCCCTTGGCCTCGGCCATCGTGATGTAGTCCTCGGCCGTCGTGGCGATCATGGTGTTGCGCATGCCGAGCATCCAGCCGCCGATGGAGACCAACACGATGGTCAGCGCCGGCAGCACCAGGTGGGTGGCGACGTTCGAGAGGAACTCGCCGTTGAAGCCGGGAGTCAGGCCGACGTCGTAGGCGTGCCGCATGGGGAACCAGCCGAGGCTCACCCCGAACAGGTACAGCGCGCCCATCGCCAGCCAGAAGTACGGGAACGAGCCGACGAAGATCAGCAGGGGCGGGAAGGCGGAGTCGAGGACGCCGCCGCGCCGCCAGGCGGCGACGATGCCGAGCAGGTTGCCGAGCACGGCCGCGATGACGAGCGCGACGCCGCCGAGGAGCAGGGTCCAGCCGATCTGTGAGCCGATCACGTCGGAGACCGGGGTGGGAAAGCGGGTGATGGAGATGCCGAGGTCGCCGGTGAAGACGCTTTTGACGTAGGAGACGTACTGCTCCCAGAGTGGGCGGTTGTCGAGGCCGAAGAGTTTCCGCAGCTGGGCTATCTGATCGGGCTGCATGGTGCCCTGGGCCTGCGCGAACATCCGGGAGACCGGGTCTCCCGGCATGAAGCGCGGGAGAACGAAGTTCAGGGTGATGGAGGCCCAGAAGGCGAGCAGATAGAACCCCAGGTTGCGCAGGATCAGACGCACGGGTCGTGCTCCCTGTCGGTGGGGGGTGAACGTGTGGCTCGGTGCGCGGGGGCGGCCGTCCGGGGAGGAGGGCGGCCGCCGGTCCGCGGGTGGCGTCAGCTCTTGACGGGCTTCAGCGACGTGAGCACGAGGATCGTGCTGCCGTTGCGGTTGCCGAGGGTGGCGTACGGGTTTTCCTCGGAGGGCCAGCCGGTGAAGCGGGCATCCGTGTACGCGCCCCACTCGGGGCCGGTGAACAGCGGGACGACGGGTGCGTCCTTGTCGTACAGCTCCTGCAGGCCGTTCATCTGCTCGCGCTGCGCACTCTCGTCCGTGGCGGCGGCGAAGGCGTCGATGAGCTTGTCGGCCTTCTTGTCGCCGAAGCGGTGGTAGTTCTCCGTGGCCTGCTTGCCGACCGGCTGCACCATCTTGGTCGACATCACGCCGCGGAAGTACTCGTACGGGGTGGCGCCGTTGTTGCTCCACACGATGCCGGTGTCGAACGTGCCGGTGTTGTACGACGCCGAGACCGCCGACCAGTCGGGCGTCTTCACGGTGGCGGTGATGCCGACCTTCGCGAGGTTCTGCTTGATGATGTTGGCGACCGAGATCCAGTCGGAGGAGGCCGAGCCGACGGAGATGTCGAGCGTGAAGTCCTTGCCGTTCTTCAGCTTCCGCTTGCCGCCGCTCTCCTTGTAGCCGGCCGCGTCAAAGGCCTTGGCCGCCGCGTCGGTGTCGTACTTCGTCCAGGTGCAGGACGCGGCGAGCAAGGTGTCACGCCACTTGTCGTACGTGCGGGCCAGGCCCGTGCAGTCGGCGGGTTCGGCGTAGCCGTTCATCGCGACCTTGGTGATCTGGTCGCGGTCGACGGCCATGCTGAGGGCCTTGCGCACCGCCGGGTCGTCGAAGGGCGCCTTGGTGGTGTTCAGCTGCCAGTTGATCATGGCGCCGGTGGCCGGGAACCAGTAGTGGTTGTGCTTCTTGTCCTTGGCGACGAAGGACTTCTCGATGTCCGGGATGAACGACTGCGTCCAGTCCACCTCACCGTTGGTGAAGGCGATGTTGGCGCTGTCGTTGCCGGAGAAGGCGAGCATCTGGATACCGGCGATCCGCTGTTTGTCCGGCTGCCAGTAGTCGGGGTTCTTGCGCAGCTCGTACGACTGGCTCTGGAACTTCTCGATCTTGGTGTACGGGCCGGTGCCGACCGGGTTCGGGTTGGTGAACTTCGCCGGGTCCTTCACCTTGGACCAGATGTGCTTCGGCAGGATGTAGTGGCCGCTGATCTCGTAGAAGGCGGTCGAGAACGCCTTGTTGAAGGAGAACTTCACCGTGTGGGCATCGACCGCGGTGACCTTGTCCAGGTAGTCGAAGCCGCCGAGCACCTTCTTCTGGAGCTCGAAGGTGTAGACGACGTCGTCGGCGGTGAGCGCCTGGCCGTCCGACCACTTGACGCCCTCGCGCAGCGTGAAGGTGAGGGACTTGCCGTCCTTGGCCTGCTCCCACTTGGTGGCCAGCCACGGCGTGTCCTTGGCGTCCGCCATGCTGTGCACCGCCAGCGGCTCGTAGACCGCCTGCAGGGTCATGGGGGCGGCCTGCGGGGAGAGCGGGTTGAAGTTGCGCGTGAACGTCGCCAGATCCTCGCGCGGGATGGTGAGCAGCTGGTTGCCGGAGGTGTCACCGGCGCCGGAGGTGCCCGAGCCACCCGTACAGGCGGACAGGACCAGGGCCGCGGCGGCGGTCACGGTGACCGCTCTCAGGACGGCTCGGGGCCGCCGTGAAGGTATGCGGGAGGGTGCCATAATGGAGACTCTTTTCCTCTCTTCAACACACAGGGCGAAGACGGGATGGGATTCCTCGGCGGACTGATTAGCGGTCAGACCGACGAGCGTTCGAGCAGCGGGCAGTCGATCGTCACCTGACGGGTGTCGAGCGGCTGCCCCGCTGCGAGAGCGGCGAGCATGTCGATGCCCTTGGTGCCCATGGCCTCGAAGGGCAGGGCGAGCGTCGTCAGCTTCGGCCGCAGATAGGCGGCGATGAGTTCCTGGTTGTCGAACCCCACCACGGCCACGTCGTGCGGGATGCGCAGCCCACGTTCCTTGATCGCGTCGTACGCGCCCATCGCCATCCGGTCGTTTCCGCAGAACAGCGCGGTCGGCCGGTCGCCGGCCGGGCGGTCAAGGAGTTCGCAGGCGGCGGTATAGGCGCTGTCCGCGGTGGCCCAGCCGGGGACGACGAGGGAGGGGTCGGGGGTGATCCCGGCCTCGCGCAGGGCACGTTCGTACCCCTCGCGCCTGCCGATGGCCGCCGGGATCGCCGGGTCGAGGTTGATGAACCCGATGCGGGTGTGACCGGCGTCCAGGAGCCGGCGGGTCGCCTTGTAACCGCCCGACACCTCGTCGGGCAGGATGCACGGCAGCTCACCTTCCGCGTCGTAGCAGTTGACGAGCACCGTCGGCACCTCCCGGGCGGCCTTGGGGAGCGTGACGGCCCGGTGCCAGGTCGTGGCGTACAGGAGCCCTTCCACCCGGTGTTCCAGCATCTGGTCGAGCGCGGCGGCCTCCTGGGCGGGGTCGCCCTCGCTCGCGGCGATCAGCAGGAACCTCCGATCGCCCCAGGCGCGGCTCTGCGCACCCGTGATCACCTCGGTCGCGAAGGGGCCGGTCACGATCTCGGTGATCAGCCCGAACCACCCGCTGCGGTTCGCGGCCAGCGCCCGCGCCCCGGCGTTGGGCCGGTAGCCGAGCTCGTCGATCGCCTCCAGGATCCGCCGACGGGTCTCCTCGGGGATGGCGGCGCCGGGCTTGTCGTTGAGGACGAAGGAGACGGTGGTCCGCGAGACACCCGCGTGGCGCGCCACATCGCTCATGGTCACGCGATGCGTCCTGTTCGTGGCCACTTCCAGTCCCTTTCGGCCGTCCGGCGGTGAGACAGCACCTCCGGTTTCGCGCTTTAATAACGCGCGTTACTTCCGTGTGGCAGGGAAGTTACGTGCGTCTTGAGCGGCATGTCAATACCTGCGCATGGGCCGCATCAGGCCACCGGCCCGGTGCCCTTCACCCCCCGCGCTCTTCCCGAGAGAGGCAAACAACCACCATGGCCCGACCCCAGGCCCCCAGCAGCGTCACCGTCCTCGGCGAGTGCGTCGCCGACGCCTTCACCGACCCCGCCCGGTCCAGCTCCGATGAACTCGCGCTGCGCGCCCTGCCCGGTGGCGGCCCCGCCAACACCGCCGTCGCCCTCGCCCGGCTCGGTACCCGGACTCGTTTCCTCGGGCGGTTCTCCCACGACGTCTTCGGCGCCCTCTTCCATGCCCGCCTCAGTGCCTCCGGCGTCGACCTGACCGGCAGCGTGACCGCCGCCCCCGAGCCCAGCACCCTCGCCGTCGCCGACCTCGACGACTCCGGCCAGGCCACCTACACGTTCTATGCCGACAGCGCCGCCGACTGGCAGTGGACCGACGACGAACTCGCCGGCGCCCGGCTGGACGATGCGGCCTGCCTGCACACTGGCTCCCTGGCGCTGATGCAGCAGCCCGGCGGCAGCCGCATCGAGGACAATCTCGCCAGGGCGCGCGAGCACGTCACCGTGTCCATCGACCCCAACGTCCGGCCCCTGCTCGTATCGCCCTCCGTCTACCGCGAACGGCTTCCCCGCTGGTGCGCCCTCGCCGACATCCTTCGCCTCAGCGAGGACGACCTCGCGCTGCTCCTGCCCGGCGTCGGCCCTGAGGAGGCGTGCGACACCTGGCATGCCGCCGGCGCGCGCCTCGTCGTCATCACCTTCGGCGGGCGCGGCGCCCTTGCCTCCCTAGACGGCCTCCGCGTCACCGTCCCAGCCCCGGCCGTGGACGTTGTGGACACCGTCGGCGCCGGGGACTCCTTCACTGCGGGCCTGCTCCACCGCCTCGCCGCCCTCGGACACCTTGGCGGGCGACTCGACGCACTGAGCCTCGAGGACGTCACCGACTCCTGCTCCTTCGCCGCTCACGTGGCCGCCGTGACCTGTTCCGTCCACGGCGCGAACCCGCCCTGGGTGGACGAAGCGGCGATGGAGGCCGGCGTGGAACAGCTCCTGCCGCATGCCTGAACGTGGCATGCCCGTTCCCGCAGACAGGACTGCGGGAACGGGCGTCGAATCCACACGGCCGGCACCCCGTACGCGCTGTTGCCATGGCGTCGTCATGGTTGCGGAGCCGCAGAGCCGGGGAGCCGAGCGGTGCTTGAGATCAGGTGCGGCTCTCAGTGAGGTCTGCCAGCTCGGCCTGGATGCGGTCGGCCTCCTCGCGCAGTTCGTCGACCCGACGGCGAGCTGCGAGCTCGTGCTGTTCCAGCAGTCCGACAACCGACGGCATCCGCGACCTCCCGGGGAGCGACGACACGACAGGCCATGGCTCCCACGGAATCACCGACCCGCCTGACCAGCGGAGATACCGTCCTCAAGTCCGGAAAGACAACAGCTTCACGACTTCTTCGGCCGCCTTGCCTTCTCCCCGGACACCGGCACCCTCGCCGTGCTCACCGCGCGAGCGGAGGTGATCCATCTGAGACGCGTTAGTCGAAGCCGCCGGCCGTCACACCGACAGTGACCGGGCATCGGAACATACTCAGTTGCCGGCGGTCCGTAACCTGAGCAGCTGGACGAGACCCGTCTTCGACCGCCCCGACGTCCTGACCACATGAACCACGGAGCACCACACGAGAGGACCGAGTGACCGCTCGGGGCCGTTTCCTCTTGGGGCAGTTCCTGGCGCCCACCGGCCATCACCACGACGCACACTCTCGCGCGCCGCACACCCAGACGGCCACCACGTCGAACGTCTCGACCCACCTGCGCCGACCGGAGCACAGGATCATCGATAACACTGTCCTCGTTACCAGCGGCCTCAGGATGGCCTCAATTCATGGCCCTACGCAGCGCGGCCCAGCAGAACACGTCTCCTTGGCTACGCACCTACGCGCATTCGTGCAGGTCAGAAGGCCACCAGCTGTCGCAGACCGAGCCGCCCCCAAACTCACGAGCAGCGGATTCAGTCCGTTCAGGCAAAGTTGACGCTCCGACAGCCAAAAAAGAACGTTTCCGCAGGTCAGAGACCTGTATAGGTGGGGCGGGTGGGACTCGAACCCACGGCCGACGGATTATGAGTCCGTTGCTCTAACCGGCTGAGCTACCGCCCCAAGCGGCGTGTCGCGCACAGGTGTGCGTGCCGTCTGCCGCAGCATAGCCGCTCATACGATCTCCTGCCTCGATGATCGACTAGGCATGGGCCCCCTTCGCGACCCCGAGGGCTGCCTCCGGGCCCGCCCGGTCCCTCCAGGCGGTCGACCAGGACGCGAACCGGGCATGAAAAAGGACCCCCCAGGGGGTCCTCGTTCAGCATGCTCCCCCGACTGGACTCGAACCAGTAACCTGCCGGTTAACAGCCGGCTGCTCTGCCAATTGAGCTACGGAGGACCGAGCTCCCCCGACTGGACTCGAACCAGTAACCTGCCGGTTAACAGCCGGCTGCTCTGCCAATTGAGCTACGGAGGAATGCCTCGTCTGCATCGAACGCACCCACCTGGGTATTCGCCAGGGGGCGCGCGCTCTCTGCGACACATACATTAGCGCAAGCAGGGGGGTGCTTCGCCAATCGGTACTCTCCGGCCCCGTCGCCGCAACCGGAGAGCCGCGCAGACCCGCACGCAGTCCTACACAACGGAAGGGTGGCCGCCATGCGTTACCGGCTCACGTTCGTCACCGGAGTCGTCCTGGGTTACGTGCTGGGCACGAGGGCCGGACGCGAGCGCTACGAGCAGTTGAAGAAGTCGGCTCAGCGGTTCGCGCAGAACCCCGCCGTGCGCAACACCGCGGAGACCGCGGCGCAGCAGGGCCGGGACATCGCGGGCCGGGCGTACCACGTGGTGAGTGACAAGGTGGGCGACCGGATGCCCGACTCGGTGACCCAGCGGGTGCGCACCCTGCGCGAGCGCACCTCGCAGGGCGCCGGCGAGGACGACTGGGGGACGAGCAACACCTGACCGGGACACCGGTGGCACCCGGCGGAAAGCCCCCGGCGGACCGGCCCGGCGTCACGATGTCGCCGGGTACGGCAGAATTTGGCCATGGGGATAGTCGCCGGGTTGGACAGTGCGCCCGATTTCACTCGCATCGTCGTCTGTGACGCGGACAGCGGAACCGTGCTCAAACAGGGGTATGCGCCGCACCCGGTGGACCATGCCCAGGGCGCGGGCCGTCCGTCCGACGTCGATCCGCAGAACTGGTTGCTGTCGCTGGGCGAGGCGGCGGGCGGCGGCCTGCTCGAGGGCGTGCAGGCCATCGGGGTCTCCGCGCAGGCGAACGCGCTGGTGCCGCTGGACTCCCAGGGCAACACCGTGCGGCCCGCCATGGTCGGTACCGACAAGCGGATCCAGGTCGCGGCGGCCGATCTGATCGACGCGCTCGGCGGCCGTGAGGCGTGGGCGCAGGCGGTGGGCAGCGTTCCGCAGGCGGCGCACCCGGTGACGAAGCTGCGCTGGCTGGCCCGTACGGAGCCCGAGAACGCGGCGCGCACCGCCGTGCTGCTCCAGGCCCACGACTGGCTGGTGTGGCAGCTCCTGGGCCGTCCGGTGCGCCGGACCACCGACCGGGGCGGCGCGTCCGGAACCGGCTACTGGGCGGCGGCGACCGGGAATTACCGAGCCGATCTGGTGGAGCTGGCGCTCGGGCACCAGACCATGCTGCCGGAGGTGATCGGCCCGGCCGACGCGGCCGGTGCCACGCCGGAGGGGCTGCTGATCTCCGCGGGTACCGGGGAGACGATGGCGGCGGCGTTCGGGCTGGGGATCGGGCTGGGCGACGCGGTGGTGTCGCTGGGCGCGTCCGGTTCGGTCATGGCGGTCCACCCCGAGGCGCTCTACGACCCGTACGGCATGGTCACCGCGCTCGCGGACGCCACCGGCATGCATCTGCCCGTCGTCACCACGCTGAACGCGGTACGGGCCCTGCGCGGGACCGCGGAACTGCTCGGGCTGCCCGATCTGGAGAGCCTGTCCGACCTGGCGATGAAGTCGACGCCGGGTTCGCACGGGCTGGTGCTACTGCCCTATCTGGAGGGCGAGCGGACGCCGAATCTGCCGCACACCGCCGGGACCCTGTCGGGGCTGCGGCGGGAGTCGATGAAGCCGGAGCACCTGGCGCGGGCCGCGTTCGAGGGCATGCTGTGCGGGCTCGCGGACGCGCTGGACGTGATGCGCGGCCGGGGCGTGGAGGTCCGGCGGGTGTTCCTGCTGGGGCAGGCCGCGGAGCTGCCCGCCGTGCAGGCGGCGGCGCCCTCGCTGTTCGGGGCGCAGGTGGTGGTGCCGCAGCCCGCGGACTACGCGGCGATCGGCGCCGCCCGGCAGGCGGCGTGGGCGCTGGGGGTGTCCCAGGGCGTCCTCGACCCGCGGACGCCGCCCGTCTGGCAGGGCCCGGTGGCGCAGGTGCTGGAGCCGGGCGACGACCTGGCGGTGGGGCAGGCGGTGCGCCAGCAGTTCGTGTCGGTGCGCGAGCAGACCCATCCGGGGGCGTTCCGAATGTGACCGGCCGGGCGACGGGCGGTGCGTGCCGCCCGTCGGCCCGTGGAACGGCGCGTGGTTCCGCGGATTAAATCGGTTGAGGTAACGCGGGTGGAGTGTCCGACGATAGGGGCCAGGGGCAACCATTGGCTCCCGCCGACCACCCGAGAGACTCAGCGTGCTGATACGACTGCTGCGGACTCATCTGAGGCCGTACAAAAGACCCATCGTCCTTCTGGTGCTGCTGCAGTTCCTGCAGACCTGCGCCACGCTCTACCTTCCCACCCTCAACGCCGACATCATCGACGACGGTGTCGTCAAGGGGGACACCGGCTACATCCTGTCCTACGGCGCCCTGATGATCGGCATCTCGCTGGCGCAGGTCGTGTGCAACGTCGGTGCCGTGTACTACGGCGCCCGGACCGCGGCGGCGGTGGGGCGGGACGTGCGGGGGGCCGTCTTCGACCGGGTGCAGTCCTTCTCCGCGCGTGAGGTCGGCCACTTCGGCGCCCCCTCGCTCATCACCCGTACGACGAACGACGTCCAGCAGATCCAGATGCTGGCGCTGATGACGTGCACACTGATGGTGTCGGCGCCCATCATGTGTCTGGGCGGCATCGTGCTGGCGCTCGGTCTGGACGTGCCGCTGTCCGGGGTGCTGGTCGCGGTGGTGCCGGTGCTGGGCGTCTCGGTGACACTGATCGTGCGGCGGCTGCGTCCGCTGTTCCGGTCCATGCAGGAGCGGCTCGACACGGTGAACCGGGTGCTGCGCGAGCAGATCACCGGCAACCGGGTGATCCGGGCGTTCGTCCGGGACGCGTACGAGCAGCGGCGGTTCGGGAAGGCCAACGCCGAGCTGACCGACGTGGCGCTGGGCACCGGCAACCTGCTGGCGTTGATGTTCCCCGTGGTGATGACGGTGGTGAACCTGTCGTCGATCGCGGTGGTGTGGTTCGGCGCGCACCGGATCGACAGCGGGGGCATGCAGATCGGCGACCTGACCGCGTTCCTCGCCTACCTGATGCAGATCGTCATGTCCGTGATGATGGCCACCTTCATGTTCATGATGGTCCCGCGGGCCGAGGTGTGCGCCGAGCGCATCCAGGAGGTGCTGGACACCTCCTCCAGCGTCGTGCCGCCCGTCGCGCCCGTCACCGAGCTGCCCCGGCACGGCCATCTGGAGATCCGGGGCGGCGGTTTCCGCTTCCCGGGTGCCGAGGAGCCGGTGCTGAAGTCGGTCGACCTGGTGGCCCGTCCGGGCGAGGTCACCGCCGTCATCGGTTCGACCGGCAGCGGCAAGTCGACGCTGCTCGGGCTGGTCCCCCGGCTGTTCGACGCGACCGAGGGCGAGGTCCTCGTGGACGGCGTGCCCGTCGCGGACCTCGATCCGGCGCTGCTCGCGAGGACGGTCGGGATGGTGCCGCAGAAGCCGTACCTGTTCGCGGGGACGGTGGCGACGAATCTGCGGTACGGGCATCCGGACGCCACGGACGACGCGTTGTGGCACGCGCTGGAGGTGGCGCAGGCCAGGGAGTTCGTCGAGCGGCTGGAGGGCGGGCTGGACGCGCCGATCGCGCAGGGCGGCACCAACGTGTCCGGCGGCCAGCGCCAGCGGCTCGCGATCGCGCGGACGCTGGTGCAGCGCCCCGAGATCTATCTGTTCGACGACTCCTTCTCCGCGCTCGACTACGCGACCGACGCGGCGCTGCGCGGGGCGCTGGCCGAGGAGACCGCCGAGGCGACGGTGGTGATCGTCGCCCAGCGGGTGTCGACCATCCGCGACGCCGACCGGATCGTGGTCCTGGACGAGGGCCGGGTCGCCGGTACCGGCCGGCATCACGAACTGATGGCGGACAACGAGACCTACCGGGAGATCGTGCTCTCCCAGCTGACGGAAGCGGAGGCCGCCTGATGGCCGGGGCCATGGCGCGGGCCGGGGCCGGGACGGGCCCCAACCACCAGTCGCTGCATTTCAAGGAGTCGGGCAAACGGCTCATCGCGCGGTTCGGGCCGGAACGCCTGACCATCTACGGGCTGTTGGCCTGCGTGGTGCTGAGCGTGGGGTTCAGCGTGATCGGGCCGAAGATCCTCGGCCTGGCGACCGACCTGGTCTTCGCGGGCATCGTCGGACGGGACATGCCGGCCGGGGCCACCAAGGAGCAGGTGCTGGAGTCGATGCGGGAGCGCGGCGAGGGCGGTGTCGCGGACATGCTCCGCAGCACCGACTTCACGCCGGGCGAGGGCATCGACTTCACGGCCGTGGGCAACGTCCTGCTGTTCGCGCTGGCGGTGTTCGTGGCCGCCGGTCTGCTGATGGCGGTGGCGACGCGGCTGGTGAACGGGGCCGTGAACCGCACCATGTACCGGATGCGCGAGGACGTGCAGACGAAGTTGTCGCGGCTGCCCCTGTCGTACTTCGACAAGCGGCAGCGCGGTGAGGTGCTGAGCCGGGCGACCAACGACATCGACAACCTCGGGCAGACGCTCCAGCAGACGATGGGCCAGCTGATCAACTCGCTGCTGACCGTCGTCGGGGTGCTGGCGATGATGTTCTACGTGTCCTGGATCCTGGCGCTGGTCGCGCTGGTGACCGTGCCGCTGTCGTTCGTGGTCGCCACCCGCGTGGGCAAGCGGTCGCAGCCGCACTTCGTGCAGCAGTGGCGCACGACGGGCACGCTCAACGCGCACATCGAGGAGATGTACACCGGGCACACCCTGGTGAAGGTGTTCGGACGGCAGGAGGAGTCGGCGAAGCGGTTCGCCGAGGAGAACGAGGCACTGTACGAGGCCGGTTTCAAGGCGCAGTTCAACAGCGGCGTCATGCAGCCGCTGATGCTCTTCGTGTCGAACCTCAACTATGTGCTGGTGGCGGTCGTCGGCGGGCTGCGGGTCGCGTCGGGTTCGCTGTCCATCGGCGACGTGCAGGCGTTCATCCAGTACTCGCGGCAGTTCTCGATGCCGCTGACGCAGGTCGCCTCGATGGCGAACCTGGTGCAGTCGGGTGTCGCGTCGGCGGAGCGGGTCTTCGAGCTGCTCGACGCCGACGAGCAGTCGGCCGACGTCTCGCCGGCCGAGAAGCCGGCCGAGCTGCGCGGGCGGGTGGCGCTGGAGCGGGTGTCGTTCCGGTACGCCCCGGAGAAGCCGCTGATCGAGGATCTGTCGCTCACGGTGGAGCCGGGGCACACGGTCGCGATCGTCGGCCCGACCGGTGCCGGCAAGACGACGCTGGTGAACCTGTTGATGCGGTTCTACGAGGTGTCCGGCGGGCGCATCACGCTCGACGGCGTCGACATAGCGCGCATGTCCCGGGACGAACTGCGGTCCAGGATCGGCATGGTGCTCCAGGACACCTGGCTGTTCGGCGGCACCATCGCGGAGAACATCGCGTACGGCGCCTCGCGGAAGGTCACCCGGGAGGAAATCGAGGAGGCGGCGCGGGCGGCCCACGCCGACCGGTTCGTCCGCACCCTGCCGGACGGGTACGACACGGTGATCGACGACGAGGGCAGCGGGGTGAGCGCCGGTGAGAAGCAGCTCATCACCATCGCGCGGGCGTTCCTGTCCGACCCGGTGATCCTGGTGCTGGACGAGGCGACGAGTTCCGTGGACACCCGTACCGAGGTGCTGATCCAGAAGGGGATGGCCGAACTGGCGCACGGGCGTACGTCGTTCGTCATCGCGCACCGGCTCTCCACGATCCGGGACGCGGACACGATCCTCGTCATGGAGAACGGTTCGATCGTCGAGCAGGGTTCCCACGAGAAGTTGCTGGCGGCGGGCGGAGCCTACGCCCGCCTGTACCGGGCGCAGTTCGCGCAGGCGGCGGTGGAGGTCGACTGACGGTCGCCTCGCGCGCCACGGCGGGCTTGCCGTGGCGCGCGAGGCGATTACTCCCGCACGTGGCGGCCTGCCGTTCGCGGTGGCCGGTCGGTCAGTTCTCGCGTCGTGCGGCCCAGACCGTGCGCTCGGTGCGCACGGCGAGGTCGTCGCGGCGCAGGATGCTGTGGGGGCCGTCGGTGTCGAGCAGTCGGTCGAGCGCGGCGAGATCCTGGGGCGGGAGTGCGTCGGCGACGCTGCGGCGCATGCGCCGCAGGNNTTCGGTCCCCAGTCGGCGCCGCGGTGGGACACGTGCTCGGCGTGGAAGCGCTCGCTCGCGGTGTGGCAGCGTTCTTCCAGGCCGGGCCGGTCTTCGGGGGCGTTTTCGGGCAGGAAGCGGGGGAAGCCGGCCAGCTCCACGACGGCGAACAGTCCGCCGGGGGCGAGCAGGTCGTGGACCTTGCGCAGGACGCGGTCGGGGTCGGCCATGTGGTGCATCGAGGCCGAGGCCCACACCAGGTCCGGTGTGCCGAGGTCGGGCCAGCCGGTGTCGTCGAGGTCGGCCCGTACGGCGAGGACACGTCCCTCCGCTCCCCGGGCGCGTGCCTTCCGGCTCAGGCGCTGGAGGTGACCGGCCGAGGAGTCGACCGCGGTGATCCGCGCGTCGGGGAAGCGGTCGAGGAGGGCGAAGGTGCCGGCCCCCGTCCCGCAGCCCAGGTCCACGATCCGGTGAGGGGGCGCTTGGACCGACAGCCACGTGGTGACGGCGGCGATGTGCTCGGCGAGGACTTCCGCGTCCAGGTCGAGGATCTCCGCCTCGTCGTCGGTGTCGTGCTGGTGCTGGTCCTGGTGACGGTGGGGGTGGGGGGATGCATGCGGGTG
>NZ_LIQT01000331.1 GCF_001418415.1 Streptomyces hirsutus
CAGTATCCGGCGTTCTTCCGGGACATGGCACGCCTGGAGGCTAGGGCTACGGCTCTGAACCTGTACGCGGTGTATGCAGTGCCGGGTCTGTTGCAGACGGAGGAGTATGCGCGAGCTGTGTTCCACATGCAGCGGCCGCTACTGGAGGATGAGGTCATTGAGCAGCGACTTGAAGCACGCATGGTCCGACAGGAGATCTTCGGTCGACGACCTGCTGCCCTGATGAGCTTTGTAATCGAGGAAGCAGTCCTCCGTAGGCCGGTTGGTGGCCCAAGAGTCATGCGCGAGACGCTGGAACAAATCCTCGTTACGGGTCAGTCTAGGAACGTAGAGGTACAGGTCATGCCGATGGCGCGCGAGGACAACGCCGCCTTGGGCGGTCCCTTCACGTTGATCGATACCGACAAGGGGCAGCGTGTTGCGTACGCGGAAGTACAGGATCACAGCAGTCTGTACACCGACGTCGCATACGTACGCACACTCGAAGCGCGCTATGGCATCCTCCGATCACAAGCGCTGTCACCGAGCGAGTCGATGGCGTTCGTCGAGCAACTGATGGGAGACACATGAGCGTGCAGCACGCGAAGGCGGCTGTGCCCGAGGCCGCTTGGATCAAGAGCAGCTACAGCACAGGCAACGGCGGTGAATGTGTAGAAGTTGCCGCAGCGACCGGAGAAGTCCTCATCCGGGACTCGAAGCAGCCTGCGGCGGCCCGGCTAGCAGTCGGTGCCGATGCTTGGGCCGGCTTCGTACGGATGGCCGCCAGGCGCTGACCGGCGGCGGGTGCACGAACGGAGGGGCCCGGCGCGTGCCGGGCCCCTCCGTCTGCCTCAGAAGTCGTCCAGACCTTCCTCGCTGCGGATCATTCGCCAGGCCGCGCGGCGAGCGCTGCGGTCCAGGTTGGACTTGAACTCGCGGTCGGCGCCGAAGTAGCGCTTGCCGAGGGTGTCGATGGTGGACACGTGGTCCATCATGTTCTCCTCGAACTTCTTGTCGAAGACGATGCCGAAGTTGGCCTCGTCGTTGACGACGGCGGCGGCGCGGACCTTCGGGTCCTCCTTGGTCGCGTTGAAGGCGGGGAGGACGTCCTCCTTGGTGAACTCCGTGCCGAACTTGGCGTTGAACTTGTCGATCAGCTCGGAGAGCAGAGACTTCTCGTCGTCCTGGGCCCCGCCCACGCCGTCGCCGAAGCCCTTGAGTTCGGCGGCGCCCTCGGGGGTGAGAGCCACGTCGTGCTCGCCGGTCTTCTCGACGCGCAGGTGGCTCAGGTCGACCTCGCCTATGTCCACGCCACCGTCAGCCCGGTGCGGGAGGCGGTTGAGGAGGTAGCGGCCGTAGAGGTGCAGCCGCTCCAACTCGGTGTCGTGGTACGGCACGATCTGCGCGAGGAAGCCGTACTTGCGGACGTAGTCGTTGAGATGGGCGCGGAACTCCTCCGCCGTCTCGACGTCGTCCTCCTCCTCGCTGTCCATCAGCACGGTGAAGCGTGTGACGGCGGGGGAGAGGAGCCGGTACAACTCGGCGTGCAGCTTCTCCCACTTGGCTTGGGAGCCGCCCGCCTTCTCCTTCGCCTCGAAGTAGGCCTGGGCGAACTCGTCCATGTCCTGCTCCGAGATGATCGGCGCGGACATGACCCGACTCTGGGCCGTGTAGAGGAGGTTGGGGTCGGTGGGGAGGGTGTGCGCCTCCTCGAAGTACGGGCGGAACGCTTCCTGGATGTCCTCGGCCTCGTTGACGAAGTCCAGGACGGCGAGGTCGGCCTGCGACTTGCGTTCGGCGGTGCGGTTGAGGCGGGAGAGGGTCTGCACGGCTGCGATGCCGGTCAGTGACTTGTTGACGTACATGGTGGTGAGGAGCGGCTGGTCGAAGCCGGTCTGGTACTTCTCGGCAACGATCAGAATCCGGTACTCCTGCTGCCCCTTGCCGCCGGCCTTCGCGGCCTTGTCGTCGGCTCGGGTGTACCCGAACGCCTTCGGCAGCCCGCTCTCGGACAGCCCGCCGTTCTCCTTGCTCTCGGTGGTCTCCTCACCGTCGATGGTGAGGGAGCCGGAGAAGGCGACGAGGACGCCGAGGTCCGGGTACTTGGTGTCGTACGTGCGGTCGGCGATGTAACTGCGGATGGCGCGGGCCATCTGCACGGCGGAATGCCGGGAGGCGGTGACCACCATTGACTTGGCCCGCCCGCCGAGCCGGCCGCGGGTGTGGGCGACGAAGTGCTCGACGATCACCTGTGCGTGCTGAGAGACCGTGTGCTCGTGCATGAGCGCGAACCGGGCGAGCAGGCTGTTCGCCTTGGAGGGGTCGACCTCCTTCTCGTCGCGGTTCAGGTTCGCGAGCTTCCAGTAGGTGTTGTACGTGACGTAGTTGCGCAGCGGGTCGAGGATAAAGCCTTCCTCGATGGCCTGCCGCATGGAGTAGGTGTGGAAGGGCCGGTAGACGGCCTCGCCGTTCTCCGTGGCTTCCGTGCCGAAGAGTTCGAGGGTCTTCGCCTTCGGGGTGGCGGTGAACGCGAAGTAGGAGAGGTTCGCGGCCTGCGAGCGCTCCACCGCCTTCGCCTTCAGCTTGGCGTCCACGGTGAGCGTGGTCGCACCCTTGTCCTCGGTGTCGGCGTCCAGGCCGAGGTCCCGCAGCGCGGACTTCACGGCGGTGGCGGCGTCGCCGGACTGCGAGGAGTGCGCCTCATCGACGACGATCGCGAAGCGACTGCCCTTGATCTCGGTCGGGTTGCGCTTGACGTAGTCGAGCAGTGCGGGGAACGAGTGCAGCGTGACAGTGACGATCTTGCCCGTGTCCCGGGAGAGGGCGCGGGCGAGCTGTTCGCTCTTCGCGCCGTGCTTCTCGTCGACCTTCACGACCAGGCCGTCGGTCTGCGAGAAGTTGCCGACTGTCTCCCGGAGTTGGGCGTCCAGGTTGCGGCGGTCCGTGATGACGATGACCTTGTCGAAGACCGGCTCCCCGGGCTTGATGCGGCCGTCCGCGAGCGCCTCGGTGTCCAGGACGCGCGGGTCCGTGTCGGCGTGCAGGTCGCTCAAGCGGTGGGTCAGCCAGCCGATGGTGTTCGACTTGCCGGAGCCGGCGGACGCCATGACGAGGTAGTTCTGCCCGGCGCCGTGCGTGGCCGCGTGCGCGGTCAGCTTCTTGACCACGTCCCACTGGTGGAAGCGCGGGAAGATCGTGGACTTGGTGGTGCCACCGCCGGGCGTCTTGTGCTTCTGCTGGTGCACGAAGCGCTGGAGGAGGTCGAGCCAGTTGTCCCGCTGCCAGACGTGCTCCCACAGGTACGACGTGGCGTACGTGCCGTGGAGGGTCGGCGCGGGGTTGCCAGCGCCGCCGGGCTGACCGGGGCCGTTGGAGCCTGTGTTGAACGGTAGGAACTGGGTGCTCTTGCCGCGCAGTTGCGTGGTGACGAACACCAGGTCCGGGTCCACGGCGAAGTTCGCGATGACCCGGCGGGTGAAGATCAGCTCGGTTGGGTCGCGGTCGGTCCGGTACTGCTCCTTCGCCTGATCGACGCCCTGCCCGGTGAGCGGGTTCTTCAACTCGGCTGTAGCGACCGGGATGCCGTTGAGGAACAGGGTCAGGTCGAGCCGGTGACCCCAGTCGGCCTGTTTGGTGGCGTAGGGGAGTTCCCGGACGACGGTGAGGCGGTTGGCCCGGTAGCCGTCGAGGACCGAGTCCGCGGAGATCAGGTTCGGCTTGAAGTAGGCGACATGGAGCCGGACTCCGCGATCCTTGACACCATTCCGGAGGACGTGCAGCAACCCGTCGTCGGCGACGGCCCGGTCGAGTCGCTGGGCGAATCCACGCTGGGCCTCGTTGGGGTCGCCGCCGTAGACGGTGAGGAGGTCGTCCCACTCGTCGGGCTGGGTCGCCCCGATGAAGGTGAACAGCTCGTTGGTGTCGAGCCCGAGATCGGCCTGGTAGTCGCTTGGGCTGGCCTCCCGCCACCCGCGCTCGCAGAGCGCCGCAACAATGGCAGCCCCGAAGGACGACTCGTCGTGCACGGGGCTCATACGGCAACTCCTTCGGTCACGTTGCGGCCGCTGGCGGTGGATACGTCGAACTGGCCAGTTACGGCGGCGGTGATGAGGGCTTGGCGGCGCTCGCTGAGCAGGGCGACCTGACGCTTAATCAGCTTGTTGCAATTTGATGCGTGATGTAGCGCTTCACGGGCGGTTACGGCGGTGCGACGCTGTGCGTCGGGTGAAGGGAAAGGCGCCCTCACTTGAGACAAGTGGGTGGGGCCGAAGTGCTGCATGGTGGCCCCCGTTTTGAGCACGTCAATCTGTCGGGAGAACAGAGATGACTGCAGGAATGCCTCCATGTACTCCATGTTGACGTCTGTCTGCGCCGGTCGCAGAATGATCAGGCCCGTGTAGGGGACTGACCCGACGACGGTCGGGTCCCGCACCACGGAGACCTCTCCCATTGTCGCGCTCCCGCTGATCAACCGGTCGCCCATGCGAAGGCGGAATTGCGACCACTGTCGAGCGGCCTTATCCGGGTCCAAGAAGTTGCAGCCGTTGAGGGTCACTTCGCCTTGCTTCAGGCCAGAGATGCGGATGAGGGGTACGCCCTCGGGGTGGAAGTCCGTGGCCATAATGCCCGGACCTTCGCGGAAGCGGACGATGTAGCGTAGCGGTACTTGTAGGCCCGCCCATTGCTCGACTGCCTCGTCGAGCACTCGTTGTGACCGCTCAGCAGTTAGTTTGTTGAACCGTCGGTAGAGGTGGATCAGCTGATCGATGCGGGTGGTCTCAGCATCGAGGAAGTCGACGATGCGGCGCTGCTCTTCAAGTGATGGGGCAGGGATTGGCAAACGCGCGAATGTCTCCCAGGGGCGAAAATCGACGGAACGCTGACGCACGGTTCCTGCTTGCAATTCAAGGAACCCCGTGAATGCCATGGCTCTGAGAGTGTAGGCGATGAAGCGGGTGCTGTTCTTACCTACTGCAGAGCATACGTGATAGACCGGTGAACATTTCCCATTGGAGTCGGATACGCCGACGGCTCCTGCGAACCCGTCGAGGGCATGAAAGACAAGGTCGCCAATCTGAACACCTTGATATCCTTGCTCCTTGTCGGAGAATGTGTACCCCGCCTCTCGTCGTAGGGAGCGAAGGGTCACCGTACCGTCGCGATAGGCAGTGACTACACCAGTTCCTGCTGAAGGCTTTCGGTTCTCTTTTGTGAGGAGTCTACGCAAAGGGTGAATCGACCACCCGTGGGGAAGTTTGTTGTGGCTGATCATCCGGCGACCTCCCCAAGTAGAGCCTGAATTTCCACCTCTAGTGCTTTCAATTCCGCATCGATCTCAGTCAACGACCGAGGCGGCTCGTAAACATAGAAGTGCCGCGTGAACGGAATCTCGTACCCGATCTTCGTCTTGCTGCCGTCGATCCACGCATCCGGCACATGCGGGTGGACCTCGCGCTTCAGGTACTCCTCGACGTCCTCACCCAGCGGCACGTTCTCGTAGTCCCGCAACTCCGCATCCGACTCCGGCTTGCCCTTCACGAGTTGGACCTCGCCCTCTGGGTCCCGCACCCCCACCGCGTCCCGCAGCGCCTTCAGAAACGGCGCCCCCGACGGCCACGTGGAGCCGGCCTGGATCACCGCGTCCTTCAGTGCCAGCCACGCGTCCGCCTTCTTGGCCCAGATGCTGCCCTTCAGGTCCTGGAACGCTTCCAGCATCACCGGCGCCTGCGGAGCCTTCTGGATGACCTTTGACACTTCCAGCGCCGCCAGCGTCTCCTCCGTCAGCTCGAAGCGCAGCTTCAGCGGGCGTTCGACGGTGATCCGCTGGTATCCGAACGCGGTGTTGTCGAAGACCTTCACCTTGCCGTGGAGCGGGTGTTCCGCGTCCGCAGCCGCGTGCAGCGCCTCGCCGTACAGCTTGACCACCGTCGCGATGTGGTCCGTGCTCAGCTGCTTGCGCTTGTCGCCCAGCGACTTCCGCATCTTCTGCCACTGGTCACGGGCGTCCAGCAGTACGACCTTGCCCTTGTGGTCCGGGCTCTTGCGGTTGGTCAGGATCCAGAAGTACGTGGAGATGCCGGTGTTGTAGAAGAGCTGGTCCGGCAGGGCGACGATGCCCTCCAGCCAGTCGTTCTCCAGGATCCAGCGGCGGATCTCCGACTCGCCCGAGCCCGCCCCGCCCGAGAAGAGCGGGGAGCCGTTGAAGACGATCGCGATACGCGAGCCGCCCCCGCCGTTGACGTCCACCGGCTTCATCTTCGAGATCATGTGCTGGAGGAACAGCAGCGAACCGTCATTGATGCGCGGCACCCCCGCACCGAAGCGGCCGGCGTCGCCCAGCGTTGCGTGCTCCCGCTCCACCTCGTCCTTGACCTTCTTCCACTCCACGCCGAACGGCGGGTTGGCCAGCAGGTAGTCGAAGGTCGAGCGGGCGTGGCCGTCGTCGGAGAAGGAGTTGCCGAAGGCGATGTTCTCCGGGTCCTGGCCCTTGATCATGAGGTCGGACCGGCAGATCGCCCAGGACTCGGGGTTGAGCTCCTGCCCGTACACCTCCACCGTGGCGTCGGGGTTGAGCTCCTTGATCAGGTCGTCCGTCGCGGAGAGCATGCCGCCTGTGCCGCAGGCCGGGTCCATGACCGTGCGGACGACACCCGGGAGCTGGAGGCCGTCGCCGTCCGGGGCGACCAGGAGCCGCACCATGAGCTGGATGACCTCGCGGGGCGTGAAGTGCTCACCGGCCGTCTCGTTGGACTGCTCCGCGAAGCGACGGATCAGTTCCTCGAAGATGTAGCCCATGTTGTGGTTGGGCACGGTCTCGGGGCGCAGGTCCAGGTCCGTGAACTTGCCGATGACCTGGTAGAGCAGCCCCGAGCTGTCGAGCCGCTTGATCTGCTGGGCGAACTCGAAGCGGTCGAGCACCCCACGGGCGTTGTCGGAGAACGACCCCACGTACACCGTGAGGTTCTTCGCCGCGCTCTGCGGGTCCGCCGCGATCTTCTTCAGGGTCAGGCCGGACTTGTTGTAGAAGGAGTGGCCCGCGGCCCGCCGCAGGAAGCGATCCGGGTCGATGTCGCCGTCCTTGTACTGGTCCGCCAGCGCCGTGACCTTCTCGCGCGTAGGCTCCAGTACGCACTCAAGCCGTCGCAGCACCGTGAACGGCAGGATGACCTTGCCGTAGTCGGACTGCTTGTAGTCCCCCCGCAGGAGGTCGGCGACGGACCACGCGTGGTTCGCCAACTCCGTGTGCTTACTGCTGTTCAAGTGGATCCCCGGATTCCTTCCGAAACGTCCCAACCCCACCGCCCAAGCCGAGCCAGGTCGACTGGCAGGCCGGGGCGGTCCGACAAGTGTGGTCCATGGGTGAAGCCCTGTGTGTCTAATGGGGCGAATCGCCGCCTCGGCCCCGTACCGTGGCCGCGTCCGCCGCCGTCCCCTGGGACGACGGAAGCAACTGGCCGCCGGTGAGGCCCCCCGACAGCAGCCGTGCCGTCTCCTCCGCCAGCCGCGTCGCCCGTTGCGCCTCTGCCCGCAGTTCGTGAACGCGGCGGAACGCCTCCCCGTACCTCCGCTGCTCCTCCAGTGGCAGCAGTGGTACGCGCAGCCGGCCGGGGCTGACATTCAGCACCGTGCTGCCGGTCGAGGCCCCCGCGATGTTGTCCTCGGCGCCCAGGAACCCGGCCAGGAACCAGGCGTCTAGGCGGGCCGGATCGGGCCGGAACAGGTGGACGTGCGGGCCGAGCAGCGCACCGGCCTCCGCCTCCCCGGCCACCAGTGACATCGCACCGCCGCCGCTCGCGACCGCGCGGACCAGCACGTCCCCGGCGGCGATCACCGGCGCCGTGTCCGTACGGACCGTCGCCGGGTCGCCCGTCGGGCCCGAACCCCGGGAGATGTCCGAACCGGTGAAGACCGGGCGGGCCGCGTCCGCGCCCGCTCCCCGCCCGCCCTTGCCGGCGCCGTCGTCGTCTCCGCGCCCGCGTGATCCTTCCGGCGTCGTCCGCAGCAGCGTCAGCGCGCCGCCCCGCGCGAGGTCGGCCGCGGTCGCCGTACGCCACTCCCGGGCCGCACCGCCCGCCGCGTTCCAGTCGTCGTAACCGGCCGCGCGGCCGAGGGACTTGGCAGCCTTCACCAGGTTCCGGCGCGTCGCGTCGGCCTCCGCCGCCAGCTTCGCCGGGTCCACGTCGGAGCGTGAGGCGCGTACGAGACGGGTCGGTGTCAGGTCGACGGTCTCGTCCAGCAGGTCGACCACGTCGACCGCGCGCGCGACGCCGGGCTCGTCCTCGAAAGCGTCGGGGTCCGCCGCGAAGGCGTGCCACGCGCCCAGGGCCTGGCCGGTGATCCGCGCCCAGTCCAGTGAGGCGGACCGGCTGCCGCCCCGGGTGCGCGGGCCCGTCCGCGCGTCCGTCTTCGCGTCCGCCGCCGACGACTCCGCGGTGTCGACGAACAGCACCGACTTGCGCTCGGCGCCGCCCGGTTCGGGCCGCTGCAGGATCCAGATCTGCAGGCCGATGTGGAACGGCACCGACGCGCCGACCGGCAGCGCCACCACCGCGCGCAGGGCGCCGCTGCGGACCAGTTCCGCCCGCACCCGGCGGCCCGAGGCGCGGCCGGCCGTCGCGGGCGGCAGGAGCAGGGCCGCGTAGCCGCCGGGCGTCAGGTGGGCGAGGGAGTGCTGCACCCAGGCCAGCTCCGACTCGGCGCGGGCCGGTACGCCGTACGCCCAGCGCGGGTCGTACGCCAGCTCGTCGTACCCCCAGTCCCGGTCGCCGAACGGCGGGTTGCACAGCACGGCGTCGGCGGCCAGGTCGGGGAAGGCGTCCGCGCGCAGGCTGTCGGCGGCGCGGACGGAGACGGTGGTCCCGGGCGGCGCCGTCAGCAGCAGGCTCACCGCGCTGCGCCGCGCCTGCACGGGGAGGACGTCCTGGCCGTACAGCTCGGCCGCGCCCCGGCGGGCGGCGGCCTCGAGCAGGGCACCGCTGCCGCAGGCCGGGTCCAGGACACGGGCCGGGGCGCCGGGAAGGAGGCGCGCGAGGAGGTCGGCGAGCGGGGGCGGCGTGCGGTACGCGCCGCTCGCCGCGCTGTCCTCCAGCTCCCGCTCCGCGAGCACGCCCAGCGTCGCCTGGCCGCCCTCGTCCCGTACGCACACGTACAGCGCGCGGAGCACGGCGGGATCGACGCCCGCGAAACGTACGCCGGCCCCGCCTGGCACGGCGTCGGCGACGCCCGCCGCGTCGCGCTCGGCGCGGACGGCGAGGTCCGCGTCCGGGAGTCGCGCCGCGGCCGTGAGCTGGTCCGGGGTGCGGCGGGCCGCCGCCAGGACGAGGAGCAGCAGGTCCGCCGTGGCGCCGTCATCGCTGTCGCCGGTGCCGTGGGCGCTGAGGCGGAGGGTCGTGCGCAGCTCCTCGGCCGGGCTGGCCGCCGAGGCGTAGCCGCGCGAGGCGAGCCACGCCCGGACCGCCTCCAGGTCGTACAGGGGACTGCTCTCCGCACCGCCGGACGGCTCGGGGAAGTCGTCGTACCGGCGACGCCAGTTGCTGACGGTGGCACGCGTGACCCCGGCGATGCGGGAGATCTCGGCGGCGGTCACCTGCGCGGACGACTGCTGGGGCATGACGGAAGACCTGAGCCTCTCGATAGCGGACGTCAACAACCTACAGCATCCGTCAAACCTGTCTAGGTGTTTGACAGTGTTTTCAATGACGTGCTTATCTGGTGACGCTTCCGCAGGGAGCCGCAGCCTTTCGGCTCGGCGGCCCCGTCCGGTCGTGCCGTTCCGCCGCGCGGTTCAGCGGCGCCGTCCCACATCCGACGCCCGATCTCTCACGCCTGTCCGAACTCCGGGGGGAGCCACCATGCGCCTGACCATGCCGACCGGTGCCGTCGAAGGAACCCAGCTCACCGTCATGCCGTTCCGGGACGACGCCGTCGTCGGAACGATGGCGGTGCCCACGCTCGTCCAGCTCGTCCCGTCACCCCGGGCCGAGGAGGACCCGAGGAGGCTGAAGGCCGCCTCCGGCCTGGTGCGCCGCCACGCCGAACTGCGGGCCACCGTGCAGCGCACACTGAAGTCCTCGCAGAAGGGCAAGAACGTCGGGCCGTACGCCGAGTACATCGCCGCCGGCCTCAAGGGCGAACTCGGCGCCGCCTGGTCCACCCCGCCGATCACGCTCTGGCACGCCGGACCGCTCGCCGCACTCAGCGACGAACTCGTCCCCGGCAGCGGCCTGCGCACCCTCACCGTCGCGCCCGGCACCATGGTCGTCGCCATCGACGGCGAGACCCAGACCACCGCCTGGCACGACCTCTACGACGAGCCCGAGGCGTACGGCCTGACGTACCCCGAACTCGCCCGGGTGCGCCTCCCGTTCGAGCTGTACGTCGACCTCGCCCCGGCCGACGCGCGCCAGATCTTCTACGACCGCAACGTGCAGGGCGTCGACGTCGCCAAGAATCTCGCGATGTCCATGGACCAGCGCGACGCCGGCACCCGGCTCGCCCACCTGGTCGCCGACTCCGCCCGTGTCGACGTGGACGGCCAGCGGGTGCCGTTCGCGCGACTCGTCAACGTCAGCAAGCGGCAGGTGTCGGCCGGCGACCGCGAGGTCGTCACCCTCTCCGCGCTGCGCGCCCTCGTCGTCACCACCCTCTACGGGCGCGGCGGACTCCAGCGGTCCGCCGAACCCGTGCACGAGGCCGACCTGCCGGGCAGGAACCGGCCCGAGCGGGTGGAGGAGGCCGTCGTCCCGGTGCTCGGCCGGCTGATCACCCGCTACGCCCGTCATCTGACGGACCGCAGCGCCCTCACCGCGCCCGCCGTCCTCGCCGGACTGGGGATCGCCGTCCACCACACGATGCCGTGGAGCGAATCGGCGTCCGCGTTCCGCATCGAGGACCTGGTGCGCCTCCTCGACGACATCAAGTGGGAGCGCGAGCCGAAGTACTGGGACGGCGTCGCCGCCAAGACCGGCACCTCCGGCCGCCTCAACTTCAGCGGCGGGGTGAAGGACTCGGGCGGCCGGGTCGCCGACGCGATCCTCTACCCGGCGACCGAGGCGGGCCGCAAGATCCGGGGCTGCTGAACCCCGGCGAGCACCCACGCACCCCTCGACTTCAGCTCATCCCGCATCGCGCACAGCGATCCACGCACGCATCACACGGAAACGGAGCACGACCATGTCCTTCCAGCAGCCTTCCCACTCTCCCTTCTCCTCCCCGCAGCCCGACCACGGCGCCCAGGGCCCCTTCGGCCTCGGCGCACCCACCGGCCCGGCCCCGAAGCAGCGCGGCCGGTGGCTGAAGTACGGAGCGGTCGCCTTCGTCTCCCTGTTCATCGGGGTCGGGATCGGAAGTAGCGGCGACGGCACGGCGGCAGCGGACACGGCAGCCGCCGGCACCAAGTCCGAGCCCAGGCCGACGGCCACCGTCACCGAAACCGCCAAGGCCGACGGCGACGGTGACGCCAAGCCCGCCCCCACCGTCACCGAGACCGAGACGGTCACCGCCAAGCCGAAGAAGACCAAGAAGCCGGGCCCGGTGACCAGCTTCTCGGGTGAGGGCGAGTACGTCGTCGGCGAGGACATCAAGGCCGGCACGTACAAGACGGCCGGGGCCGACGGCGACTTCGGCTGCTACTGGGAACGGGCCAAGGACGCCAGCGGCGAGTTCGGCTCCATCATCGCCAACAACAACCTGAACGGCCCGGGACGGGTGACCCTCAACACCGGCGAGTACTTCAAGACCAACCGGTGCCAGGAGTGGAAGAAGGTCGGCTGAACGAGGCGTCCGAAGCGGCGCTGCGGCCTGTGCCCCGGAGCACGGACTGAGAACCGCTCGGGTGCAGGAAGAGCGAAGAAGGCATCGAATCCAAACCCGTTGCACGAGCCGATTGCCGGGTCGTGCGGAAGCCCGGACGGGGCGCCAGGCCAGTGGGTGACTCGGTGACTCTCGCGAATGTGACGAAAACATGGTCGGACAGTTCGAAGCGTGCATATCCTGCGTAACGCGTCGCAGGTGGGCAGGCACGATGTGCGGTGTGCTGGAGGCGTCATGGGCAGGGAACCAGGGGTATCGACGGCCGTCGGGGCAGGCGGAGGGCGGACGACAGCCCGGCGGACGGGCTCGGCGGGTCTGACCGCCGACGGGGGAGATCCTTACGGGGAGCATCCGCTGCTCACCTCCGCCATGGCGGAGGACTACGACACGGTGCCGGCGGTCGAACGAGAGCGGTTGCGGCGGTACTTGGAGGCTGTCGTCACGGTCCGCCGGGCGCCGGTGCACGTCGCCGTCGCCTTCAATGCCGTCTACTTCGGCTACGACCTCGACGGCGAGGGATACGGTCGCAGTCCTCTGCTGCCGGAGGACTTTCCCACAGTCACCCTCGGCGAGTGCGTACCCGCCCTTCCGGTCGGGGCGATGGTACGCATCGCCACGGGTTCCGATCCGCTTTTCGCCGAGATCGTCTACAAAGAGGGGGCCCACCCCGGTATCCGTGCCTTGGGCGACGTACCCGCCTGGGTGTCCGGCGCACCCGCGGGCGCTGAGGGGCCCGGCAGACCGGGCCCGGACCAGTCCCCCGTGCGCCGTGAGCTTCTGGTCCCGGACCCGGACGCCTTCGGCCCCGGCTTGAGGCTGTCCTCCGCCCAACTGCAGCGACTGCGCACCCATCAACGCTGGATCAACGAGGACGGGCACGTGGTGGTCGACGCCTGCTATCCGTCCGGGGAAGAAGCCCGAAGGTCGGACCTGGTGGCCCACGCCGAGTACCTGCTGACCACGGCACGGGCGCAGCTGATGAGCCCGTTCGTCCCTGTGTCGTTGCGGGAGTTGGCGGGCGGTGAGGACGACGCCGAGCTACGCAGAGTCCTGCTCCGGCTGCTCAACACGGTGCGGCGGGTTCTCATCTCCAGTGAGCGGCTGCGCATGTGGGGCCCGTACGCCGTCACGCGAAAGTCGCTGGCCGCCTGCTGGCGCGACACCGGTCCGCTCGGCGGCGACGACATGAGATCACTCGCCACGGCGGTCGAACGCGCGGCCGTACCGACGCGGCGCCGCTACGGACTGGCCGTACCGGTCACCGCGTACACGGCCATCGGGCCACGGCTGCGCGCGTTCCTGGGGGCCGGGGAATCGCTGAGGGGCGTGAACTACGCGGCGGCGGTGTGCCGAGCGAACCTGACACTCGCGGACGTCGTCCGGCGGGACAGCGAGCTGGGCCTGTTCGCGAACGGCGCCCGAGTCGGACTCGACGACGCCTTCGAGGGAGGAGGCGTCTGGCGTTCCCACTTCCCGGGTGACGCCGAGGCGGCCACCGACCCGATGTTCCCGGCCGGACAGGGATGGGCGTCCACGACGCCATCGCCATCGCCATCCTCGCCGGAGCCGGAGCCGGAGCCGGAGCCGGAGCCGGAGCCGGTGTTGGAGCCCGTTGATCCGCCGCTTGCGGACGGCGGGGCCCTCGGGCGCTGTGAGCTGATGCGCAGTGGCGGCGCCGAAGTCGTCTGGCGGCTCCCTCTGCGCCTGGCGCATCTCATCGACGGCTGTCTCCCGCTGCACCCGCTCGTGATCGACGAGTTGCGGCAGACCTACGGAAGTAAACCGGTGCTGCGTGCTGAACTCATCCATCCCGGTGGCACGTTGGAGGAAGGCGAAGCCGTTCAGCACGTTGAGGCGGAGCTCGGCGACGGCGGCGGACGTCTGACGGAAGTCGCCTGGCCCACCGACTTCTTTCCCGGACTGCTGCTCGAGGTCCACTGGACCAGGGGCAGTCAGGTGTTCCGCATCAGCACGGCCCTGCTCGGCCATCGGGTGCGGGTCGGAGACCGCACGACGGGCCACAGCTACGACCCGCTCGTCCTCACCCGGGAGGACGTGCCGGGCAGTGACCGCAGTGGTGACTCCCCCGCAGGCCTTTCCTCCCGGCAACTCGTGATGCGCGTGGTGCGCCGTTGCGGGCTGCTCACACCGGACGGTCACGCCCTGCTCGACCGGTCCGGACTGCCCCTCGCCGTCTACGGACAGTGGCCTTCCTCGGCCCAGGCCGCCGCACTCGACTCCGCGGCGGTGGAACTCCTCACCGAGGGACGGCTCGAGCCTGCCACCGGAAGCCGTGATGCCACGGGCCGGCCGCGGTTCCCGGCACGGCCGGGGGAGCGGCGCATTCCGCTCATTGGTTACCGACCCGTCCGAGTGCGCATCACGCGGCCCTGGGGCCTCACGGATCCCGCGGCCGAGCCGATGCGGATGCAGTACGTCCCCGGCCACCTGCGTCGGCTGCACCCCAAGAGTTCGCCGAGCGAGGCCCAACGGGTCGCCTTCCGTGACCACTGCCGCCGACTCGGCAAGGCGGACGGCTGGGAACTGCCCGACGGCTACACGTTCGTGACCGGGCACACCCGCGGTCGCTGAGCCGCACACCACCACGTCCGCAACCGGCACCTTCCTCACCGGGGAGCCGGTGATCGGCAAACCAGCCAACCCACCACAGAACGGAGCGCCCATCCATGCAAGACCGCTACCGCGTTGTCGCGGGGCCGCCGATGTCCCCGCCCGACGTGTCGGTCGAGAGCCTGGAGACTCTGGCCTCGGCACTGAACGCATTGGGGCAGCCGGCGACGGCCGCCCTGGACCAGCTGACGGCCGACATGGTCGAGCTGGCCTTCAACTCGCTGCGTCCCAAGGAACGACAGGCACTGCTCGGCATGCTGGGTATCCGCATGGCGGCCCCGAGGAGGGCGGGCAACGCGCTGTGCCGGGACGTGCTCGGCAGGCTGCGACGTGAGGCACGCCAGCACGACTGTGTCTGCGGTGTCCGGGCTCTCACCGGGACGGTGATGATCGACGTCAGCACAGCCGCATTCCCCGAGGTCGATGTCTTGGATCCCGTCGCCAAGTGGGGCAGGACACTGGTGTCGACCGCGATGTTCGCCTGGTGCCAGGCATCGGTCGTCGACGCGCGGGTTCTCGTCTGGGCCGCGGACCAGGACTGGCTGGGAGCAGTGACCGAACTCGGTATGGACGAGCAGGGCCTGGCCGACGTCCACTCCGTTGCACGAGCGGTCGTCGAGGAACACCCGGACATGTCCTTCAGCGATCACGAACAGCCGGAACCGCAGGAGGTGGCAGCCGCCGCGACGCCGACCCAGGACGCTGCGGTCCCGGAGGTTCCCACCCAGCAGTGGGCCGGTCAGGAGGGGGTCACAGAGCCGGAGGAAGCATGCCGGCGTCTGACCACCGCCGTGGCCGAGGCCGCGGGGGCGGCACGGAGGGTGTCTGCGACGATCGCGGACGGACGCCCACCCGCCGACGGCGACCTCACACCTCTGACCGGGCTCCGGAACGTCTTCGACGGCGCTCGCTCCGTCTTCGCATCGGCGGGTGTCACCACGGTGCCCCTGCGTCTTGAGGACATGGCACGAGCCGCCGACTCCCTCCGAGCGGCACGCGGCCGCGACCGCGCCGCACGGGAGGCGCTCCGAGAGCTCCTCTCCATCGGATGCGCGCCGGACAGTCCCGCCTTCGCCGCAGCCGAGGCCGTACGCGATTGCGCCCGGCGCCTTCTCGGCTCACCGAAGTGGGGGGAAACGGAACGCCGGGAGAGCAGTGCGCTCGCCGCGCTGGCCGAGCTCGTTCGTCTGGGAGGCCAGGCCAATGCAGCCGCGGAGATCCTGGCTCTTCAGACGCAGGTCGTCCGGGTACTGCCCGCGTGTGCCACGGCCGTGGTGATGGCGAACGAGCTGACCCTGTCCGACCGGGCGGAGGAGGCCAGAACCGGGGCTCCCGACACCTGGCCGGAAGAGCCGGCTGCGCCGCGGTCCAACTTCGGCGGGAACGATGTACGGACTGACGGGCCGCGCGCTGGGGAACGCCCCGACGACGCGGCCGCTGTCGCCACACCCGCTGAGGACGGGAAACCGGACGACGAGGATTCCACGGCAGCCTCCGCGGAGGCGTACGAGTCGTTGGGCCCGCGCACGCGCGGGCACGCGGCCGACGACACGGAGAGTGCCGCAGACGGTGCAGAACCGCAGAGCCGTGAGGAACCGGCTACGGCCGTCCTCGGCGAGGCCACCCCGACGTCTTCCCGCCCGGTCGGCACGGGCGTGGACCGCGCCCGCTCCGCATCTCCGGCCGAGGGCCCGGCGGCCATCGTCGGGGTGCCCGGCGATGGTGAACGGCGGTTCGTCCCCGCCACGGGCGCCGTTGCTTCCCACGGCGATGGCGGCAGGCAGCGGGCGGACACGACAACGACGGACCCCGAGGACGTCCTGGACAACGCGGGCGCAGCGACCGAGCATGCCTTGGCGCGCCTCGTCACCGAGCGGCGGTTCGGGCTCGCCCACCACCTGGCACGAGCTGCGGGACGTCCCGAACGGGAGGTGGCGGCTTTCCGGCTGGCAGGCGCCGCGGCTCTGCTCACCTCCGGCACCGGTCCTGGTGCCCGGCTGGTCGCGGACTTGCTCGGTCAGCAGTCCAGCGCGGTCGGCCGCGACTTCGAGGGCAACGAACTCGTCCTGCTGCCCGCCCTGTTGCGCACCGCCCTGGTAACCGGTGACCATGTGGCCGGGGCCCAGCTCAAGGCAATGGTGCCCAGGTTGCCGAACGCACTGGGGGAGGTCACGGCAGCCGTCGCGGACCGTGCCCTCAGCGGCGCGTTGATGATCGCCTCTCCGCTGGTCGTCATCGCCGACGTCTCCGAGACCGAGGCCCGCCTGCGGGAACTGCGTGAACAGAGCGTTGCCCTCACGGCTCACCCGCGTCTCCGGTTCGCCAGGGCGACCGAGATCGCCAAGCGGTGGCTCGCCGACGACGGGCTGCTCGGATCCATGCTCCGGGCCGTGATCACCGATGACCGTGACGCGTTGTCGGGCATCCGGGACAAGGCCGAGCGTCTGTCGAAGCTGTCCGAGGTCAACGCCGAGATCGACCGCATGGACCGCAAGCTTCGCTCGTCCAGCGGGAAACCGCTGCAGGGATCGGGACGGCAGGACCTGGTACATGCCGTCGAACGCTCCGTCGCGCTGGTCAAGGAATGGTGCCTGACGGCCGACCGCGTGCGCGGGAGCGAGCGGTCCGACACCCACCGGGCCACCAAGGAGATCTCGGCCTTGCGGCAACTGGTGCTCGGCCACCGCGCCACCGTTGTCCGCGAACTGGAAAAGCTCGCCAGACGGTCCGGCACCGTGGCGGCAGCGGCGGCCTGGGCCGCGCACAGTTCCATGGAGGAACTCTTCGATCTGCTGTCCGGCGACGCCCGCCCGGCCGGCACCGGTCACGGCGCGTCGGACCCGGAACTCGTCCTGGACGCGGAACTGCTGAAAGTCTGTGACACGCTCATCGAACGGCCTCCGCTCGACCGGCTTCTGACGGCCGTCGACCGTGGCTGGGACGAGGCTCTGAACGAGCGGCTCGACCATGATGCCTTCGGTGCGGCCCGGTCCATCATGAAGCTGGCGGACCAGCAGGCGTTGCCAGGACAGGACGGGTCTGTGCCCGACGTTCGGACGCGTGCGGACATCGACGACCGGGAAACCGGGAGGCGTACGGCCCTTGCCCTGGAGCACGCCGACCTTGTTGCCGAGGTCCATCGCGCGCAGGCCGACGGAGCGGTCACCGACGACCAGGACCTGCGTCTGCAGGAGCTGCTGGCGGACGCTCGCGCCCGCCTCGACACGCCAGAGGGGAACGATCTGACCGACGTGCGTCGGGCTCTGCGGACGGTACGGGCCGACTTGCCCGCTTACCGTCAGGAGGCGACCGCCCGCATCCGGGCGCGGCTCGATGCCCTGGACCTGACGAACGAGGAACGGGCGCAGGTACTGCGGCACCTGGACACCGGCGGTCTGGCGACCGCGGCGGACCTCGTCTACTTCCTTGAGATCGGTGAACCCGTACCGGAGATCGAGGCGGGTGAGTCCCACCTGACCGAGTTCTTTCCCGTCGTGCCCGAGGGTCTGCCCAAGGGAATCGATCAGGAGCTCGTCGACCTGGTGCGCTCGGGCGGAGAGCACCCGGCCATCGGTGTTCTCGACTACAGGACCTTGTCGAGCGACGAAGCGGCACTGGCGGCTGACGCCCTGAGCGACTGGCGTGCGCTGGGTGTCACGGAGCAGAAGGACCGCGGGAACATTTCCCGGTTCAGGCTGCTCCCGGCCCTGAAGCTCCTGGGCTACGACGCCAAGTCCGGCCGGTGGCTGGACGAGCTGTCGCAGCAGCGTCGTGAGTACCGCTTCTTCGAGGCCACGGGTGTGGAGGTGAACGGGCGCGCCAAGGTGCCGGCCTTCGGCTCGCAGATCAAGGAGCAGGGCGGAACCCTCCGCGTGCTGATGGTCTGGGGCCGCCCGCCCGCCAAGGTGGTCATGAGTCTGGCAGGACGGGATCCGAGCGGGACCAGTCTTCTGGTCTTCTACTTCGGCACCCTGGGGCCGACGGCCCGCGCGGAGCTCGCCGCGGGATCCGACCGCCTGCAGCCGATGCTGGTCGTCGACGACGCCGCTCTGGCCTATCTCGCAGCCCGTGGCAACCGGCAGGTCAGTACCGCCACGCAGACCCTTCTGCCGTTCTCCGGCGTCAACCCGTACATCCGGGAGAAGCGCGGCCGGATCGGCAGGGAGATGTTCTACGGACGGGACGCCGAACGCCAGAGCATTCTCGACCCGCGCGGCACACAGGTCATCTTCGGCGGCAGGGGCCTCGGCAAGTCCGCCTTGCTGAGCGATGCCGGGGAACGCTTCATGGAGCAGCGCACCGGGTTCCAGCAGTACGTGTACATCAACCTGGACCAGGAGAACATCGGCAAGGGGAGCTCCCTCGGGCCAGAGGCACTGTGGAGTGTCCTGGACCGGGAACTGACCGAGATCCAGGTGCTGGGCCGACAGGGCGGCCGCAAGTCGCCGAACGGGGAACGCTCCGAACGGGTGAGGGCGGGGATCCGGTCCTGGCTCGACGGTGACTCCCGGCGACGGCTGCTGATCCTGCTCGACGAGTGCGACCAGTTCTTCGAGGCGGACGCGCCGCGATTCGACCAGACCAAGAAGCTGAAGGGACTCGGATCCGACACCAAGGACCGGGCCAAGGTCGTCTTCGCCGGCCTGCACTCCGTGCAACGCTTTTCCAAACTCGCCAGCAACGGACCGTTCGGACACCTCGCACAGACGCCGAAGGTGATCGGCCCCCTGGCACCGCAGTTCGCCGCCGACCTCCTGGTGGAGCCCATGAGGGCGCTCGGCTTCGAGTTCGAGGACGTGGATCTCGTGAACCGGGTGCTCGGATTCTGCTCGTACCAGCCGTTCCTGCTGCAGATGTTCGGACACCGCCTGGTGGAGGTGATGCATCGTCAGCGGGCACGGCGTGGAGTGGAGGGACCGCCCTTCACCGTGGCGGTGGCCGACATCGAGACAGTGGAGTCGGACACCGCCCTCAGGACAGGCATCTCGGCTGCCTTCAAGGACACGCTCAGTCTGGACCACCGGTACGACGTGATCGCCAACGTCCTGGCGTACCACGCGCGGCACCGGGGCCTGGAAGTGCGACTGAGCGACGCCGAGCTGCGCGAGGAGTGCGAGACCTGGTGGCGGAAAGGCTTCGAACAGCTCGACACCGAGGGCTTCAGGGCCTACCTCTCCGAGATGGTGGGCCTGGGCATCCTGGCCCCCAACCACGACGGCCAGGGCTGGCACCTGCGCGGGCCCAACGCACTGCGCATGATCGGCACCTCCCACGAGGTGGAGGCACGTCTGCTGCGGGCAGAGCAGGACTGCAAGCTGGAGGAGAGCATCGTGCTGGAAGGGCGGCCGGACCTGCCTGACAGACGCTCCGCTCCCCTGACGATCACCCAGCTCGACGACCTGCTGGGAGAGCGGACCAATCAAACGAGGGTGGTTCTCGGTACACCGGCCACGGGCGTGATGGATGTGGGTGACGCTCTGCGCACCGTTACCGAGCGCATCGACGGCTGGACTCTGCCGCCCATCGGCCGGCCCAGTGTCTTCAAACAGGAGCTGGTGGGCGGACAGCCCCGGGAACGACGAGTGATCATCAGCGACTTCGCACGCTACCCGGTGAAGCCGGACACGTGTCGTGATGCGGTCGAGCTGGCGAACACCCTGCTGCCCACTGTCCCGGGAGTCACCCGCGCCGTAGTGCTGGTGACCGACACGCGTCAGCTGGATCTGTGGCGCGCTCTCCTCACCGGCGGGCAGCATGTCGCGGCGGCTCCCGTGGTGCTCCGCCGCCGTGACCGTCACAGCCTGCGGGGCTGGGCGCAGCGTCTGGGAGAGGTGTTCCACACGGAAGAACGCCTCGAGCGGCTTTACGCCGTGACCAGTGGCTGGCCCTGGCTCGTCGACCGCGTGCATCGGCTCCACACCGATACCGGTGACACCGACCAGGCCCTGAGGAGTATGGCCGGTCTGGTCACCGACAGGACAGCGGCCCGCGCCTTCGCCGAGGCGACGGGTGTGCACTCGGATCCTGCGCTGACCGCGGGGTACCGGGCCGTGGAAAAGCAGTTTCAGGGCGACCCGGCCGACGCGGAGGATGTGGTGACGGCCATCGCCTACGAGTCCGGCGGGGACGAGGACGAAGCCCGGTGGGTCTTCGCCTGCCTCGACGCCCTGCAGGTGTTCGACCGGGAGGAAGGCGGTCGGCTGCGCCTGGAACCGCTGCTCCGGCAGTGCCTGTCGCCGGGTATGTCGTGACTCTGACCGGCTCTGGGTGTTCAGCACCCTGACGAAGTGTCCGCCGTCCGCCACCCGCGGGACGGCGGGCACTTCCCGTATGGATTCGCCACCGGTGCCCAGTGCGGGGTCGAGTGATCTTTGAGCGCCCCCCTGCCAGCCTGGCACCGGCAATTCTCATATTCCCACCTGCCTCGTCACACGTTCAGGTGGTGCTCCCGCGGTTCGGGCACGTGCCGGAGCTGGACGCGGTTGCCGGCACCGTCGCCCGAGTCCGGCGCGAGCACAGGCTGGTGATGAACAGCCTGGGGGTCGAGAAACCGCAGGAGTGGCTCGGCGACGACAGGAATGGATACGCGGCGCAGATCGCCGCCCACCTGCTGGTCACGGGCGTACACCGTGCCCGGCTGCTCGGTTACGGGCGCAAGGACCTGGTCAGGCTGCTCGACGCGACTGGCATCGAGTAGCGGGTCTCGTCGACGAGGACGGGGCTGCCTCGCAAAGGGTCGGCTGCGAGCAAGGAGCCGGCCCGCCCGCTGCGATCCGGTCGCCCATGGTGCCGGACATCCCTTGTCGAGGCGAGGTGTCCATCCTGCTGAGAAGTCTCTCGAAGTCCTGAGGGCACGGAAGGTGGTTCCGCGTGGAGCGCCTGTTCCTTCGAAAGCTTTGTTCGCAGCGCAAAGCTCCGCTTCTCCAGGGGGTGCCGCGTCTGCTGTGAACCCTCGTGGCCAGGGGACTGAATGGCCGCCGACCCTGGTGGGTCTCGGCTCCAGGCTATGGGGCCACCCGGGCGACCCCTCCTGTCTCAAGGGCCGCCCAGAGGGCTCCGTCGGGGCCCAGAGCGATGCCGTGCGGTTCGGATGATGGTGACGGCAGGGCGTACTCGGTGATCTCGCCGCTCGCGATGATGTGGCCGATGCGGTTGTTTCCCCATTCGGTGAACCAGCAGTCTCCATTGGCGGTCGCGACAATGGCGTGAGGTTTGGCCGTGCGGTCGGAGAGTGGGAACTCCCTGACCTCGCCGTCGATCGAGATCCTGCCGATCTGGCCCGCTGAGATTTCGACGAACCACAGGGCCGTTCCGTCACTGGTGATGCCCACGGGTGCGGCGTTCGGGGTGGGCAGCGGGTGGATGGCAGTGTCGCCGTCGATGGTGGTGCGACCGATCGCGTTCGCCTGGTTGAGGGTGAACCACAGGGCTCCGTCAGGGCCTGTGGTGATTGCCGAGGGGAAACCACCTGCGGTGGGAAGGGTGAATTCGGTGATTTCTCCCTTGCCGGTGATGCGGCCGATGCGGTCGGTGTTCATTTGCGTGAACCACACCGCATCGTCTGGGCCTGCGGTGATGCCGAAGGGTCCGCTGTCGGGCGTCGGCAGGGGGAAGGAGTCCATTTCGCCGTCAGTGGTGATGCGGCCGATCCGGTGGTCCTGAGTGCGAGTGAACCACAGAGCCCCGTCCGGTCCGGGAGTAATGACCGTAGGGCGGCAGGCAGGTGAGTCCAGGGGGTATTCCTTGAGCTCGCCGTCGAGTGCGAGACGCGCGATGCGACCGCTGTGCGCGAAGGTGAGCCACAGGGCATCGTCGGAGCCGGCCGTGATGCCGTAAGGCCCGGCATCCTTGTCTGCCACGCGAATCTCCCTGGCGGTCGGTGCATCAGAAGGGGGCACTGCAACTCCTTACGGGGTCAGTCATCGATCAACGTTCCCGACCAATGTTCTCGGATCGGTTTCTGGTGCCGATCTGTCACCGGACGGTCTGCACCGCACATCCGCCACAGCCTCGGCCGGGAGCGAGTGCCGGACCCGTCCATCGAGATGCACTGGCGCACGGACGTACTCCGCCTGCACCAGCTCTGGCGTCACCGCTGACACCCATCTGTCGGCATCTTCCCTCTCTTGCCCAGGAGTTCACCGTGCCACCCCGATTCGAGACCGCCCGCTTCCACGTCGAGGCAGGCCCCGGAAACCTCTTCACACGGGTGCGTCACATCCTGAGCGAACCGATACGGCTGAAGGCGCATGGCGCTCATGTCACCGAACGTCTGCGGCAACGAGGCGCATCTCTCGAGACGTTGACCCGCTTCGACCCGGAAGGCTGGGAGTTGGTCTCGGCCGAGGTGCGTACGGATACCGGCAAGTGGGTGAAGTCGACCTGGCGGGTGCGGGCGGACGGGCGGGACTGGTGGGTGGTGATCGGACTGGGCAACTCTCTCGTCACCGTGATCGACGTGGACCCACGGCGCCGGGGAAGGGGCGAGGACATCATCACCGAAGGGTCCTTGTACGCACGGGTCGACGCCGTCAACGCGGAGCTCATGCGCGGTGCGTGAGCACGGGGGCACCGGCTGCCCCGCTCACCAGCACAAAAGGCGAGCGGGCCCCCTGGCGCGGCCTGATCCGCCGGACAGGCCCCAGCTGATTTCGGTATGCCCCCGTATCGGACTTCAGCGCCGCGCCAGCGCCAGCACGCTCAGTCCGAACATCAGGACGCCCAGAGGGAGATGGACCGAAGGGACGTGCGCGATACCGAGCACGACCTGGACCGAGGCGAGGAAAAGGAAGCCGGACGCGTGCCAGACGGGCCGGGGCGAGCCGCCGCCCGGCTTCCACGCCAGCACTGCCGCGAGCACGTACAGCATCGACGCCCCGTACATCACGCGGGCTCCGACACTGTGCAGTGTCTCTCCGTAGGCCGAGGTCAGCAGCAGTCCGGCGGAAACGGCTTGAAGGAAGATGGTCAGGGTCTGCAGGGCGATCGCGATCTGCAGAAACGAGAAGCGGCGCTGTGCCGTCGCCTGGGTCGCCATGCCACGGTCCCCTTTTCCGCCCGAGGGGCAGTAGATCGATAAGGTCTTACCAATCCGACGACGCAGGGCTGTGAAAGGTAAGGCGAGGGGGCGGCTGGAAGCATGGGGACGGCTGGGACGAGCACCGATGGGACAGCCGGTGAGCGGCGCCGACTGATCAATGTCGCCTACCGGTTGCTCGGTTCGCTGACCGAGTCCGAGGACGCCGTGCAGGAGGCCTACGCGCGCTGGTACGCGCTGCCGCGAAGCCGGCAGGACGAGATCGCATCCCCCGGCGCCTGGCTGACGACGGTGACCGGCCGCATCTGCCTGGACGTGCTCGGCTCGGCGCGGGCCCGGCGTGAACGCTATGTCGGCGCGTGGCTGCCCGATCCGCTGCCCGACCACGCCGAGTGGGAGCACGGCCATGGCACCGACCTCGCCGACCAGATGGTTCTGGACGAATCGGTGACCATGGCTTTCCTCGTCGTCCTGGAGTCGATGCC
>NZ_LIQT01000332.1 GCF_001418415.1 Streptomyces hirsutus
CCACCGGCTTCGCCTTCGCCGAACTCGTCACCGCCGACGCCGAACCCCTCACCGGGCTGCTGGGCGCCCTGGGCTTCGCCCGCACCGCCCGCCACCGCAGCAAGCCCGTCGACCTCTGGCAGCAGGGCGAGGCCCGGATCCTCGTCAACACGGGAGCCGTCGTACGCCGCGACGGGGCCCAACTCGCCGCAGTCGGCCTGGAGTCACCCGACCCCGGCGGTGCCGCCGACCGCGCGGAGGCCCTGCTGGCGCCCGTGCTGCCCCGCCGCCGTGCACCCGAGGACGCCCCGCTGGACGCGGTCGCCGCCCCCGACGGCACCGAACTGTTCTTCTGCGGCGCCGGGCGCGACGCCCGGCACAGCGACTGGCGGGCCGACTTCGAGGACGTCGGACAGCCCCCGGCCGCCCCCGGCGTCCGCCGCATCGACCATCTCGCGCTCACCCAGCCCTGGCACCACTTCGACGAGGCGGTCCTCTTCCACCGCAGCGTGCTCGGACTGGACGCCGAGGACAGCGTCGACGTCGCCGACCCCTACGGCCTGCAGCGCAGCCGTGCGGTCAGCAATCCCGACGGCACCGTCCGGATCGCCCTCACCGTCGGCGCCGCACCCACCGACGACACCGTGCACGCCCAGCACATCGCGTTCGCCACCGACGACGTGGTCGCCGCCGCCCGCCGGTTCCGCGACGCCGGCGCCCCGTTGCTGCCGATCCCCGCGAACTACTACGACGACCTCGCCGCCCGCTACGAGTTCGCCGACGGCGAGCTGGAGACGTACCGCGAGCTGGGCATCCTCTACGACCGCGACGAGGCCGGGGGCAGCCTGCGGCACTGCTACACCCGCACCGTCGGACGGGTGTTCTTCGAACTCCTCCAGCGTGACGGCGGCCACCGCGGCTACGGCGCCCGCAACGCGCCGGTACGACTCGCCGCCCAGCACGCCGTACGGACCGCGAGCGCCCTCGGCGGCGGCTGAGGAGCCGGGAGCAGGTTCCGCCGGGCCGGGTCGTCGCTCAAGGCCGGGTGTTCCACTCCGCGATCACCGGATCGCCGTGCTCCAGCGACAACCGGCTCAGCGTGCCCGTCTCCAGCCGGAACAACCGTCCGGCCGCGGGCGGCAGGCCCAGCCGGCGTGCCGCCAGGACCCGCAGCAGGTGGCCGTGGGCCACGAGCATCACATCGCCCGCCTCGAGCTCCCCGGCCACCTTGGACAGCACCCGGTCGGCCCGCTCGCCGACCTGCCCGGGGGACTCGCCGGGAAACTCGGGACCGGGCGGCACGCCGTCGGTCCACAGGTCCCAGCCGGGCCGGGAGCGGTGGATGTCGGCGGTGGTCACGCCCTCGTAGCCGCCGTAGTCCCACTCCCGCAGGTCCGGCTCCGGCAAGGCGTCCGCCAGACCCGCCAGTTCGGCGGTGCGCCGGGCGCGGGCCAGCGGGCTGGTGAGGACGAGGGCGAAGGAACGGCCTTCGAGCAGCGGGGTCAGTGCCCTAGCCTGCGCCTCGCCGGCCTGGGTCAGGGGCAGGTCGGTACGGCCGGTGTGCCGCCCGGCCCTGCTCCACTCCGTCTCCCCGTGCCGGGCGAGCAGCAGATCGCCCACGGCCGCTACGCCCCGTCCGGGCTTTCCGGGCTTCCCGGGGCCGCCGGGGTCTCCGGGTCGGGCTGGTCCGCGGACGCGACCGCGTGCCCGCCGAACTGCTTGCGCAGCGCCGCGACCATCTTCATCTGCGGCGAGTCCTCCTGCCGGGAGGAGAACCGGGCGAACAGGGAGGCCGTGATCGCGGGAAGCGGCACCGCGTTGTCGATGGCCGCCTCCACGGTCCAGCGGCCCTCGCCCGAGTCGTCGGCGTAGCCGCGCAGCTTCTCCAGGTGGACGTCCTCGTCCAGGGCGTCGACCGCGAGGTCGAGCAGCCAGGAGCGGATGACCGTGCCGTTCTGCCAGGAGCGGAACACCTCGCGGACGTTGTCCACCGAGTCGACCTTCTCCAGCAGTTCCCAGCCCTCGGCGTACGCCTGCATCATCGCGTACTCGATGCCGTTGTGGACCATCTTCGCGAAGTGCCCGGCACCGACCCGGCCGGCGTGGACGTAGCCGTACGGGCCGTCCGGCTTGAGCGCGTCGAAGATCGGCTTCAGGCGCTGCACGTCCTCCTCCTCGCCGCCGACCATGAGGGCGTACCCGTGCTCCAGCCCCCACACACCGCCCGAGACACCCGCGTCGACGAAGCCGATGCCCCGGGCGCCCAGCTCCTTGGCGTGCTTCTCGTCGTCCGTCCAGCGGGAGTTGCCGCCGTCGATGACGGTGTCACCCGGCTTGAGCAGGCTCCCCAGCTGGTCGATGACGTGCTGGGTGACGGTACCGGCCGGGACCATCACCCAGACCGCGCGCGGCCCGTCGAGCCGGCCGACGAGGTCGGCCAGATGGCCGACGTCGGAGAGGTCGGGATTGGTGTCGTAGCCGACGACGGTGTGTCCGGCGGCGCGAATGCGCTCGCGCATGTTGCCGCCCATCTTTCCGAGACCAACAAGACCGATCTGCATCTCAGTTCACTTCCCGATGTCGTGGTGGGCGGCCCACCGGGGCGGCGGGTCGGTGCGGACGTGTCACGGATGCCGGGCACGGCCGGGGCCCTCGGGGACGAGCGGGGTCCTCGCGCACGGGCGGGACCTCGGCCGGGCCGGGACCTCAGGCAGGGGCGGGGGCCTCCTCGGCGGTCTCGCCGCGCAGGGCGACGGCGTACATCTCGTCCGCGTCGAGCCGCCGGAGCTCCTCGGCGATCAGCTCGGACAGGGGGCGGACCTTCAGCGCGAGCCGCCGCGACGGCTGCCCCGGCAGCGACAGGGTGGCCATCGGGCCCTCCGGACGGTCGATGACGATCTCGCCTTCCACCGTGCCCAGCCGTACCCCCGTGACCACGGGGCCGTCCGTCTCCACCCGTTCGACCGGCACCTTCAGCCGGGCCCCGAGCCAGCGCGCCAGCAGCTCCGCGCTGGGGTTCTCGGCCTCGCTCTCCACGGCCGCCGACGTCACCGTCAGCCTGGCCTGGTCCAGGGCGGCGGCCAGCATCGAACGCCACGGCGTCAGCCGGGTCCAGGCCAGGTCGGTGTCGCCGGGCGCGTAGGCGCGCATCCGGGCCGACAGGACCTCCAAGGGGTTGTCCACCGCGTACAGGTCGGTGATCCTGCGCTGGCCCAGCGCGCCCAGCGGGTCCTTCGAGGGGTTCTCGGGCGCGTCCACCGGCCACCACACGACCACCGGCGCGTCCGGCAGCAGCAGCGGCAGCACCACGGAGTCGGCGTGGTCGGACACCTCGCCGTAGGTGCGCAGGACGATGGTCTCGCCCGTACCGGCCGCCGAACCGACCCGCACCTCGGCGTCCAGCCGAGGGTGGGTGCGCTCGCGCGGGGTGCGGGCGTGCCGCTTGATGACGACCAGCATGCGTGAGGGGTGCTCGTGCGAGGCCTCCTCGGCGGCCTTGATCGCGTCGTAGGCGTTCTCCTCGTCCGTGACGAGCACCATCGTCAGGACCATGCCCACCGCGGGGGTGCCGATGGAGCGGCGGCCCCGTACCAGCGCCTTGTTGACATCACTTGCCGTGGTGTCGGTCAGATCGATCTTCATGGCCTGCGCCAGCTCCGTCCGTCTCGTGCGAGCATCTCGTCGGCTTCCGCGGGTCCCCAGCTGCCCGAGACGTACCGGGCCGGTCTGCCGTGGGACGCCCAGTACTCCTCGACCGGGTCGAGGATCCTCCAGGACTCTTCCACCTCCTGATGCCGGGGGAACAGGTTGGAGTCCCCGAGCAGGACGTCGAGGATGAGCCGTTCGTACGCCTCCGGGCTGGACTCCGTGAACGACTCGCCGTAGGCGAAGTCCATCGACACGTCCCGGATCTCCATCGAGGTGCCGGGGACCTTCGAGCCGAACCGCACCGTGACACCCTCGTCCGGCTGCACCCGGATGACGATGGCGTTCTGCCCGAGCTCCTCGGTCGCCATCGTGTCGAACGGCGAGTGCGGCGCCCGCTGCAGGACGACCGCGATCTCGGTGACCCGGCGGCCCAGCCGCTTGCCGGTGCGCAGGTAGAAGGGGACGCCCGCCCAGCGGCGGTTGTCCACGCCCAGCTTGATCGCGGCGTAGGTGTCGGTGGTGGAGCCCGCGTCGATGCCGTCCTCCTCCGCGTAGCCCCGAACCCGCCTGCCGCCCTGCCAGCCCGCCTCGTACTGCCCGCGCACGGTGTGCCGGCCCAGGTCCTTCGGCAGCCGCACGGCCCGGAGCACCTTCAGCTTCTCGGTGAGCAGCGACGCCGCGTCGAAGGAGGCCGGCT
>NZ_LIQT01000333.1 GCF_001418415.1 Streptomyces hirsutus
GTCCAGGGCGACCCCGGCACCGGTGGCACCGAGCCCGACGACGAGGACGTCGACGACGTCGCCGCCCACGGCCGCGGTCAGGTCACGGGTGCGGCGGCCGGTCCGGTGCGGGAGGTCATGGGGCGAGGGTCCTCTCCAGGATGTCGCGCAGTTCCGTGAGGAGGGCCTCGTGGGTGAGGTCCGGATCGTCCTCGTCGGTCATGGTCCGCAGGGACAGGGTGAAGGACTGGACGATCAGCAGGACGGACCGCGCCTGCCGTTCGGGATGCCCGGCGCGCACCGAGCCGTCGGCGTGCCCCTCGCGCAGGGCGTCGGCCAGCAGTTTCAGCATGGCTTCCTGGCTCGCTCCGCGCCGGTCCAGCACGTAGGGCAGCAGCAGTTCGGGATCCACGCCGACGATCTTCCGGAAGAGCGGGTGCTCACCGAACGCCCGCACCCCCGCCACGAGCCCGTCGACCATCCTCGCCCGAGTGGCCAGACCCGGCCGGGCCTCCGGGACGGCCCCCGTGGCCACGCCGATCCACTCCCGTGTCATGAGGTCGCCGACCAGCGTGCGCACATCGGGCCACCGCCGGTACAGCGTCATGCGGGAGACCCCGGCGCGGCGGGCCACGTCGGTCAGCGTGGTGCGGCGGACCCCGACGGCCAGGACACAGTCGCGCACCGCGTCGAGCACGGCGTCGTTGTCCGCTTGGTTGTGACGAATAGGCGTCATGTGTCACAGTGTAACGCCACGTGAGGCCGTCGGCGACGGCCTCGCTCCCCTCGACCGGTGAGGACGACAGTCATGGACATGCTGTGGAGCGGCTGGGGCGACCCCGCCAGGGCCAAGCCGCTGCCCGACACCGTGATCGGACTCCTGCGCGACATGCTCGGCGTCAAGCCGCGCCCGAACGCACCGGTCGCCCTCGGCGAAGTGACGGTCCCCGAACCCCGGTTGGAGCCTGCGGCACGCCGTGCGCTGGCCGCCGCCCTGGACGGTTCGGACGAGGGCACGGGCAGTGGCGCGGACGGCGGCGAGGGCCACGTGCGCACCGACCCGGAGACCCGGATCCGGCACACCCGCGGCAAGTCCACCCCCGACCTGCTGCGCATCCGGGACGGCGACGTCACCGACGTCCCCGAGGCCGTCCTGTACCCCGCGAGCCACGACCAGGTGCTCGCCGTCCTGCGCGCCTGCGCCGAACACGGCCTGGCCGTGGTTCCGTTCGGCGGCGGCACCTCCGTCGTCGGCGGACTCGCCCCCGGCCGGCCGCGCCCCTTCGTCGCCCTGGACCTGCGGCGCATGGACCGCCTGCTCGCCCTGGACCCGGTCTCCCGCACCGCCACCCTGCAGCCGGGCCTGCGCGCCCCGCAGGCCGAGGCGCTGCTCGGCGAACACGGCTTCACCCTCGGACACTTCCCCCAGTCCTACGAGTGGGCCACCATCGGCGGCTTCGCCGCCACCCGCTCCAGCGGCCAGGCGTCCGCCGGCTACGGCCGCTTCGACGAGATGGTGCTCGCCCTCACCCTCGCCACCCCCGAAGGCACCCTCGACACCGGCCGGGCCCCGCGCTCGGCGGCCGGACCCGACCTGCGCCAGCTCGTCCTGGGATCCGAGGGAGCCTTCGGCGTCATCACCTCGGTGACCGTCCGGATCCGGCCCGTCCCCCGGACCCGCGTCCACGAGGGCTGGCGCTTCGACTCCTTCGAACAGGGGGTCGCCGCACTGCGCCGCCTCGCCCAGGACGGGCCGCGCCCCACCGTGCTGCGACTGTCCGACGAGACCGAGACGCTGATCGGCCTCGCCCAGCCCGAGGCGATCGGCTCCGGCACCGCGCAGCCCGCCGGATGCACGGCCGTCGCCGGCTACGAGGGCACGGAGGAGGACACCGCGTACCGCAGGCGGGGCGCCGCGGCCGTCCTGCGCGCGTGCGGCGGGACCCCGCTGGGCGAGGAACCCGGCCGGAACTGGGCTCACGGCCGCTTCTCGGCCCCGTACCTGCGCGACTCCCTCCTCGACGCCGGGGCACTGGCCGAGACGCTGGAGACCGCGACGTTCTGGTCCCGCGTGCCCGAGCTGTACACCGCCGTCCGCGACGCCCTCACCGCCACACTCACCCGGGCCGGAACCCCGCCCCTGGTGATGTGCCACATCTCCCACATCTACGAGAACGGCGCCTCGCTGTACTTCACCGTGGTCTCGGCCCAGGGCGACGGCGACCCCGTGGCGCACTGGACACGCGCCAAGCACGCCGCCAACGAGGCGATCCTCGCCGCCGGCGGCACGATCACCCACCACCACGCCGTCGGCACCGACCACCGGGACTGGTACGTCCGGGAGATCGGCCCGCTGGGCACCGACGCACTGCGCGCCGTGAAGCAGCGCCTGGACCCGGCCGGAATCCTCAGCCCCGGCGTCCTCCTGCCCGCGGACTGACGCGCGGCCCACCGGCGGCCGCCCCACCGGGCGACCGCCCGGCCTCCGACCGTCCCGCCAGACCATGTCCCCTCCCCATCCCGTCGGCCCGCCCGGAGGCACCCGATGCGACAGTTCACCGCCGTCGTCAATCCCACCGCGGGCGGATCCACCGGAGCGGCCGCGCTGCTCGCCCTCGCGCGCCCGCTCCGGGAGGCCGGCGCCGAACTGCACACGGAGTACAGCCGCAGCCTGGCCCACGCGCGGGAACTGGCCCGCGACGCGGGCCGGCGGGGCCGGGTGGTGCTGGCGGTCGGCGGGGACGGCATCGCCGGAGGCATCGGCGGCGCGCTCAGCGGAACCGGCGCGACCCTCGGTCTCGTACCGGCGGGCCGCGGCAACGACTTCGCCCGTGCCCTGGACCTGCCCGCCGATCCCGCGGCCCTGGCCCGGATACTGCTGCACAACGAACCGCGGCCGGTCGACACCATCGAGGTCGAGTCGGCCGTCCACGACCGCACCGTCGTCCTCGGCAGCGTCTACGCCGGTGTGGACGCGCTCGCCAACCGTCACGCCAACCGGTCCCGGCTGCTGCGGGGCTCAGCCTCCTACTACGCCGGCGGCCTGCGCGCGGTCACCGGCTGGCGGGCGGCGCGCTACCGGGTCACGGTGGACGGCGAGGAACACACCCACACCGGATACACCGTGGTCGCCGCCAACTCCGGCTACTACGGATCGGGCCGCGTCATCGCCCCGGACGCCCGCGTCGACGACGGCGTCCTGGAGATCGTGCTGATCGCGGATGCCCCGCGGCGGCTGTTCTTCAGCCTGATGAACGACCTCAGGACCGGTGCCCACGTCCACCGGCCCCAGGTGCGGATCCTGCGCGGCAAGGAGATCCGTATCCTCGCCGACCGGGACGTCCCCTACGGGGCGGACGGCGAGGTCGAGGCGGTTCTCCCGGTGACCCTCAGGGTCCTCCCCGGAGCGCTCCGGGTGCTCCGCTGACCGGCCCCGGCGGCCTCCGCGTCGACCCGGAAACGTGCGGTCCGTCCCATGCGCCGGACGTACCCGACCCCTCGGGTGTTTTCGGCGCGACGTGTCCGGCGACGGGGGCCGCCGGCCCCCGTGGCAGCACCTTGCGGCAGGCCGTCAGGCCGACTTGCCGAGGAAGGACAGCAGCGCCTGGTTGACCTCCTCGGCGTGCGTCCACAGCAGGCCGTGCGGGGCGCCCTCGATCTCCACGTACTCGGCGCTCGGCAGTGCCTGGTGGAACGGGCGCCCGGTCGAGTCGATCGGCAGGATGTTGTCCGCCGTGCCGTGCAGGATCAGGGCGGGTACGTCGATGGCGGGGATGTCGCCCCGGAAGTCGGTGAACCACGTCATCGGCGCGGCCGCCGCGGCGAAGAACCCGCCCGCGGAAGCCGTGTGCCAGCTGTGGCGAACGGCTTCCGGACTGATCCGGCTGCCGAGGTTCTCGTCGAGGTTGTAGAAGTCCTTGAAGAACGCCGTGTAGTACGCGTACCGGTCCGCCTTCACCGCCGACGAGATGCCCTCGAAGAACTCGTGGGGCGCCGCGCCGGCCGGGTTGTCGTCGGTCTTCAGCAGAAAGGGTTCCAGCGAGGCCAGGAAGGCCACCTTGGCGATCCGGCCCGAGCCGAACCGGCTGACGTAGCGGGCGACTTCACCGGTTCCCATGGAGAACCCGACGAGTACGGCGTCCGAGACGTCGAGGGTCTCCATGACCGTGTTCAGATCGGCGGCGAAGGTGTCGTAGTCGTAGCCCGTCGTCGGTCGGCTCGACCGTCCGAACCCGCGCCGGTCGTAGGTGATCACGCGGTATCCGGCGTCGAGCAGCGCGGCGGACTGCTTCTCCCAGGAATGGCCGTCGAGCGGGAATCCATGGATGAGGACCACGGGCTGTCCGGCCCCGTGGTCCTCGTAGTAGAGCTCGACGTCGGCGGAGTTCTCGCGTCCCACGGTGATGTGAGGCATGGGCTTCAGTCTCTCCTCGGCTCGGTGTCGGGCGGCCCGGCCCCGCGGCCCCGCCGGGGCAGCGCAACCGGGCGACCCCTCCAGGTTCGCGCGACCTGCGCGAGCCCGCATCCGGTCACGTGCCGACGAAGGGGGGGCGTGACCGCCGGGTCACGCCCCCACGCCCCTGGACGGGCTGCCGCCGGTCCGGTGGCAGCCCCGGCGAGGTCAGCCGGTGCGGGGCCGCACGGTCATGACCAGCCTGCGGGGGCGGACGGTGGCGCGGGCCACCGGCTCGACGACCTGGCCGGGGGACAGGGTCAGCCGGACCCTGCGCAGGATCGTGGCGAGGGCGGTGACCAGTTCGGTGAGGGCGAAACGGTCACCGATGCACTTGTGCTTGCCCGCGCCGAACGGCAGGAAGCCCGGTGGCGGACTGCTGTCCAGCCACCGGTCCGGGAGGAAGGCCGAGGGATCGGGGAACAGCTCGGGATCGCGGTGGAGGGCATGCTGGCAGTAGGCGAGCTCGGTGCCGGGAGGCAGGGTCCACCGGCCGAGGCGGGTCTCGGTGACCGTACGCCGGGTGACGAGCCAGCCGGTGTGGTGCAGCCGCAGCGTCTCGGTGACGACCCGGTTGAGGAAGGGCAGCCGGGGCAGATCCTCGAAGGCCACCGCTCTCCCGCCGAGAACCTCGTCGAGTTCGCCCAGCACCCGTTCCTCGACATCGGGATGGCGGGCGAGTTCGTACAGCGCCCAGGAAAGCACCGATGCCGTCGTCTCCGTACCGGCCACGGCCAGCGTCAGGATCTCCGAAGAGATCTGGTGGCCCGTCAAGGGCTGTCCGGTCTCCTCGTCCCGGGCTCGCAGCAGCAGGGACAGCATGTCCCCGGTGTCGCGTCCGGATGCCTGCAGTTCACCGACCGCCGTGTCGATGGTGGCGCGCACGGCGTCCCGTGCCCGGTCGAAGCGACGGTTGACGGGCAGCGGCAGACGCTCGGCCCAGTCGGGCAGCATGACGCGGGACCCGACCCCGTTCATCACGACCGACAGATCACGGCGGAGCCGGCGGAAGGTCCGCTCGTCCAGACTGCCGGAGAAGACGGTCTTGGCCAGCATGTCCAGCGACAGTTTGACCATCGCCTCGCGTACGTCGAGGGCTTGGCCGGGGCTCCAGCCGTCGGCGGCGCCGGACGCCTCCTCGCGCATGACGTCGACGTACCCGGCGATCTCGTGGTGGGTGAACGCCGGTTGCAGCTGGCGCCGTTTGCGGACATGGGTCTGTCCTGCCGCGGTGACCACGGAGTCACCCAGCAACTGGCCCATCTTCTCGAAGAATCTGCCCTTGTCGAGGCTCGGGCCGAGTGCGATGAGCATGGTGCGGATCAGAGCCGGGTCCTGGACGACGACCGTCCGTGTCCCGGGCTGCAGGGTGATCTCGACGAGCGGGCCGTAGGCGGCGCGGAGCGAGGCGATGAATCCCAGGTTGTCACGCATGAGGTGGACCGCGTGGCCGAGGACCGGAAGCGATCCGGAGGCCCTGGGTATGGGGGAAGGAGGGGCGGAGAGCGTCACGTGGGGGTGCTCCCTTCACGGTGGTGTCCGGCGCGTTGATCACTTCCCTCCTACGAGGGGTGGCTAACCGGACACAGCACGTGTCGTGCACCAGGTGTCCCGTGCGAACCGCCCGTTCGCCCGTCCGCCCGCCCCGGCGAGGCCGGCGACGGGCGGGGGCGGCGTTTCCGGAGCTCAGCCGGCGTACACCCTGCCCTCCTTCACCACGTAGTGGACCGGGTCGGAGCAGCCGATGGACGGAGTGACCAGCAGGCTGACCGTGAGGGGTGCGGGCTCCGTGCTCGCTGTCGAGAACCGGCAGACGGCGCCCGTACCGGTGAGCGGATACCAGAACCAGCCGTCCACGTCGCCGACGGTCACGCGGTCCGACTCCTTCCAGGCGCCGTCGGACCGCGTGTACACCTGCAGGCGCACGGACGCGGCGTACCCGTCCTCGGCCGAGCGGAGCGCGGTCAGCGTGATCCGGTGGTCGGTGCCGAGGACGGACGACGCGATCTGCCGCTGTTGCGGCGCGGCGGCGCCCGCGTTCGACGCCCCGGCGCCGACTGCGCCGAGGGCCGCCGCCGTCAGGACGGTGAGCGCCGCGGCGGCGCCGCGACGGGTGCGAGAACGCATCGGGCTCTTGTGGTCCATGACTGTTCCCCCGTTGGAACGAGTGCGAGTCGGCAGGGCTCGGAAGGCCGAACCATCCGAATACCTCCCGGTCGGGGAGGTTCACCGAGGAAGACCTCCCGAACGGGCCCGGGGTTGTACGGCGGGGCGCAGCCGCCTCAGGCTACGCCCGGCCGGTGAACTCCCACCTCCCGTGCGGCACCTGGAAGATCACGAACTCCGGCTCCGTACGGAGGTACCGGGCCCCCGTCGGCACCGTGACCCGGGACCGTTCGTCCGCCGGTACGTGCACCTCGGCGGCCGCCCCCACGGGGACCCGCACCACCAGCCGCAGCCGGCCGTCGATCCGGGACCAGGACACCCCCGCCGGCCCGCGCACCGTCCGTATCGTGGTGCGCGCCCAGTCCACCCCCGTACGCGCGTCGGGCCGCACCACGAAGGTGGCGTAGCCCGCGTCGCCCGGCCGCAGACCCGCCACGTTCTCGTAGAGCCACTGGGCGACCGTGCCCTGGAAGTAGTGGTCGCGGGAGCGGGAATCGGCCGGCCACATCTCCCACATGGTGTCGGCGCCCTGCGCGTGCCAGTATCCCCAGCTCGGGTACGTGCGTCGGGTGGCGACGGCGTGGGCCACGTCCGGGCGGCCGTGCGCGGACAGCACGCGCAGCAGCACGCTGGTGCCGAGCGCCCCGGTGTTCAGGTGGTTGCCGCGCTCCTCGACGTCCCGCACCAGGCTGTCGACGACGGTGGCGCGGGCCCCGGCCGGCACCATCCCGAAGGCCAGGGGCACGGCATTGGACGTCTGCCGGTAGCCGGGGTCCTTCGCCGTGCGGTAGTGCCCCTCGGGCCCGAGGAAGGCGGCGTTGAAGGCGTCCCGCAGCTTCCCGGCGGCCTCGCGGTAGCGGTCCGCGGTGCCTCCCTCGCCCAGCGTCCCGCCCACTTCCGCGGTGTGCAGCAGGGCGCGGTACAGGTAGGCGGTCGCGGTGAGCCGGGTGTCCTCGGGCGGATTCCCGCCGTATCCGGGCGGCAGATAATCGCCCAGCGCGGTGACGGCCAGACCGTCCCGCAGCCGGGACAGCTCCCAGTCCAGATAGCGCACCAGCGTGTCCCAGTGCTCGCGAGCGGCCCGTTCGTCGCCGTACACGCGGTACATCTCGCGCACCACGAACGGGTAGACGGTGGTCCACTCGGGGGAGGGCCCCAGATCGCCGTAACCCCAGCCGCCGCTCGGCACGATCACCGGCAGCTGCCCCTCCCCGGTCTGACTGTCCGCCAGGTCGCCGAGCCACTTGGACAGGAACCGGTGCACCCCGAAGGCGTAGGCCATGACGGGCGCCCCGAGCTGTGCGTCGCCGGTCCAGCCGTTCTTCTCGTACATGGGCGTGTCGGTCGGGATGCCGTGCAGATTGTTGAGCACGGTCCGGCGCATGGCCCCGTCCAGCCATTCGTAGAACGGCTCGGAGCAGGCGAAGGAGCTCACCTCCTCGACGGGCGTGTGCACCAGCCGTCCGAGCACCTGGCCGGCCGAGGGCCGCGCGGGCAGTCCGGTGATCTGCACATAGCGGAAGCCCTTGTAGGAGAACGAGGGCTCCCAGACCTCCTCGTCGTCACCCGCGCAGATGTACTCGTCCGTCTGGAACCGGCCCGGGACGTGGCCCGTCTCGGCGTGCACACTGCCGTCCTCCTTCAGCTTCTCGCCGTACGTCAGGCTCACCACGTCGCCCTCGGCGGCCCCCCGCACGGTCAGGCGGGTCCAGCCCGCCATGGTGCGGCCCATGTCGACCACGTACACCCCGGGGCGCAGTTCGCCGATCCCGGCGGGACGCACGGTGTCGACGATCTCGATCGGGTCGTGCGGCTGGGCGCGCAGCCGTCCGGCCGGTGCCTCCTGGATCCGGGCGGCGCGCCAGCCGCTGTCGTCGAAGCCCGGCCGGGTCCATCCGTCGGGGACCAGCCGGGCGTCGAAGGTCTCACCGGCGTAGAGCGAGTTGGAGCGCGTCGGGCCCTCGGCCAGCCGCCAGTCGTCACCGGAGACGACGGTCGTGCGGGAGCCGTCCGGATGGTCGACCTCCAATTGCGCGAGGAGCCGAGGCTCGCCGTGCCAGGGCGGCCGGTGCCAGTTCCAGACATTGGGGGTCGTCATGCCGAAGAAGCCGCGCCCGAGGGTGACCCCCAGGGCGTTCTCGCCGCGTTCCAGCAGCTCGGTCACGTCGTGCACGGCGTACAGGACGGTCCGGTCGTAGTCGGTGAACCCCGGGTCGAGGACCTGGTGCCCGACCTTGCGGCCGTTGATCTCCGCCTCGTAGTAGGCGAGTCCGACGATGTACAGCCGCGCTCGGGAGATCTTCTTGCGGACGGTGAAGGCACGGCGGAGCAGCGGTGCGGGCGATTCGGGCGCCGCCACGGCCGGCCCCGTGCCCCAGGGGCCCTGGCCGTAGGGTGCGAGGACGACCGCGGGTGCCCAGCCTCCGTCGTCGAAGTCCGTTTGTTCCCAGCCCCGTTGCATGGTCTCGGAAGTGAGCCAGCGGCCGTCGGTGGCCAGTTCGTGGCGCTGCCCGTCCGCCGTGTCGACGAGCAGCCGGACCAGCAGTCCGCCCGGGTTGACGGAAGCCCCGCCGCGGTTGGTGGCGAGCGCGGCCAGGACGACGTCCCCGGCCCGGGCGCCCGTGCCCGGCGTGGCGGTCGCTGCCGCACGGACGAGCCCGGTGACGTCCGCGGTTCTCCCGGTGCGCCAGCCGTCCGTCTGCTGCGGGGCGTGCAGGACCTGCTCACCGCCGAGGTACAGGGTGAAGTCGTCGTCGGCGGTGGCGACCACCGCGGCCCGCTCCACCTCCGTCCCCGCGGGCAGCGTCAGCCGGCCCCTGAACCACCGCGGGCCCTCGGGTGCGCCGGAGGGGGTGGCACCCGGCGACCAGATCCAGTCGGCGCCCTCGAACGAGGGCGGCTGCGGCGGTGTGCCGGCCCCGATCCAACGGGCTCGCCACTCGTCCGGCGACAACGTTGTCTCCCACCAGCGCGGTTCGCTCCAGCGTGCCGCGCGCCCCTGCGCGTCCCACACCCGTACCCGCCAGAAGTAGCGGGTGCGGGGCCGCAGCGCGGGGCCGTCGTAGGGGACCCCGACGCTGCGGTCCGAGACGACCCTGCCGGAGTCCCACACCATTCGGCCGTCCCAGCGGGCCCGGTCGCGGACCACCTGGATCCGGTAGGCGCTCTGGCGTGCGTGCCGCCCCGGGGCCGCCAGCTCCCACGACAGGCGCGGCCGTTCCACGTCGGTTCCGATGAGCGTCTCGGCGTACTCCACGGTGGTGCGCACGACGCGCAGTCCACCGGAGCGCGGGGCGGCTCCCGGCGCCGCGGCCGCCGGTACGGCGGTTGCCGGCGCGGTGGCGCCGAACGCGCCCAGGCCCGCTCCCGCGGCCACCGTCCCCTGCAGGAACCCCCTGCGCTTCCATCCCTCGGCCATGATGTGCGTCCTCTGTTCGCCGTGTCCGGTGATTGAAACGATTCACATCCGTTCTTCAGCGATCCTATGGACCCGGCGCCGGGCCCTACAAGGGGTGAGGCGCCGTCAGGAGAGGTTCAGGAGAGGCGGAGTACGGCCACGAGGGGCGAAGAACAGCCAAGTATGAACAGGAAATTCGACGATCCGATCGTGGCTGACGGGTTAATGTCAGTGTCAAGGAGCACAATGATCACTGAAAGAGATCAACACCGGCGCCGCGCTGGGTACACGGTCTCGAGACCCGGCTCCGGAAAGGCCCAGCGATGCTGTTCACCGTCAACCAGACACAGGACCGTCCGCGCGCAGGGCGGATGAACACCGGTCTCCGAGCGGCCCCCGCGCTGTCGAGCGCCTCGCTCGGCACCGCCGGCACCGACGTGCTGCGCATCATCTCCGACCCGCGCACCCCCACCTTCGTCACGGTGTACGCGAACGGCCGGCGCCGGTACAGCTACTGGCGGCCGCTCGATTCCACCACGGGCCAGGGCGGCTGCTACGCGGCCCTGCCCACCGGCGACTGCGACGCGCTGCACGAAGCGGGGAAGATCGAGCTCGGGAACCCCGTCGTGGACGCGAACCGGACGACCTACCGGGTCAGTGCCTCCTCCACCCGGGCCACCCCGCCCGCCCGCGCCCTCGCCGCACCGCTCCGCCCGGTGCGGGAGCGCGCCCGCCCGGTCCGGACCGCCCGCGTCGCCTGAGCCGGGCACGGCGTGCACCTCCCCGCGGGCCCGCGGGGAGTGGAGGGCGCGGCGCGGGGGAAGAGTAGCCGTCGAAGGCCGGGCACAGGGTGCGCGGAGTCGTGGGGAAGCACGGGAGCACCATGAGCGGCAGGGCGACGGCACACCGGGCAGGAACGGCGCGCGGGCGACGCGTGGTCGCGGGCCGGGTGATCACGGTGCTCGCCGCGGTCGCCCTGGCCGGCTGCGGCGGCCCCGGCGAAGGGGGCACGGGGGCCCCGGGCGACGTACGCCCCTCCGCGTCGCGCTCCGGAGCGGACGCGCCCCCGGCGCCCTCGTCGACTCCGTCGTCCGGGCCCGCCGGTGGCACCGCCCCGGCGAAGCCGTCGGTGCCGGCCGCGGACGGCCGCGATCCGTCCGCCTGCACGGACGGAGACTGCGAGATCGCGGTGGCCGGGCCGGTGACGATCCGGTTCGACGGTCCGGCCGGCAGCACGACCCTGTCCGTGTCCGAAGTCGGCCCGGACAGGATCGAGTACGAGGTGAAGTCCGGCAACGGCCGGTCCGCGGGCAGTACCGAAGGCCGCGGCCAGAGCTGCCGCATCGTGCTTCGCGCAGGCGGCTCCAGCACCTCGTGCGGCGGCATCGGCGACGACGGTCCGCCCAGCGCCCGGCCGGGCACCGTAATCGTCCGGATGGCGCCGGGGGAGGACGGCACGGCCCTCCTCCGCATCGTGTCGGGCTGACGGCTCGTCTGTCCTCTCCGGTGCTCGGCGGGCTTTTGCCGCCGACACCCGCTCAGGGCTCGGACGGGAAGCCGTCAGGTGCCCGGTGTCAGGTGCCCGGTGTCAGGCGATGGACGCCGAAACGACCGCGGACACCGCGAGGTTGCAGGACGCCGTCACCCAGACCGCGGGATGCGGCTGCGGGTCCACCAGGGTGCTGCCCAGACGACCCGGCGTGATGAGGTCCACCACCAGGAACGCCACGGCCATCATGACCAGCCCCAGCAGCCCGAACGCGGCGGTCGAGACCAGCCCCTTGCCGAAGTCCTCGTACGTCGTCCAGATGGACGTGAAGACGATTCCGCCGATGCCGAGCAGTGCGGAGCTGAGCACCAGGGCGGCGTTGCGGTTGCGCTCCTCCCAGATCTGCCGGCCGAGCTTTCCTGGCGTCAGCAGGTCCACCAGGACGATGCCGAGCACCAGCAGGACCAGACCGAGGGCGCCGTAGGCGGTGGCCCGGCCGAGTCCGTTGACGATGTCGCTCATGGGATTGCCGGCTCCGTAGCGTGAGGGATCGAGTGATCGCGGTCGAAGGCGAGCAAAATGTAGCGCACCCGTTCGACGCCCCGGTGAGGACGGTCGGCGGGGAGGCCGACGGCGGCGGGGACCGTCAGACCTCTCCGCCGGCCTCCCTGCCGATGTCGTCCCAGCGGGCGACGAAGCGGGCGGTTTTGCCGGTGACGCGGTAGAGGAACGCGCCGGCGTCGTCGTTCGCCTCGAAGAAGTGACCGTCGGGGTCGAAGGCGACTCTGCGGGTGATGCCCTGCCAGGGACGGCGCAGCAGTTCGGCCCGCAGAGCGGGACGGCCCTCGCCCTCGCCGTCGGCGGAGGCCAGGCCGTGGGCGGCGAACCGGACGGCGTCGTACGCCTCGGCCGCCCAGGGGGTGGGCGCGTGGCGGTGACGGCGGCGGTACGAGGCGGCGAACGCCTTGGTGAGAGGGTCGGCGTCGGCGTCGGTCCAGGCCGCGCTGACCATCCAGCCCTCCGCCTCGGCGAGGAACCGGTCGCCCAGGACGTGTTCTCCGGTGACGCGCGCGCCGCGATGACGGGTGGACCGCAGGGCGCGGGCCAGCGAGGCGGCGCGCTCGGGACGCAGACCGGCGAACAGGACCGCGTCCTCGGGGCGTTCGGCGATGCGCCGGGAGACGTCGGTGAACCCCTCGTCCGCCGCGACCTCTTCCACCGCGGTCTCGCCGTCGACCTTCCCGTACACGGTGGCGATCCGCACGGTCTCGGCGGACTCCTCGGCGTCGGTGAGATCGTGCACGATCACCGTTCTGGCGGGCTTCACGACCCGGTTGAGGTACCGCAGGACCGCGGCCGGACCCACGGTGCCGGTCGAGCGCAGCAGAAGCGAGGTCGTGGTGTTGAGACTGCTGAGCCGATGGGTGTCGGCCCGGGTGATCAGCAGGGTGATCCGGGCGCGGGTGCAGGCCGGCACGGTCTCGGGCACCGTCGAGTTCGTCCCGGCGGCGATGAGCACCGCCATGTCCCGCCCGGCGGCCAGCCGGGCGGCGGCACGGGCCGAGCCCTCGGCGCTTCCGCCGTCGTCGGCGGTGCGCAGGACGAGGTCGAAGGCCCGCCGGGGGTCCCGGTTGTGCGCGTCGACGGCGAGACGCGCGCCGCGCTCGTGCGACGTGAAGACGCCGTCGGTACGGTGACCGATCAGGCCGACGGCGTACCGGGGCCGGGCGGAGGCCCCGGGCCGGGCCGGGGTGTCACGGGGCCACAGCCACCAGGTGCCGGCTGCCGCGGCCGTGACGCCCAGGACCGCGCCGGAGGCGATCAGGCGCCGCCGGGAGGGGGAGGGCGGCCCGGCCGGTCCGCCGGGCCCGGGGCCGCCGACGACGGTGGGTTCGGGGACGGGCAGGTCGACGATGCGCGAGGCCTGGGCGGCGACCAGCGCGGGCAGCCCTTCCGGCAGCCATCCGTCCGGCTCGAACTCCCCGAAGACCTCGGACAGCCGGCGTGCGCCGGGACGCGCCTGCGGATCCTTCGCGAGGCACCGCCGTACGATCCGGTCGAGCTCGGGAGGGACGCCGTCCAGATCGGGCTCCTCGTGCACGGTCCGGTACAGCACCGCGGCCGCCCCGCCGCCGCCGAACACCGCCCGGCCGGTGGCCGCGTGGGCGAGGACGCACCCCAGGGAGAAGACGTCGCTCGCCGGCCCCACGTCGCGACCGCGCGCCTGCTCGGGCGACAGATAGCCGGGGGAGCCCACGACGGTTCCGGCGGCGGTGAGCGCGGTCGCCCCGAGGGCCCGCGCGATCCCGAAGTCGATCAGCCGCGGTCCGTCGACGGCGAGCAGGACGTTCGCCGGTTTGACGTCGCGGTGGACCAGTCCGGCGTCGTGGACGTCGGCGAGCGCGGCGGCCAGCATTCCGCCCAGGGCCCGCGCGCTCCGTACGGGCAGGGGACCGTGAGCGGCGACGGACTCGGCGAGCGACGGTCCCGGAACGAACGCGGTGGCCAGCCATGGGGTGGCCGCCTCGGCGTCCGCGCCGAGCACCGGCACCACCCAAGGGCTCTCCACCCGCCGGGCCAGCTCCGTCTCCCGCGCGAACCGGGCCCGGAAGCCGTCGTCGGCGGTGCCCTCGGTCCGGATCACCTTGACCGCGGCCAGCCGGCCGGAGTCGGTGCGCCCCAGGTACACCACGCCCATGCCGCCCGTGCCCAGCCGCCGCAGCAGCCGGAAGTCCGCGATGCGCGAAGGATCGGAGGGCCGCAGCGGTTCACTCATCGCGCCCCCTCCGGAACGCCGGTGGCGCGGGCGCCCGAGGTCGCACCGGCCCCGTCCTTCGCGTCACCGGTCCGGTCCTTCGTGCCGGAACCGTCCTCGCCACCGGCCGCGGCGCGCCGGGCGGCCTCGGCGACCACCAGACCGACCCCCTTGAGCACCTGGGACGAAACGGCGTCCTGCTCCTCCTCGGTGCGGCCGGCGCCGACCCGTGCGGTCGCGGCCACGGTGACCGGGCCCAGTCGGTGCTTGTACCAGTGGAAGGGGTTCGCCCCCTTCTCCCCGTCCACGAGGAACACCCCGGACTCCAGGAGGTCGTCGTCGGCGATGGCGTTGCGTTCCTCGGCGAACGGATTCGCCTGCGAGTACAGCTCGCGCACCCGCTCCGTGGCGTTCAGCCGCTGCTCCCGGCAGCGCAGGGACTCCTCCAGGGAGGTGGCCATGTCCCGGCGCCCGCCCAGGACGTTCTCGTGCACGGTGACGGTCAGCGACACGTACACGGCCTTCCTGTCCTCGGCCTCCGGCAGGACGAACGCCCGTGTGAGGCTGGCCAGTACGCTGCCCGGCAGCGGCTCGCGGCGCCACACGCAGTCCTCGCCGAGCACGGCCCACTCGGCGGGATCGCTCTCGTACGGGACACGTTTGCGGAAGCCGGTGCCGAAGAAGTCGGGCCGTACGGCGAGTTCGCGCAGGAAGGCGACCGCCGCGCTCCGTGTTCCCGGCGCCCGGTCCTCCGTCACGGTGTACGCCTCGTCCGCCGGCGAGGCGCTCGGGGAGGGGGACGGCGACCGGCTCGCGGTCGTCCCGCCGCCTTCGCCCGCCCGTTCCCCGGATGCCGTCGGGGAGGCGGAACCTCCGTCGGCCCCCTCGGTACATGCGGCCAGCAGCAGCGCCCCCGCCACCGCGGCCACGACTGGTCTGTACGCGGCCATGCCCCGCCCCCGCCCCTGCTTCGAACGGTCGGTTCCGTTGCTGTAGGCAGTGTGGCGCATGATGAACGCATCGGGTAACAACTCGGCCTGAAATAAGGGCTCTTGATGTTCATGGAGGTCGTCGGTCGGCCTCCTCGGGTGACGAGTGAACGGCTGTGGATCCCTGGTCCGTACCAGGGTATTGACGCCCTCTTATCTCACGTCTTGAATCAAGGGGCGACGCGCTCACCCCCACTTGTCCCCCCACCACCTCGGTCGGCGTGCCCGTCCCCGCGGGCTGCCGTACGGAAGGGAGAGTCATGTCCTCTCCACGCACGCTGCGCAGATGGCTGACCGCCGTTCTGTCCGCGGCTCTGGTCGCCTCCGCCGCCGTCGGGACCGCCCGGGCGGAACCGGCGGACACCACCACGACCGCCGCCGTACCCGCGGACGGTGCCGCGGCCGCCGCCGTGACGTTCTCGGACGCCTTCGACGGCCCCGCCGGGGCGGCGGTCGACTCCTCGAAGTGGCAGCTCGAGACCGGTGACAACGTCAACAACCACGAACGGCAGTACTACACGTCCGGAAACAAGAACGCCGCCCTGGACGGCCAGGGCCACCTGGTGATCACGGCCCGCAAGGAGAACCCGGCCAACTACCAGTGCTGGTACGGCACCTGCCAGTACACCTCGGCCCGGCTGAACACCGCGGGGAAGTTCACCGCGCAGTACGGGCACATCGAGGCACGGATGAAGGTCCCGCGCGGTCAGGGCATGTGGCCCGCCTTCTGGATGCTGGGCACACCGGTCAACTGGCCGGACTCGGGCGAGATCGACGTCATGGAGAACGTCGGCTTCGAGCCCTCCACCGTCCACGGCACCCTCCACGGGCCCGGCTACTCCGGTTCGGGCGGCATCGGCGCCGGCTACACCCTCCCCGGGGGGCAGGCCTTCGCGGACGGCTTCCACACCTTCGCCGTCGACTGGGCGCCGAACTCGATCACCTGGTCCGTGGACGGCAACGTCTACCAGACGCGCACCCCCGCCGACCTCGGCGGACGGTCCTGGGTGTTCAACAAGCCGTTCTTCCTCATCCTGAACCTGGCGGTGGGCGGCTACTGGCCCGGCGACCCCGACGGCTCCACCGTCCTCCCGCAGCAACTCGTCGTGGACCACGTCTCGGTGACCACCGGGGACTCGGCCCCGGGCGCCGCCGTCAGGGGCCTGGCCGGAAAATGCGTCGACGTCGCCGGGGCGAACCCCGCCAACGGGACCCCCGTCCAGCTCTACGACTGCAACGGCAGCGCCGCCCAGCGATGGACCGTGGGCTCCGACGGCACGCTCCGCGCGCTCGGCAAGTGCCTGGACGCCACCGGCAACGGCACCGCGAACGGCACGCCCGTCCAACTGTGGGACTGCACCGGCGGACCCAACCAGAAGTGGACGGTCACCGGGGCACGCGACATCGTCAATCCCCAGGCCGACAAGTGCCTCGACGTGACCGGCAACAACGCGGCCAACGCCACCCGGCTCCAGATCTGGACCTGCACGGGCGCCGCGAACCAGAAGTGGACGGTGGGCTGACTCCCGACCGGCTCCGGCGGGACCGCGACCCCGGTGGCGGTCCCGCCGACCGCTACGCTCGCCGGATGCGTACTCCCCGCTCGGCCTCGGGCTGGACCATGGCCGCCTTCGGAGCGCTCGCCGCGGCTCTGGGGGCGGTGGGTCTGATCGCACCGGGGGCGCAGTTGTCCCTGCTCGGCCTCGCGGCCCCGGACGCGCGGGGGAGCGGCGACCTCACGCCGGCCTTCGTGACGGCGTCCTCGATGGCGGCGCTCAACATGGGCGTGTACTACGTCCTTGCGGCGCTCGCCGACTGGCGGGCCTTCTTCCGGTGGACGGTGCCGTTCAGGTTGCTGACGTGCACGGTGTTCACGGTTGCCGTGATCGGCGGCCGGGCACCCGATGCCTTCATCGGCGTCGCCGCGTGGGAGGGGCTCGGCGCGGTCGCGACCGGTGCGGCGCTCCGGTACGAACGGCGCGCCGCCGCGGCGGCCGGCCCCGCCGGCGATGCCCCGGGGGCACCGGGGACCCCGGACGGCGCCGGAGCCTGACGCCGGCAGGGGCGCGACGCCACGCCCGTCCCGCATCCCCGGCCGCCGCCCTTCACCGCGGTCGCCCGGCGGCTGAGCCGTCCGGGTGAAACGCGGTAGCCGCGCGCCGAGCACACCATCGGCCTCCGCGCCGGCCCCGGCGGTGACGCGGAAGAGCCGTTCGTCGGCCTCGTGCGGTGGGCCGGCCCGGAAGTGCTGTGCCACGGGGCCGGGATCACCCTGATCCGCGGCCTCCACCGCGCGTGACCCGTGTGAGCTGCCGTCATGACAATACGACGACAGCTTTTTTGCCTTTCTTTTGCCCTCGGGGAACACGGCCGCGACGGCGTCCGTTGAGCAGGCGGACCGCACCATCCGGGACTGACGACCGGTACCGGAAAGACAGCGACAGAAGCCGAGGTGGCACCAGTGGCGATGTGGGACCGGGTCAAGGACCAGGCCAAGGCGCTCCAGCAGTCCCAGGCCGCGAGGTCGGGAGGAGGACAGCACGGGAACCCCGGACCGGGACAGTCCGGCGGCCGCGCCCGCGGCTCGTCCTCCGGCGGCTCCAAGGCCCAGCTGCTGGGGCTGCTGAAGTCGCAGCTGGCCTCTGCGAAGACAGAACTCAAGAGCGGCGCCTACCGGGACGCGAGCATGGCGATGTGCGCGCTGGTCGCGGCCGCCGACGGGTACGTCGAGCCGGCGGAGCGGCAGCGCGTGGAGGAGCTGATCGTCTCCAACGAGGTCCTGCAGAACTTCCCGCCGGACCAGCTCCGCAAGCGGTTCAACGAGCACGTGGACCAGCTCATGGCGAACTTCGAGACGGGCAAGGCGCGAGCGCTGCAGGAGATTGCCAAGGCGTCGAAGAAGCCGGTCGAGGCACGCGCGGTCGTCCAGACCGGCATGGTCGTCGCCGGGGCCGACGGCACCTTCGAGGCGTCCGAGCAGCAGGCCGTTCGCGAGGCCTGCGCGGCCCTGGGCATCTCGCCCACGGAGTTCGGAGTCTGAGGACCCCTCGGACCGCTCCCGCCGTCCGCCCC
>NZ_LIQT01000334.1 GCF_001418415.1 Streptomyces hirsutus
TCCTGTCCACACTGCTGCGCGCGGGGGCGGGGGCGGCCGGGGAGGCCTCTTTGGTGATCACTTGCTTTCGCCTCCGAACTTGCTCAGCCGCAGGTAGACGATCGAGCAGAAGAGCAGGATCACGAACGCGACCGTGGTGAGGGCCGACGCGTAGCCGAAGTTGTGGGCGTCGACGCTGGTGTTGGCGATGTAGAGCGGAAGCGTCGTGGTCACGCCGGCCGGTCCGCCGCCGGTGAGGGTGTAGAGCAGGTCGACGTTGTTGAACTCCCACACCGCGCGCAGCAGTGTGGACAGGATGATGGCGTCCTTGAGGTGGGGCAGCGTGATGTGCATGAACTGCTGGAAGCGGCTGGCCCCGTCGACCTCGGCGGCCTCGTACAGGTCCTTGGAGACGGACTGGAGGTCGGCGAGGATGAGGATGGCGAAGAAGGGGACGCCGCGCCACAGGTCGGCGACGACCACCGCCGAGAAGACGGTGGAGGTGTCCGAGAGCCAGCTGGTGCCGTACTCGCCGATGCCCATGTCGGCGAGGTAACGGGTGATGCCGGTCTGGGAGTTGTAGAGGAGTACCCAGATCGCCGAGGTCAGCACGCCGGAGACGGCCCACGGCGAGAAGACCAGGGCGCGGCCGATGCCCCGCCCGACGAAGGTCTGGTTGACGATGAGCGCCAGCGCGAGTCCGAACATCAGCTGGAGGCCGACCTCGACGACGACCCACTTGGCGCTGAAGACCAGGGTGTCCCAGAACAGCGGGTCCTCGGTGAAGAGGTGGACGAAGTTGTCGAGGCCCGCGTAGCCGTTCCGCCACGGCTTGGTGGGGTTGTAGTTCTGCAGGCTGTAGTAGAAGACGCTGATGACCGGGTAGGCGATGAAGCCCAGCATGAGCAGACCGGCCGGGGCGATCAGCAGGTAGGGCAGTCTGCGCGGCGTGGCGGAGGCACGGCGCCGCCTCGGTGGCGTGGGCGGTTTCGCCACGGCTGCGGCTTGGGCCATGACTGTTCTCCGTTTCTCGGTGTACGTCGTGCTGTGCGGGGGTGAAGCGCTTTCTTCTCAGGTGTGCGGGTGTCCACGCGATCCGGGGGCGGACCGTGCTGGGGTGCTCGCGGTCAGCCCGCGTAGGGGTCCTGCACCGTGCCCGGCCGGGCGAGGAACTCGAAGTCGCAGCCGGTGTCGGCCTGGGTGATCTGCTCGTTGTAGAGCGCGCCGTAGCCGCGTTCGTACCGGACGGGCGGGGGCGTCCACCGCGCCCTGCGCCGCTCCAGTTCCTCGTCGTCGACCTCGAGCCGGAGCAGCCGGCGTTCGACGTCGAGGGTGATCAGGTCCCCGGTGCGGACGAGGGCCAGCGGGCCGCCGACGTACGACTCGGGGGCGATGTGCAGCACGCAGGCGCCGTAGCTCGTGCCGCTCATCCGGGCGTCGGAGATCCGCACCATGTCCCGTACCCCCTGCTTGAGCAGGTGGTCGGGGAGGGGCAGCATGCCGTACTCGGGCATGCCGGGCCCGCCCTTGGGGCCGGAGTTGCGCAGCACCAGCACGTGGTCGGCGGTGATGCCCAGGTCCGGGTCGTTGATGGTGCGCTGCATGGTCCGGTAGTCGTCGAAGACGACCGCGGGGCCGGTGTGCCTGAGCAGGTGCGGTTCGGCGGCGATGTGCTTGATGACGGCGCCGTCGGGGCAGAGGTTGCCGCGCAGGACGGCGAGCCCGCCCTCGTCGGCGACGGGCTTGTCCCGGGGCCGGATGACGTCGTCGTGGTGCACCTGCGCGCCGGCGATCTGCTCGCGCAGGGTGTCGTGGGAGACGGTGGGCCTCTCCAGGTGGAGCAGGTCCTCGATCCGGGAGAGGAACCCGGGCAGACCACCCGCGAAGTGGAAGTCCTCCATCAGGTACGTCTGTCCGCCGGGCCGTACGTTGGCGAGCACCGGGACGGTGCGGGCGATCCGGTCGAAGTCGTCGAGGGTGAGGGCGACGCCCGCGCGGCCGGCCATGGCGATCAGGTGGATCACGGCGTTGGTGGAGCCGCCGAGGCCCAGGACCGTCGTCACCGCGTCCTCGAAGGCGTCCGCGGTGAGGATGTCGCTCAGTTTCCGGTCGCGGTGGACCAGTTCGACGATGCGCAGTCCGGCGGCGGCGGCCATCCGGTCGTGCCCGGAGTCGACGGCCGGGATGCTGGAGGCGCCCGGCACGGTGACGCCGAGGGCCTCGGCGGCGGCGGTCAGCGTGGACGCCGTGCCCATGGTCATGCAGTGGCCGGGCGAGCGGGCCAGGCCGCTCTCCAGCTCCTGCAGCTCGCAGTCGCCGATGACACCGGCCCGCTTGTCGTCCCAGTATTTCCACATGTCGGTGCCGGAGCCGAGAGTATCCCCCCGCCAGTGGCCGGGGAGCATGGGGCCCGCCGGGACGAAGACGGTGGGCAGGTCGACGCTGGCCGCGCCCATGAGCAGGGCGGGCGTGGACTTGTCGCAGCCGCCCATCAGCACGGCCCCGTCGACCGGGTAGGAGCGCAGCAGTTCCTCGGTCTCCATGGCGAGGAGGTTGCGGTAGAGCATCGGGGTCGGCTTCTGGAAGGTCTCGCTGAGCGTGGAGACCGGGAACTCCAGCGGGAAGCCGCCCGCCTGCCACACCCCGCGCTTCACGGCCTGCGCGCGGTCGCGCAGATGGACGTGGCAGGGGTTGATGTCGGACCAGGTGTTGAGGATCGCGACGACGGGCTTGCCCAGGTGTTCCTCGGGCAGGTAGCCGAGCTGGCGGGTGCGGGCGCGGTGGCTGAAGGAGCGCAGTCCGTCCGTGCCGTACCACTGGTGACTGCGCAGTTCCTCGGGCCGCTTGCGCCGCTCGTCGGGGACGTTCACACGGACCACCCCGCGGTGATCGCGGCGACCTCGGCCCGCTCGTCCTCGGGCAGCGGCCTGCTCGGCGGGCGGACCTCGCGGCGGCACAGGCCGAGGGAGGCGAGGGCCTCCTTGACGACAGTGACGTTGTTGGCGGAGCCGTTGGCGGCACGCAGTTCCTCGAAGCGGCGGATCTGCTCCCAGACCTTCATGGCGGTCGCGTAGTCGCCCGACCTGAGCGCCCCGATCATGTCGAGCGACACCGACGGGGCGACGTTGACCAGGCCGGAGGTGAAGCCGGTGGCGCCCGCCGAGAAGTAGGAGGGGGCGTACGGCTCGGCGAGCCCGGCGACCCAGACGAACCGTTCGAGGCCGGCGTCCCGCGCGAAGGCGGCGAACTTCGCCGCGTCCGGCACGGCGTACTTCACGCCGATGACGTTGGGGCAGGAGTCGGCGAGTTCGGCGAGGCGGGCGCCGGTGAGCTGCGCGTTGCGGATGTAGGGGACGACGCCCAGGTCGGGCACGGATTCGGCGATGGCGCGGTGGTAGTCGACCCAGCCGCTCTGGGAGACATAGGGGTGGACGGGCTGGTGCACCATCACCATCCGCGCGCCGAGGTCACGGGCGTGCCGTGCGGAGGCGACGGCGGTCGGCACGTCGTGTCCCACCCCGACCAGGACGGACGAGCCGTCACCGGTCTCCTCGAGGGTCAGCTCGGTGACCGTGCGCCGCTCCTCGGGGGTCAGGGCGTAGAACTCGCCGGTGTTGCCGTTGGGGGTCAGGGTGGTGATGCCGGCGTCGAGGAGGCGGCGCAGCAGGGCCCGGTATCCGGCCCGGTCGACGGAGCCGTCCTCGGCGAACGGGGTCACCGGGATGGCCACCACGTCGGCCAGGGCCGCCCGCTGGGTCTCGAACGTCGTCGTCATGCCTGACCGTCCTCTTTCCGGGCTGCCGGGGCTTCGGGGATGTCCTGGGATTCGGGGCCTTCCTCGGCACCGATTTCCGCGCCGGGGAAGGCCCGTCGCACGAAGGAGGCGATGTGCGCGTGCAGGGCGCGCGCCGCGCCGTCCGCGTCGCCGGCGAGGGCGAGGGCGAGGATCTCGCGGTGCTCGCTCGCCTCCCGCTCCCAGGAGGGGTCGGCGGCCCAGGCGACGGCGGAGACGAGCGCGGCCTGGTCGCGGACCTCGTCGAGCATCCGGCCGAGCAGCGGGTTGCCGCACGGCAGGTACAGGGCGCGGTGGAACTCTCGGTTGGTCAGGGAGCGTTCGGCGGTGTCGGTGGCCTCGTCGGCCCTCGTCAGCGCGTCGCGCGCGGCGTCCAGGGAGGCGCCGCGCCGGACGGCGCGGCGCAGCGCCTCGGGTTCGAGGAGCAGACGCACGTCGTAGACCTCGCGTGCCATGTCCGCGTCGACCATGCGCACCGTGACGCCCTTGTACTGGCTCATCACCACCAGACCGGTGCCGGCCAGGGTCTTGAGCGCCTCCCGCACCGGGGTCTTGGACACCCCGAACTGCGCGGCGAGGTCCGTCTCGACCAGGGCCTGGCCCGGCGTCAGCCGGCCGGTGAGGATGCGGCGTTTGATCTCTTCCAGCACGTACTGCGTGCGGGAGGGGATCGGGGTGGGCACAGAGGTCATGCGCGCCTCTCGGATCTCGCGTATCGCGTCTCATATATGACGTACGAAGTACGACGCGATGAAACTAGGAGCGGCCCGGGGTTTCGTCAATGCTTCTGACAAAGGAAGTTCGGGTTGCCGTCGCCGTGCCCGGGCGGCGGCAGCCCCACGGCGTCAACGGCGGGACGCGCGTCGGCACAGGCCCTCGGCATGCCTGTTGGGTACCTGCCTGCTGGGCAAGAGGCCCGCTACGGCCGGTCCACCACGGAGCCGTCACCCGGCGAGCTGGAACAGTTCTTCCGCCTGGACACCAAGGCACTGGGTCTGACGCGGGCGAAGCGCCGCCCGCCCACGAGGCTGGGGCGGGCGGTGCGGTGGGGCACGGTGCGGATGCTCGGTACCTTCCTGACCGAGGACCCCACGGCGATCCCGGCCTCCGTCGTACGGTTCGTCGCCGAGCGGCTCGACATCGACGACGAGCACTTCGCCGGGTACGGGACCCGCTCGCAGACAGCGCACGAGCACGCGCGGGAGATCCGCGACGAGTACGGCTACCGGGACTTCGCCGCAGCCGAGGCAGAGCTGCGGAAGTTCCCGGCGGCGCGGGGTGGTCGTCGCTGGAGGGGCCGCGCGCCCTGTTGGACCGGGCGGTGGTCCGGCTGGTGAACAACCGGGTGCTGCTGCCCGGCATGACGACCCCGGCCCGGACGGTGGCCGCGGTCCGCCAGGAGGAGAACGACCGGCTGCACGCCACGCTGTACGAGGCGGTGCCGTACGACCTGCGCACCGAGATGGTCCGGCTGCTCGAAGTGCCGGAGAAAAAGCGGGGGTCGGAGCCGGAGCGGCTGCGACCGGGCCCGATGCGGGTGTCCGGCAGGGCCATGGCCACCAAGCTGCTCGCGAAGACCGAGCGGACGGGCAACGACGCCAGACTCAAGGCCCTTCCGCAGCTGCCATCACCATGACGACCCGACGCCTGACCCGCAAAAGCCCTCGCTCCGACCGCTGGACAAAAAAGACGAGATCACACGACAAGTGCCGAGGTGAACAATGGCTCGTCCGGGCGAGCGCGATGCCCCGGTCAATTGTGCTGCATCCAAATATTGGGCTCCCGATACACGCCCTCATCGGCAGATCGGTCGATCCTCAGCAGGCTCAGTCCTCCCGGAATCACATAGTCACCCGACTCGGGGAAGGCCATGCCGGTCCAGCGCTCCCACTCGGCTACCGTCCCGGTCATCGTCTGCGAAGCGGGGGCTGCTGACAGAACCTCGGCACCAAGGCGCTGATGGGTCCGGATCCAAGGGTCGAGCGCCATCCCGTCCTCCCGGCGCCACCTCATGAACTTCTCGATCGGCGTCAACGGGTACTGAGCCTTCGTCGTCGGACGGACCGGCGCAATGACCTGCGACCAGCCGACGTCCCTCGCGGTCTGACGTAGGGCCTTGAGAGTTTCGCCCGCAAGCCCGTGTCCTTTGAGCGCCGGGGTGACAATCGCTCCGCAGATCACCAAGGTGTTGGGCTCTACCCCCTGTTCGCGACCTTCAACGGCTCGAACAAGGGCCTGCGTATACCCGGTGGGGAGTGTCTCGGGCAGACCGTCCCAGTGGATCGGCACACCCCAGCCTGATGCGACCGGCACGTCGTGCTCATTGATCAGCATGAGATTCAGATCGGCGAACCACTCGCTGACCCTTCCTATGTATTCCTTCACCAGCCGGTCAGCCGTGATGAACTCTGGAAAGCCCTCGCTGAAGAGCTCCTTCAGATGTTCATCCCGCCGTATGCGTGCGTCGGTCCGCTCGATCTTCAATGCCATGCCTGTTCATAGCACACAAGCCAAGCGTGGCCGGCAATGCCGCCGACATGATCGTCGCCTGCCTGCTCCAACCGACTCCGGACTTCAAAAACACTTACCGACGGGGGTGGGATGGTCTCTCACGTCGGGTCCTGGCTGTTGGTCGATGTGTCGCGGATCGGACCACGCTGACCGCCCGGCTCGCTGAGGCGGTGGCGGGTTTGCGCCAGCCGCGAACCCGCCATGATCCGGGTCGGGTGCTGGTGGATACGGCGGTCGCCGTTGACGACGGCGCGTCCACGGTCTCCGGGATCGCGGTGCCGGCCGATCCAGGAGCCGGTGTTCGGGGCGGCGGCCTCGTGGAACTGGGGCGCCTGCGCATCGAGCCAGGCCTTGAGTACCTGTCTCGAACGGCTCAGGATCATCTCCAGCAACCGGCCTGGACGGCCTGACCACCTGTCAGGCCGTGACGGAAGTCAGCTCCAGGGTCGGACTCACCTCACAATGTTCCGTCGCGCCCTGGCGAGGTTGGCCATCAGTTCGGCACGGGTCTGGTGCTCGTGCGCGGCCCACGCGGGTTGACCGGGACCGCTGCGCCACGACTCGCTGAGCGGGCTGTTGTCGACGGTGTCGAACCCGAACCGGTCGTACAGCCGCGTCACGAGTTCCATGGCTTCGGGGAAGTCGCTCGAGGCCGACAGCGCCGGACGGCCGGGGGTGCCCGCCGCGGTTCCCGCGGTGGTGATGCGGGGAGCTTGGATGTGGGTGAAGGCCTTGACGACCTTGGATCGCGGAAGGTGCTCTTGGCGTAGCTCGTGAACCGTCTTCTCACCCGAGTCGATGACCGGGATATGGCCATCGCGCCAGACCATGTAGTTGTTCGTGTCAAGCACGATCTTGCCTGCCAGCTCCTCCGCAGGCATGTCGTTGACCACCTTGAGGGGGACCGCCACGACTGCGAACTCACCAGCGGCAGCAGCGCCGGCGGCGGTCGCGGCACGCGCTGACGGGCCGAGTTCGTCCATGAGGTCCTTCAGGGTCTCGGGTCCTCGTGAATTGGCGATAACGACGTCGTAGCCGTTCGCGATCGCCGCACGCGCGACCTGGCTACCGACCTCACCTGCGCCGATGATGCCGATTACTGTCATGGGTCCTTTACCTCAACCTCTGGTGAGACTATTACGTCGTCGGCCGGCGTGGTTTTGTCGTGTGTTGTATGGAGTCGAGCAAGGACGCCGCAACTGGGGTGCACGTCGGAACCGTTCGTTGATCAGGGTGATGGGTCGCCCCGATCGTGACCGTCTTGATCGTCCAGACCTGCTTGACGCGCGGACTTACCGCTCGCTGGTCGGACTCTTCATGCCGGCGGTCTCCTGCGGCACCGTGTCCGGTGCCAGCAGCAGGAAACTGCTGGTGCACTGAATCACCTTCGCGCCGCTGCGGCAGGCCTGACCTCTGTCCGCCCGGCCGTCCGGCGATCGAGGCCGCCGGGCTCGCCCGCCTGAGCGAACCCGGTCGGCCGGGCGCCGCCACCTTGCCGGCCTCGCCGGATGCGCGGCCGCAGAAAATCAGATCTGGTTCAGGCCGCCGTCGACGTACAGGCTCGAACCGGTGATGAAGCTGCTCTGCTCGGAGGCGAGGAAGGCCACGGCGGCGGCGATCTCCTCCGGGCGGCCGAGCCGGCCCAGCGGCACCTGCGTCGCCAGGTGCCGCCTGAGGCCGGCGGCCTGCTCCGAGTCGGGGGCGAGCCCCGACAGGCCAGGGGTGTCGGTCGGGCCGGGCGTGACGGTGTTGACCCGGATGCCGCGTCCCTTGAGTTCGTTGGCCCAGGTCCGGGCGAACGATCGGGTGGCGGCCTTGGTCGCCGCGTACACGCCGAAAGCCTCCGCGCCGACGTCCACGTTGGTGGAGCCGTTCAGGATCACCGAGGCGCCGTCGTTGAGCAGGGGGAGCGCCTTCTGGACGGTGAACAGCGTGCCCCGGGCGTTGATACCGAAGAGGGTGTCGAAGTGCTCCTCGGTGACCTGCTCGAGCGGCACGAACTCGGCGACGGAGGCGTTCGCGAACAGTACGTCCAGGCCCCGTCCCCGGCTGCGGATCGTCTCGTAGAGGCGGTCCAGGTCGGCCAGGTCCGAGATGTCGCCGATCACCGCGGTGGCCGCTGAACCGATCGCTTCGACGGCCGCGTCGAGTTCGGTCTTGCGTCGGCCGGTGATGAAGACGTGCGCGCCCTCGGCCGCCAGCCGTACCGCACTGGCCAGGCCGATTCCGCTGCCGCCGCCGGTGACGAGAGCGGTCTTGCCCTCGAGTAGCCCCATGTGAACAGCCTCCTTCGACTTCCGCATCGGTCGATGCAGAAGTCGAACGGTAGCACTTCCGTATCGATCGATGCGGAAGAGGTAGGCTGCGGGGGTGGCAACCAAACAGAGCGGCCCCATCGGCCGACCGCGAGGATTCGACGCCGACGAAGCTCTTGAGCGCGCCATGCTGGTCTTCTGGGAGCACGGCTACGAAGGGGCCAGCCTGGCCGGCCTGACCGAGGCGATGGGCATCTCCACCACCAGCATGTACGCGGCCTTCGGCAACAAGGAGGAGTTGTTCCGCAAGGCCCTGGAGCGCTACACCGAAGGCCCTGGCGGATATCTGACCCGGGCCATCGAGGAGCCGACCGCCCTCGGCGTCGCCACCGCGATCCTGGCCGGCACCGTCCGGACCACCACCCGCCCGGCCCGTCCCCACGGGTGCCTGGGCGTCCAGGGCGCCCTGGTCACCAGCGACCCGGGGCGCGGCGTCCGTGACCTTCTCGCCGCTTGGCGCAACAACGGCTGCTCCCGCGTGCGAGAGCGGTTCCAGCGAGCCGTCGACGAAGGCGACCTGTCTCCCGGCACCGATCCGGGGCTACTGGCCCGCTACGTCACCACCTTGGCGTTCGGCATCGCCGTGCAGGCCGCGAGCGGGGTCGCCCGCGACGAACTCCAGGAGATGGCCGACGCCGCCCTGCGCAACTGGCCGCTCACCTGAGAAACCGCCCGGCCTTCCTCTTCGCGAGCAACTGCTCGCCGTAACGGCCGCTTCTCACAGACGACCCTTTGCCCGAGCAAGATCAATAGAGGTCCGCCGAAACCCTTCCGATCTTCGGTCGGTTCTCAGAACTCGTTCTCCCGCAAAAGCGGGCCGGACCCCCTTCCGAGAACTGCGTGGTGCGAAGTTCCGGGGTCATGACGGGCCCTCAAGACCCCTCGCCGGGCGACGTGGACGATGTCGAGCGCCACCCCTGCCCCCGCTGGGGCATCCAGCCCGTATCGCCTTGCCGATCGCGCGGCGGCCGGGCGCCCGTCCTGCCCGGGTGCCCGGCCGCTCGGGAGATCTCCAGGTCAGGCCTTGGGTGCCCACTCCGGATCGCGGCCGCTCAGCCCCACCGTCCGGTCCAGCAGCGGGGCGTCGGACGGCACGGGCACGACGGGGCCGAAGATGCCCTCGCCGCCGTCCCGGCCGGGTTCCGCCGCGGCGGCGAGCAGGAAGGTGTGTGCGGCCTCGAGGGCGGCAGGGTCGGGCGCGTAGTCCTGGCCGGTGGCGCGGGCCAGGTCCCAGCCGTGGACGACCAGTTCGTCGGCTGCCACGGCTCCGGCCACCTCGCCCGGCAGGTCCACGCCCCCGGCCCTGGTCATGCCGGTCCAGGCCCGGGGGTCGCGCCAGGCTTCGGCGAGTTCGTCGAGCACCGCGGGCAGGTCCTCGCGCCAGCCGGGGCGGAGGTCCGGCAGAGCGGTGTCCGGACTGGTGTCGGTGGTGACGCCGAGGTCCTTGCGCCCGGCGTCGCGGAAGGCGACGCTCAGTCCGGCGAGGTGGCCCAGGAGGTGGTGCACCGCGTACCGGGGGCAGGGCGTCCCGTCCGTGAGCTGCGCGTCGGTGACGCCCTCGGCGAGGCGCGCGATGATCCGCGTCTGCGGTCCGAGGTCTAGGGTCGGGTCGGTCATGGGGCTGCTCCCTGCTCCTTATGGCTGTGCCCGTGCGCGCACGGGTGTTCCTGGAGGGTTGACCGAGCCGGGCCCCGGAACTCATCGCTCTCCCGTGCCGCGGATAAGGCGTCTGCCCGATCCCTACGGACGGCCCTTAGCCCCACGATGACCTGGCATGACGACGAACGGAACGCAGGGAACGGACGGACCGGGCGCACCGAACGGGCCGGGCGGGCAGGCCTGGGCCGCGGTGCGCGTGGTGCGGGACCGGAACGCGCGGCTCTACCTGGCCTCAGTGGTGGTGTCGGGTTTCGGCACGTCCGCGCTGTGGCTCGCCTCCGGTGTGTGGGTCAAGGACCTCACCGGCTCGGACGGGCTGGCCGCGCTGTGCCTGCTGGCGATGTGGGCCCCCACCCTGGCCGGCCCGCTGCTGGGCACGCTCGCCGACCGGTTCCGTCGCAAGCCGCTGCTGATCGGCACGAGTCTGCTCCTGGCCGGGCTCCTGCTCGCCCTCCTCGCCGTCGACTCTCCGCACGGCCTGTGGCTGCTGTACGCGGTGCTGTTCGTGTACGGCGCGGCGGGCGTCGTCCAGGACGCGGCCGAGTCGGCGCTGATCGCCACCGCCGTGGACCGGTCCCTGCTCGGAGACTTCAACGGGCTGCGGATGACGGCCGGCGAGGGCATGAAGCTCCTGGCCCCGCTGGCGGGCGCGGGCCTGTACGCCGCGTACGGCGGGGCGGGCGTCGCCCTCCTCGACGCGGTCACCTTCCTGTGCGCCACGGTGCTGTATGCCTTCCTGCGCGTACGGGAGGAGCGGCCCGCGCCCCCGCGGGACAGCCCGCGTGAGCGCATCGCCGAGGGCGCCCGTCACCTGTGGTCGCACCCTGCGCTGCGCCCGCTGGTCCTGGCGGGCGGCGCCACGATGCTGTGCGCGGGGCTCAGCGGGGCGCTGGTCTACGCCGTCGTCGAGGACCTCGGCCACTCCCCCGCGTACGCCGGTGTGCTGTACGCGGTCCAGGGCGCGGGCTCGGTGGTGCTCGGCCTGGGCTCGGGGCCTGCCCTGCGCCGCTTCGGCGAGCGGCGGTTCGCGGCGTACGGCATCGCCCTGCTGGCCGCCGCGGTCGCGCTGCGCGCGGTGCCGAACGATCCGCTGACCTGGGCGTGCAGCGCGGCGATCGGGGTGGGGCTGCCCGCCGTCCTGATCGCCACGCCGACCGCCGTGCAGCGCGAGACGCCCGGCCCACTGCTGGGCCGGGTCACCGCCACCGCCCACACGCTGGTGTTCACGCCGAACGTGGTCGGTCTGGCGGCCGGCGCGGCGCTGGTCGAACTGCTCGACCACCGGCTGCTGCTGGTCGCCCTGGGGTGCACGCTGGCGGCGGTGGCGGTGACGCTGTTTCAGAGCGCGGTGAGCGCCGAGCGCACCGCTTCCAGGTCGCCGTCCGACGCCAGTCCCGCGTGATACAGCCGCAGTTCCGTCGCGCCGAGGCGGCGGGCCTCGGCCGCGTCCGCGGCGAGGGTTCCGGGGCTGCCGCCCATGCCGGAGACCACGGTGAAGTTGGCGGCGAGGACGGCGTCCGGGCGGTTCTCCCGCGCGAACGGCGTCAGCGGGGCGGGGCCGCCGGTGCAGGGGACGACCACGCCGTCGGCGACGGAGAGGATGTGCGCGGGGTCGACGCCCGCGTTGGCGCCGCAGTGGTACGACACCGGGTCCGCGTGCAGCAGGACCTGGAAGCCCTCGGGCGCCGCGTCGCGTACCGCCCGGACCGCCGCTTCCTGGAGCGTGCGGGCCGTCGCGTCGCGCCACGCGCGCGTGGCGGCCGCCGTCTCCTCGCCGAGGAGCTTGCCGACTCCCGCCCAGCCTCCGTCGGAGGGCGCCCCCCGCCACACCGGTTCCAGGGCGGCCCGGACGGTCGCGGCCAGTTCGGCGGCGTCCAGGCCCTGAGCCCCGTAGCCCTCGCTGCAGGACGGGCAGAAGCACAGGGACATCAGGTACTGCCCGGCGTCCCCGAGGCCGACCCCGGCGGTCTTGTCGTGGGCGTGCAGATGCGCGAGCCCGTACCAGCCGAGGGATTCCAGTTCGGTGCCGTTCGCCCCGGGCCGGACCGCCGCCTCCGCGGCCAGGCCGGTCAGGTAGGCGCGGGTGGCGGACTGTGCGATGCAGGGCGCCCACGGGTAGCGGTCGCCGTGGGCGTTGACGACCGAGGTGTCCGGATGGTCGGCGCCGAGGCGGGAGTTGTGCGCGAGCACGACCCAGGTGTGCACCTGGAGGTCCGCGTCCGCGAGCGCCGCCGCGGCCTCGCCGAAGGCGTCGCCGGGGGCCCAGTCGCCGGAGGGGTACGGGCGCGGGGTGCGGCCGGCCCAGTGGGCGCCGGGCGGGTAGAGGACGGCCGCGTGCTCGGCGGTGACGATACGGTGGCGCGGGTGACGGGGGGTCAGCGCGCGCGTGGAGTGGTAGGCGGAGGCGAGCGTCGCCTGCGCCACGCCGAGCCCGGCGATCCGCGCGGGGGCTTCCGGATCCCCGTTGACGTCCCAGGGGTAGACGAACGCCGATGCCTTCACTTGGCCTCCTCGATCAGTGCGAGTCCCCGCTCGATCAGCTGAGCGAGTCGCTTGACATGATCCCCGGCCGGTTCGTCGAGCGGCGGCCGGACCTCGCCCACGTCCAGGCCGCGCAGCCGTACCCCGGCCTTGACCAGGGAGACGGCGTATCCGCGGCCCTGGTCGCGCAGTTCGACGAAGGGCCGGTAGAAGCCGTCGAGCAGGCGGTCCACGGTGGCCCGGTCGCCGGTGTGCAGGGCCCGGTGGCAGGCGAGGGCGATCTCGGGCACGAAGCAGAACACCGCGGACGAGTAGAGGGTGATGCCGAGGGCGCGGTAGGCGAGCTGGGTCTGTTCGGCGGTGGGCAGCCCGTTGAAGTACAGGAACTCGCCGGGGGCCTCGGTGCGTACGGCGCTGACGATCCGCTGCATGTGGTCGAGGTCGCCGTGGCCGTCCTTGAGGCCGACGATCCCCTCGGTGCGGGCCAGTTCGACGACGCTTTCGGGCGTGAACAGGGCGTTGTCGCGCTGGTAGACGATCACCGGCAGGGCGGTCGCCGCGGCCAGTTCGCGGTAGTGCCGCACCAGGCCCGTCTGGCCGGCCCGCACCAGGTAGGGCGGCATGGCGAGCAGCCCGTCCGCCCCGGCCCGCTCGGCGAGCCCGGCCCAGCGCACCGCGAGGCCGGTGCCGTACCCGGCGCCCGCGACGACCGGGACGCGTCCGTCGGCCGCCTCGACGGCGACCCGCACGCACGCTTCGAACTCCTCGGGTGTCAGGGCATGGAACTCCCCGGTGCCGCAGCAGGCGAAGACGGCGGCGGCGCCGGCCTCGACCCCGCCGCGCACATGGAGCCGGTAGGTCTCGAGGTCGACGGAGCCGTCGGGTCCGTAGGCGGTGACCGGGAAGAACAGCGGTCCGCTGGGGATGCCGAGTCGGGCGGCGAGAGGGGCTGGCGTCACAAGCTCTCCCAGGTCCATATTCTTGATTGACGTCTACATCTCTGAACGATGCCACGCTAGAGCGCCCCCGGGACGCCGGTCAAGCACGCCGCCCCGTCATGCACCAGCCGATTTCTCCACTCCGCAGGAGGTCACAGGAGGCCGGGGGATACTTGACGGGCGACGGGCCACCTCCTTACCGTGTCCACGCATATGAATGCCGTGCGCGCACATGCACGGCCGGTGACGCAAGGAGATCCTTGATGCCCGCTCCCCGCACCGTCCTGCTCACCGGTGCCGCCGGCGGCCTCGGCACCCTGATGCGGGGCCTGCTCCCGGACTACGGTTACGAGCTGCGCCTGCTCGACCTGCGGCCCGTCGAGGGGGAGCCGGACGCGATCGTGGCGGATCTGGCCGACAGGAAGGCCGTGCGCGAGGCGGTCCGCGGGGTCGACGCGATCATCCACCTCGCGGGCATCTCCCTGGAGGCCTCCTTCGAGAAGATCCTCGCGGCGAACATCGAAGGCACCTACCACCTGTACGAGGCCGCGCGCGAGGAGGGCGTGGGGCGCGTGGTCTTCGCCTCCTCCAACCACGCCGTCGGCTACACCCCGCACCCGCGGGGCGACGACCCCCTCATCCCCGTCGACACCCCGCGCCGCCCGGACACCTTCTACGGTCTGTCCAAGTGCTTCGGCGAGGACCTCGCCCAGCTGTACTGGGACAAGCACGGCCTGGAGACCGTCTCCGTACGCATCGGCTCCTGCTTCCCCGAGCCGACCAGTGTGCGGATGCTCTCGGTGTGGATGAGCCCCGCCGACGGCGCCCGCCTCTTCCACGCGGCCCTGACCGCCGAGGGCGTCGGCCACACGGTCGTCCACGGCTCGTCCGACAACACCCGGCTGTGGTGGGACCTCACCTCCGCGCGCGCTCTCGGTTACGCCCCGCAGGACGACTCCGAGCCGTTCGCCGCGAAGCTCGTCGCCGAGCAGGGCGAACTGGATCCGGCCGACCCGGCACAGGCACGCATCGGCGGACACTTCGTGACCGACCCCCCGATCTGGCCGTACTGACGGCACGGGCAGCACGGGCGGCACGGGCAGCTCCGGCGCAACCGGTGGCAGCACCGGCACCCTCCGCACCACTGACAGCGCACAGCACGGAACCGACGACGCCCGCGCGCACGGTCGCGGCGGGAAATCGACGTTCGCGGCGGCGGGCGGGCACCGAACGGGCCCGCCCGCCACCGCATTCGGGCACCCGCGATGCCCGTTTCCCCGCGCCCGTCCGCCCCCGCCCAGGTCCGAGGCGGGCATCGCCCGAGTCGAACGGGCGCAAACGGACAGGACCGGTCACACAACAGGCCTGGTCAGGTTGGCGTACCCGCTGTACAACTTCTCGCAAGGACCCCACAGGGCCCGAACGGGCAGCGAGATCAGGAAGCAGGTGTGCGGTCATGAGCGACAGAACGGCCGAGGAGCGCCAGCGCGAGATCGTGCGGGTGGCGCGCGCCACCGGCTCGGTCGACGTGACGGCGCTCGCCGCCGATCTGGGCGTGGCCAAGGAGACCGTACGACGGGATCTGCGCGCTCTGGAGGACCACGGCCTGATGCGCCGCACCCATGGCGGCGCCTATCCCGTGGAGAGCGCCGCCTTCGAGACCACCCTCGCCTTCCGGGCCACCAGCCATGTGGCCGAGAAGCGGCGGGTCGCGAACGCGGCGGCCGAGCTCCTGGGCGACGCGGAGACGGTGTTCGTCGACGAGGGCTTCACCCCGCAGCTCATCGCCGAGGCACTGCCCCGGGACCGGGCACTCACCGTGGTCACCGCCTCCCTGCCGGTCGCGGGCGCGCTCGCCGAGGCCGGCACCGTGTCCGTCCTGCTGCTCGGCGGCCGGGTCCGCTCCGGCACCCTCGCCACCGTCGACCACTGGACGACGAGGATGCTCTCCGGTTTCGTCATCGACCTGGCGTTCATCGGCGCCAACGGCATCTCGCGCGAACACGGTCTGACCACGCCCGACCCGGCGGTCAGCGAGGTCAAGACACAGGCGGTACGGGCCTCGCGCCGGGTGGTGTTCGCGGGCGTCCACAGCAAGTTCGGGGCGGTCAGCTTCTGCCGGTTCGCCGACGTCGGCGCGCTGGAGGCGATCGTCACCAGCACGCTGCTCCCGGCGGCCGAGGCCCACCGCTACTCCCTGCTGGGCCCCCAGGTCGTCCGCGTCTGACCGGACGGCCCGGGCCGCACCACGATCCACGGCTTCCCCGCGCGCCGGTTCACCACACGAGTTCCCCATCCCCTCGGGCCGACCCGTCCAGGCGACACCCGATACCTCCCTATACGACAGTTTTCGTCAAGGAGTGATCCATGCGAACCCAGAGCCGACGGAGGCCGCCGCGAGCCGCACTCGCCGCGGTCGCCGCAGGGACGCTGCTCGCCCCGCTGCTCTCCGGCTGCTGGGTCGGAGCGGGCGGGGCCGGATCAGGCGGTGATGCCGTCAATGTCCTGATGGTCAACAACCCGCAGATGGTGGCGCTGCAGAAGCTCACCGCCGCGCACTTCACCAAGGACACCGGCATCAAGGTGAACTTCACCGTGCTGCCGGAGAACGACGTCCGCGACAAGATCAGCCAGGACTTCGCCAACCAGGCCGGCCAGTACGACGTCGCCACCCTGTCCAACTACGAGATCCCGATCTACGCCCGCAACGGCTGGCTCAAGGAGATGGACCCGTACGTCGGCGAGGACCCCGGCTACGACGAGCAGGACGTCCTCAAGCCGATGCGCCGGTCCCTCACCGGGGGCGACGGCAAGCTCTACGGCCAGCCCTTCTACGGCGAGTCCTCGTTCCTGATGTACCGCAAGGACCTCCTCGAGCGGGAGGGCCTGACGATGCCGGACCACCCCACCTGGAAGGAGGTGGGCGAGATCGCCGCGAAGCTCGACGGGGCCGAGCCCGGCATGAAGGGCATCTGCCTGCGCGGTCTGCCCGGCTGGGGCGAGGTCATGGCACCGCTGACGACCGTGGTGAACACCTTCGGCGGCACCTGGTTCGACGAGGACTGGAACGCCCGCCTGGACTCCCCGGAGTGGCTCGAGGCCACGAAGTTCTACGTCGACCTGGTCCGCGAGCACGGCGAGGCGGGCGCCGCCCAGTCCGGCTTCGCCGAGTGCCTGAACAACACCACCCAGGGCAAGACCGCCATGTGGTACGACGCCACCTCCGCGGCCGGCTCCCTGGAGTCCGCCGACTCCCCCGTCAAGGGAAAGATGGGCTACGCCCCCGCCCCCGTGGAGAAGACGGAGTCGGCCGGCTGGCTCTACACCTGGGCCTGGGGCATCCAGAACGCCTCCCGGAACCCGGACAACGCCTGGAAGTTCGTCTCCTGGGCCTCCAGCAAGGAGTACGAGCAGCTGGTCGGCGACGAGATCGGCTGGTCCGACGTCCCGGCCGGCAAGCGCGCCTCCACCTACGAGAACCCGGACTACCGCGCGGAGGCCGCGGCCTTCCAGGAGATGACCAGGAAGGCAATCGAGCAGGCCCGCCCGGACGACCCGGGCGTGCAGCCGCGGCCCGCGCCCGGCATCCAGTTCGTGGGCATCCCCGAGTTCACGGACCTCGGCACCCAGGTCTCCCAGGAGATCAGCGCGGCCATCGCCGGACGCCAGTCCGTCGAATCGGCCCTGAGGAAGTCCCAGCAGCTCGCCGAAGAGATCTCCGAGGAGTACGAGGGACGATGACCGCCACGACAACGGCCCCCGTGGCCGCCCCGGACATCCGCCCCGGCGGCCACCGGCGCTCCGACCGGCTGCGCGGCTGGGCCACCAGGGCCCCGCTGCTGCCCGCCCTGATCTTCATGATCGCGGTGACCCAGCTGCCCTTCGTGGCGACGCTGGTGATCTCCTTCTTCGACTGGAACTCCCTCTACCCCGACGCCCGGGAGTTCGCCGGCTTCGCGAACTACGGTGAGGTGCTCGGCGACTCCGACCTGCGCCGGTCGGTCTGGACGACGATCCTGCTGACGGTGGCGGTCGTCCTCGCCAGCCTGGTCCTCGGTCTGCTGCTGGCCCTGCTGCTCGACCGGAGGTTCCACGGCCGGGGCATCGTCCGCACCCTGCTCATCGCCCCGTTCCTGGTGGTGCCGGTGGCGGCGGCCCTGCTGTGGAAGCACGTCCTCTACAACCCGGAGTACGGCCTGTTCAACGGCCTGCTGCACTACGTCGGCGGCCCGCAGCCCGACTGGATCTCGGACACGCCGCTGCTCGCGGTGGAGGCGGCGCTGGTGTGGCAGTGGACGCCGTTCATGATGCTGATCCTGCTCGCCGGCCTGCAGAGCCGGGACCAGGAGCAGATCGAGGCGGCCCGGGTCGACGGGGCGAGCGACTGGCAGATCTTCCGCCATCTGACCCTGCCGCACCTGCGCCGCTACCTCGAACTGGGCGCCCTGCTCGGGTCGATCTACATCGTGCAGAACTTCGACGCGGTCTTCACGATCACGTCCGGCGGCCTGGGCACCGCCAACCTCCCGTACACCGTGTACCAGACCTTCTACCAGGCCCACGAGAACGGTCTGGCCTCGGCCGCCGGTGTGCTGGTGGTCATCGGCTCGATCATCATCGCGACCTTCGCACTGCGCGTCGTGTCGTCCCTGTTCCGCGAGGAGGCGTCCCGCGCATGAGTACCGTCGCTGCACCCGACCGCGGCCGGCCGCGGACCCGGAACCGCAAGGGAGCGGGGCTCGGCCTGGTCGCCTGGCTGGCCGGCATCGTCTTCTTCCTGCCGATCGCCTGGATGGCGCTGACGTCCTTCCACTCCGAGGAGGACGCGGCCACCAACCCGCCGTCCTTCGCCGCCGCCCTCACCCTGGACGGCTACCGGGAGTTCTTCGGCGCGGGCGGCGGCGCGAGCCCCTGGCCGTCGCTGATCAACTCGACGGTGGCGTCCGTGGCCTCGATGATCCTGGTCCTGCTGCTCGCCCTCCCGGCGGCATACGCCCTGTCGATCCGCCCGGTGAAGCGGTGGACGGACGTCCTGTTCTTCTTCCTGTCCACCAAGATGCTGCCGGTCGTGGCGGGTCTGCTGCCGCTCTACCTGTTCGCCAAGAACGCCGGGATGCTCGACAATATCTGGCTCCTGGTCCTGCTCTACACCTCCATGAACCTGCCGATCGCCGTGTGGATGATGCACTCGTTCCTCTCGGAGATCCCGGTCGCGGTGATCGAGGCCGCCCAGATCGACGGAGCGCGGCTGCCGACGGTGCTGGCCCGCATCATCGCCCCGATGGCGATGCCCGGCATCGCGGCGACCGCCCTGATCTGCTTCATCTTCAGCTGGAACGAACTGCTGTTCGCCCGGGTCCTGACGGGCGTGGTCGCCGAGACCGCCCCCGTCTTCCTGACCGGCTTCATCACCAGCCAGGGCCTCTTCCTCGCCAAGGTGTGCGCCGCGTCGCTCGTCATCTCCCTGCCGGTGCTCGCCGCGGGGTTCGCCGCCCAGGACAAACTCGTCCAGGGCCTGTCGTTGGGAGCCGTGAAATGAAGGCCGCCGTCATCGAGTCCGTGGGCCGGGCCGTCGTCGCCGAGGTCCCGGACCCGACGCCAGGACCCCGCGAGGTCGTCGTCGAGGTCGCGGCCTGCGGGCTGTGCGGCACGGACCTGCACATCCTGCAGGGCGAGTTCGCCCCCAAGCTGCCGATCGTGCCGGGGCACGAGTTCGCCGGCGAGGTGGTCGGCGTCGGCTCCCGGGTCACCGAGGTGTCGCTGGGCGACCAGGTCGCCGTGGACCCCTCCCTGTACTGCTACGAGTGCCGCTACTGCCGTACCGGTCACAACAACCTGTGCGAGCGCTGGGCCGCGATCGGTGTCACCACGGCGGGCGGGGCCGCCCAGTACGCGGTGGCCCCGGTGGCGAACTGCGTCAAGCTGCCCGAGCACGTCCGCACCCAGGACGCGGCCCTGATCGAGCCGCTCTCCTGCGCGGTGCGCGGCTACGACGTGCTGCAGTCCCGCCTCGGCGCGCACGTCCTGATCTACGGCTCCGGAACGATGGGGCTGATGATGCTGGAGCTGGCCAAGCGGACCGGCGCGGCGAGCGTGGACATGGTCGACCTCAATCCGGCCCGCCTGGAGACGGCCCGCAGTCTCGGCGTCTCGGCGTCGGCCGCGAACCCGGACGAACTGGACCGCCCCCAGGGCTGGGACCTCGTCATCGACGCGACGGGCAACGCGGCGGCGATCCAGGACGGCCTGGACCGGGTCGCCAAGGCCGGCACCTTCCTGCAGTTCGGCGTCGCCGACTACGCGACGCGCGTGACGATCGACCCGTACCGCATCTACAACCAGGAGATCACGATCACCGGGTCGATGGCGGTGCTGCACAGCTACGAGCGGGCGGCGGAGCTGTTCGCGACCGGTGTCCTGGACCCGGACGTCTTCATCAGCGACCGTGTGCCGCTGGACCGGTATCCGGAGGCGCTGGAGCAGTTCGCGAGGGGTGAGGGCAGGAAGATCGTGGTGGTGCCCTAGCGGGAACCGGACCAGCTCCCGTCGCCCCCGGTCGCGCCCTCATGGGACGGGCCGGGGCGACGGGGCGGACAAGCGGACCTCCTGAGGACGATGGGACCGCCGGACAGGGGCGGCGGGGCGAAAACCCCTGGGCCGCCCCGCCCCCACCCTCGTACCATCCCGACATGCCC
>NZ_LIQT01000335.1 GCF_001418415.1 Streptomyces hirsutus
GTCCGACCCCACCGCCGCCGTAGCCCTGCACGGCGGCGGTGGGGTCGGACGAGTACTGCGCCGCGAGCATGGCGGCCGACTGCCCCGCCAGCGGAGCCGCCGCCAGGGCGGCGTTGGAAGCGCGCGTCCAGCCGCTGTCGCCGGTCGGGGCGGCAGCGGGCGGCTGAGAATACTGCGAGTACTGCGACTGGGAGTACTGCGACTGCGAGTACTGCGACTGGGACTGCCGCGAACTGCTCGACGTGGAGGGCGGGTAGGGCCCGGAGCCGTCGCTCTCCGGGCTGCTGCTGCTCTGACGCTCCCGCTCGGCGGAACTGCTGCTCTGGTGGGTCCTGCCGCTCCTGCCGCTCCGGCGGCTCCCGCCGCTCTGTGCCGTATAGAAACTGTCGTCCGAATTGTTTCCTGACATGTAGCACTTCCTCCTCGTTCACGGATCGGATCGTGGGAACACGACACCGTTGAACACAACCCCCTCACGGAGTCATCAGCACAACGGCACCGGAGCGGCAAGGGTTCAGAGATTCCGGCCGCTGTCTCCTGAAGGGGGTGAACCCCGAGCGCCGCAAGTGCGTTGTGGCGCCGGACGCGACGAGGCCCGATCTCCACCCGAGGGAACGTTCATGCGGAGCTCGCGGCGCCGTCCGTGGTGCCCGGCCCGTCGGAGGTGGCCATCCGTACCCGGCTCAGACAGCTCACCGCCACCGATGAGGAGGTGCTGCGGCGGGTGGGCACGTATCTGGGGCACGCTGGCCTCCCGTGACCTGAAGGCGCGCTGCCGCGACGGCCCCGATCACGGTGCCGAAGCGTGGGCAGGGCGCAAGCGGGAGTTGACGCCGTTGTCGTTGGCCCGGTGGGCGGGTGCGATCACCAGGGCGACGCATGAGCAGTGGGCGCCGGCCCACCGCTGCACGCTCGCCCACCTCCAGTCCCTGCAAGCCGGTATCCGTACCCTGCGCCACCGGCTGTCACTGCCGCTCGGCCAGGAGGGTTCGAAGAGAGCCCCGGGTGGATATCGCAGCAGGCGGGAGTGGCACGCCAGGGCCCGCCGCCTACGGGTGCTGGAGGACCGGCTGGAGCGGGAACGCGCCGACGGGGAGGCCGGGAGGGTGCACGTGGTGCGCGGCGGCGGGCGCCTGGCCCGGATGCGGCACCAGTTGCCCGCCGCAGAGCTCACCGAGACCCGGTGGCGTGGGCGGTGGGAGGCGGCACGCTGGTTTCTGCGGGCGGACGGGGAGAGCGGGAAGCGGTACGGGAACGAGACGATCCGCATCACGCCGGACGGTGAGGTCAGCCTCAAGCTCCCTGTCCCCCTGTCGAATCCGGCGAACGCCCCGCACCCACCGGAGCGATGGATGCGGGATCGGACCGTCCAGGCCGGACCGGATACCCCCGGGCGTGAGGAAACCCTCACCCGCCTTCCCGGACCACGGACACGATCCGTGCCGCCGGACGCGGAGCGAAAGCGGGCGACCAGGACGCCCAACACCGTTCGGGGTGTCCGCAGTGAACAGGAATGGGTCAAGGACTCACTTGATGGCTTCCCTTCGGGATCCCTCGGGCCCCTTCGCCAGCTGCAAGCCCGGCATGCACCGTCCGAAAGAGAAGCCCACCGTCGAAGCCCTGGACCCCTTTGGACCGCCACCCCTCCCCCTCCGCCCGCGTCGGCCTCACGGAGCGGCTCGACGTACCGTCGCAGCAGGCGGCCCGTACCGAGTACGACTTCAGGCGTGGACGCCCTCACCCGGTGACGGGGGAGGCGGCCCGAACGGGTCCATGGCGTCAATGGGGGGTGTGTCCTTGGGACGGTGCATACCGGGCTTGCATCCGGCGAACGGGCCCTGCGGGTCCCGCAGACTGGCCATGACCGGGGACAGGTAGTCGCGGTGCCAGCTGGCGGGGCCTGCCATCGGGGACTTCGGACCGGTCAGGTCGATCCAGGCCAGCCACAGCCCGTGCAGTTGGGCGACGGCTTCAGGATGCTCCCACCAACTGGAGCACCACGGCGCCGTGGAGGTGACCTCCCTGCCGTAGACGGGCAGCAGCACGTGATGCGTCCACAGGGTCAGTTGCCGCAGTGTCTGCCCGTAAGCGGGGCCCTCCATGTAAAGGATGAACAGCGGCTGGGCAGGGGCCTCCTCCTGCCCAGCGGACTGTCCCACCGCGGCAAGGTCCCGCTCGGCCCCGATCGCCTCAAGGTTCTCCATCGGCATGGTTGACACGACCTTCCATCTGACTCGCTTGCCCGGCTGCTTCGGTCCGGCCGGCACCTTGGACCACCCCGGATGTGGAGCACAACGGGTCCATCCGCGACGGGGTTCATGAAGGTCGCAAAGGGTTTCGGAACCGGTCCTGCCCCGCGGGAATCGACACGGGGCATACGCCTTCCACGGACCGGCATCACCGAGTCAGACGCCCCCGGCTGGGCGCCGCAGTGAAGGTGACAACGGCACACCCCGAGCCCGACTGATGCGGCACCGCCTCGGTTCACCGGCCGCGGAGCGGGAGCTTCGGTGGTCGCCTCGGCGTGCCTACCTTCGTTTGCCCGATGGCCGAGTGGGGGCGGCGGATGACGGCTGCCAGCTCTTTGGAGCTGGAGCTGGAGACGGGGAGGGTGACCCGGCGGGCTTGTCGCGAACGGCAGCGAGCCCGGCGGCGCCGAGCAGGGAGGAGGGGAGAGACTCCGAAGACCGATCGTCGAGGGACAGCGGGGTGATCGGCCTCATGGGGGTCTGGAAACTCACCGGAGGATCCATCGGACCGACCGGCCTCGCCGAATCGAGCAGAGGACTCACCGGATTGAGCAGAGGACTCACCGGATCGAGCAGAGGACTCACCGGAGGACTCACCGGAGGACTCACCAGAGGATCCATCGGGCTCGAGGGCGCGGTCGCCGGCGTACCGCTCACCGGGGCGGTGCTCGACGGTGGCCTCTGCTCGATGATGTTGAAGGCATTACCGTCATAGACCGCCTCGTTCCCACCCGGGCTGCGCAGGACGGCACTGGGCGACGGCGAGTCCTGCTGGGCGACCAATGGAGTCGCCGGACGCGTGAAGCGTTCACTGAAGGCCGCGCGCTGCTCGTCGTCGGTGGCCGCGGCCCTCTCCATCAACCTCATGGAAGCGGCGTCCCACAACCCGTTGCCGTCCGGCAGGCTCACGTGCTCCGGGAGGTCGAGTCGCGGGGCGTCCTGTCCCGCCGGAACGGGGCTCAGGGCAGAGGAGCTCTCCCCCGTCAACTCCCTGCCGTACGCGTTGTTGGCGTACTGCGCGGTGTAAGACGTGTTCAACGGGGGCAGAGCGTAGGCCTTCCCCCACTCGTCGTTGTTCCTCAGATGATGGAGGACCGCGTCTTCGAAGGCTTTTCGATCCAGCGACAGCAGATCGACATCGGCCCGGATGTCGTCCACGGTTCGGCCGCTGCCCTGCTCGGGGGCAGGCGCCCACTGCCGCTCGGCCGTCGGGCCGGACACCGGACCGTTGGACTGCGCCATGCCGACATACGGACCAGCCGCCTGCATCCCGCCGTCGTACGCGTCATTGGCCGACCCGTGCGACGGTCCACTTCGCGAGCCGCCTCTGAGACTGCGCCACATGTCACGCAGCGCTCTCAAGGCGCGCGCCCCAAGCGTCGGTTCCTCCGCAGGACCTCGAGGCTCGTTCTTCGACTGACGGTACTCGGCGCTGATCAGCTCTCGCGCCAGCGCGGACTCCTTGCTCTCCTCCGGCCGGTTCGGTCGGCGGGGAGCCGGGGTGCTGTCTGCCATGGTCGCACTGTGCGCCCCAAGCGTCGGTTCCTCCGCAGGACCTCGAGGCTCGTTCTTCGACTGACGGTACTCGGCGCTGATCAGCTCTCGCGCCAGCGCGGACTCCTTGCTCTCCTCCGGCCGGTTCGGTCGGCGGGGAGCCGGGGTGCTGTCTGCCATGGTCGCCACTCCTCTCAGCACCGAATACCACGGATCGGAGGTGCGAACGGTTCAACGGCGGGGCGACTGTCCGGCACCGCGGTGAACCATCCGGCGTGCCCGTCCGTCGTGCGGGCGCGGGACGACTGCTGCTCGCCGGACCCGCGCAAGAGATCCGCGCACACCCGACGGAGAGACACATTTCATGCGCAGACGCACATCATTCCTCCTGGCCCTGTTACTGGTGATCGTCGGTGTGACCGGCACCGCCCTGCTGATGCAGAGCCAGCGCTCCGACGGTGTGAGCATCGCCGGCACGCCGGCCGCCGAGGCCGCCGAGCACACCGTCACGTTCCAGAACAAGACGGACAACCGTATCTGGATCGGCAGCACGGTCAACGCCGACGGGTCGGCCGAGCTCACCGGGCTGCCGACGCTGGACCCGGGCCAGTCGGCCACCGTCACGATCCCCGAGCACTCCGGTGCCGGGCACTGGCGCGGCAAGTTCTTCGCCCGCGAAGGCTGCACCGGCGAGGAGGGCAGCACGTTCCACTGCGCCGTCGGTGACTGCGGGCCGTACTCCGACCGTTGCTCCACCGGTGAACAACCCACCGGGCTGGCTGAGTTCAACTTCGATCCGAAGGACAGCCTGGCGCCCTGGTACAACGTCAGTTACGTCAACGCCGTCGCGTCGCCGATCACCATCACCCCCGACGGCGTGACACCACCGGAGTCCGGCGAGTGCACCTCGGCGGGGTGTGTCGAGGACCTGCTCGCCGCCTGTCCCGCCGACAACCTTGTCAAGGACGAGGCCACCGGCCGGCCGCTGGTGTGCGTCAACCCGAACCGGGACGCGAAGACGCCCTACAGCGACGCGCTGGCCACGAAGTGCCCGACCGCGTACAGCTGGTCCAAGCACGACGCCGAGCAGGGCAATCAGGTCGTCTACCAGTGCCGGCAGTGCACCGGTATGACGGTCGCCTTCCACGGCAACGGCGGCGCCCCGGCCGACACCGATGCCTCGCCCCCGCCCGGCCCCGCGGTCATCGAGCAGCCCGGCGGGGGCGGCGGCACCCCGGCCGCCTCCCGCAAGGGCATCAGCCTGAACCCCGTCGCGGGCGCCTCCGAGGCGCTGGCCGACTCCGGTTCGTCCTGGTACTACAACTGGGCCTCCTCCACCAACGGCGTCACCAGGCCGGAGGGCGTCGAGTACGTCCCGATGATCTGGGGCCCCGACTCGGTCACCGACGCCGAACTGGGCCAGGCCGCCAAGGAAGGAAAGGCGCTGCTCGGCTTCAACGAGCCGGACCATCCGGGCCAGGCCACCATGTCGCCCGAACAGGCGCTGGACCTGTGGCCCCGGCTGGAGTCCACCGGCCTGCGCCTGGGCGCGCCCGCGGTCGCCTCCGGCGGCGACCTCGAGGGCGGCTGGCTGGACCGGTTCATGAAGGGGGCCGAACAGCGCGGTCTGCGCGTCGACTTCATCCCCCTGCACTGGTACGGCGCCGACTTCGGCCCCGACGCCGTCAACCAGCTGCGCGGCTATCTCCAGGCCGTGCACGACCGCTACGGCAAACCGGTCTGGCTCACGGAGTACGCCCTGATCGACTTCTCCCAGGACACTCCGCGTTACCCCAGCGAGCAGGAGCAGACCGCCTTCGTCCGGTCCTCGACCGAGATGCTGAACGGCCTGGACTTCCTGGAGCGTTACGCGTGGTTCGTGCTGTCCACCGAGACCCACCGGACGGGTCTCTACGACGGGGCGGTCGCCAACGCGAGCGGGCGCATCTACCGCGAGGTGCGCTGAGGTACTGAGGCCCCCGTCGCGAGCCCATGGACGGTTCAACTCCCAAAAAGACACCGGAGTTGAACCGTCCATATCTCTTTCCCGTTGTGCGGGTGCACCCCGGCGACTGCGCGGCGGGGGCTCATGATCGAAGGAGATCCATGTCAGGCGGTCCGTTTCGGCGCAGCCCTTCGGGTACGGGCGTCGGCCGGGCCGTCCTGCAGGCGGGCGAGCCGCGCGCGGACCTTCTCCGCGTCCGGATGACCCAGCTCCATGAAGATCTCCACGGCTTGGCGCCAGCTCGTCCGGGTGGCCTCCGGCTCCTCGGCGTCGAGATGGGCCTCACCGAGGTTGCCCAGCGTGTGGCCCTCACCCCACCGGTTGCCGATGTCCCGGTGCGTCGCGAGCGCCAGGTGGTAGTACTCGACGGCCTCCTCATAGTGGCCGAGCCGATGGTGGACCGTGCCGAGGACGTCGAAGGCCACGCCCTCGACCCAGCGGTTGTCACTGGCGCGCAGGACGACCAGCGCCCGTTCGAGACAGTCGAGGGCGTCGTCGTACCTGCCGAGCCGCTGGTAGGCGTCGCCCAGGTTGCACAGGGCGATGCCCTCCCCCCACACGCTGCGCTCGACGCGGTCGAGGGCCAGCGCCCTGCGGGTGTACTCGACGGCCTTGCCGAGCCGGCCGGCCTGCAGGTAGGAGTCGCCCAGGTTTCCGATCACCGTCGACCTGCCCTTCATGTCCCCGAGTTCCTGGAACAGGGCCAGCGCCAGGTGCAGGTGCTCGATGGCCTCGTCGAGGCTGCCGGAGCTGCGCAGCGCGGCGGCCACGTCGGCGAGGCCCTGGGCCTCGCCCTCCCGGTCGCTGGCGTCGCGGGCGGCGGCCAGGCCGGTACGCGCGGTGTCGAGCCAGTCCTGGATATGGCTGCGGAGGTAGAAGAACCCCCACAGGACGGCGGGCAGCCGCCACGCGATGCCCGCATGTCCGGACGCGGCGGCCCGGTGCACCGCGGCGACCAGGTGGGGCCGTTCGGTCTCGCACCAGTCGAGCGCCTGTTCGTGCGTCGTGAACTCCAGCGGCCGGCACCCCTCGGGCAGCGGTTCCAGGGGGATGCGGCGGCGCTTCGGGGTGATGTGCGGGTAGGCGGCGTCAGCGGTGTACAGGTACCAGGCCAGCAACCGCCGGCCGGCCAGGTCCCGCTCCTCGGGTGTCTCCTCGGCGCGGACCCGTTCGGCGGCGTACACGCGCAGCAGGTCGTGCAGGGTGTAGCGGCCGGGGAAGTGTTCGGTGAGCAGGTGGGCACGGGTCAACTCGGCGAGGAGGCCGCGGGCCTCACGCAGCGAGAGCCCGGCGAGACCGGCCGCGGCGGGCGCGGAGATGTCCGGTCCGAAGTGCAGACCCAGCAGCCGGAACAGGCGTGCCGCCGGGGCGGGCAGCGCCTTGTACGACCAGGAGAACACGGCCCGTACGTCGGTGCTGATGCCGTCGCCGCCGGCGAAGGCGTCCAGACTGCCGTGGCTGTCGCTCACCTCGTCGGCGATGGCGCTGAGCGGGAAGGCGGGGTGGGCACGGGCGTGGGCGGCGACGATGGCGAGCGCCAGCGGCAGCCGGCCGCACCGCGTGATGATCTCGTCCGCCGCCTCCGGTTCCGCGGCCAGCCGGTCGGTGCCGAGGCGCCGGGCCAGCAGGTCGTGCGCCTCGGCGGGGGTCAGCTGGTCCAGCGTCAGGGGGTGCGCCCCTTCGCCGGCGACCAGGCCGGTGAGCCGATTGCGGCTGGTGACGATGACCAGGCAGCCCGGGGAGCCGGGCAGCAGTGGGCGGACCTGCTCGGTGTCGCGGGCGTTGTCGAGCAGGATCAGCACCCTGCGCTGCGCGAGCATGCTGCGGTACAGAGCCACTTGTGCGTCGAGACCTGCGGGAATCCGCATCGGGGGGACGCCGAGCGCGTCGAGGAAGATGCGGACGGCCTCGTCCGGCGTCACCGCCGAGCCGGTCGGGTCGAAACCGCGCAGGTTGATGTAGAGCTGGCCGCCGGGGAAGCGGTCGGCGATCCGATGGGCCCAGTGCACGGCCAGGGCGGACTTGCCGATGCCGCCCATGCCGCCGATCGCGCTGATCACGACGGTCGTCGGGGGACTTCCGTCCTCGGGCAACAGGGCGCTGGTCCGGTCGAGTTCGGCGTGCCGTCCGGCGAAGGTAGGGAGATCGGCGGGCAGTTGCGCGGGGCGGGTGACTCCGGGCGGGGGGTCATTCGGGTCGGAACGGTTGGTGTGGCCGGTGTGGCCGGCCCCGTCCGCCTGCCGGTCGGCCGGGCCGTCCGACTCCGGCTCGTCCGCCGCCGTGCCACCGTCCACCGTCCCGTCCACCGGGACGTTCACCAGGACGGCATCGGACGGCTCGGATATCACCGAGGGCCCGGACGACCGGACCTGCCGGTGCGGAGCCGGTGCCGGAGCCGGCGCCGGGGCGGAAGTCGCACCCGGGGCCGGGTCGGGTATCAGGGCCGGGTCGGCCGCCAGAATGCGGTCGTGCAGATCCTGCAGCGAGGCGCCGGGCTCGATGCCCAGCTCCGTCACCAGGACATTCCGTGCCCCGCGGTAAGCGGCCAGTGCCTCGGCCTGCCGCCCGGACCGGTACAGCGCCAGCATGAGCAGCCGGCACAGTTGCTCTCGCAGCGGGTGTCTGCCGGAGAGCGTGATCAGCGGGCCGATCACCTCGTGGTGACGTCCGAGCTCGATGTCGAGGTCCAGCCGCGTCTCCACCACAGTCAGCCACTCCTCGCCCAACCAGGAGCGCGCCGACTCGGCCAGCGGGCCGTTGAGTCCGGCCAGCACGTCTCCCTGCCATCCGTCGAGCGCGGCGTGCAGCAGTTCCGCGGCGCCGGACAGGTCTCCGGCGCCGCGCAGCTTCTTCGCCCGGGCGACCCGCTGCTGGAACACGACCAGGTCCAGGGCGTCGTCCGCAACGTGCAGCACGTATCCGTCCCCTACGGAGACGACCGTCCGGGGCGGCTCTGTCGAATTCCGGTCGGGCTCCAGGACCTTGCGCAGGCGCGACACATAAGTCCGCAGCACGGACACGGCGGCTGCGGGCGGCTCCGCGCCCCAGACGGCGTCGATGAGTTCACCGAGCGGTACCGGGTGTCCGCGGCGTAACAACAGCGCCGCCAGCACGACTCTCTGCTGCGGCGAGCCGAGGTCCAGTTCCTGTTTCCCGCGCCATGCCCGGACCGGCCCCAGCACAGCGAAACGAACGGAATTCTCGTAGGCGTTCACCCTCGGACTCTAGTAAGTCAAGACTCCGTCGCCGACCACTTTGACGGAATACGCCATTCCGTCCCGTGTCGTCGCCGGTTTCGCTGTTATCCCGCTTGTCGCCGGGGAGTTGAACCATTTTCCTCCGGCACCCGTTGCGGTACCCGGGCCATGCCGATACGGACCCGGCCGCGTCATGCGGCCGGGAACGTCAGAGAGGAACGCTTATGAGCCGTGACGAAGCGGACGAGCCGGTCGACGGAGGGGAACACACCGAGTCCGGGAGCGCGCCCGAGTCGTCCCCGCACTTCACGGTGGTCATCTCCGGTGACGGCTCCGCCGCCATCGACGGTGAACCCGTGCCGGTGGCGGAGGGGGAGGCGGTCGACGCCGCGATCCTCGACACGCTGCACGGGCACGCGCGCGACCGGGGCATCACCGTCACGGCGGCGATCTCCGACCCCGCCGCGGGGTACGTGGCGTTCGTCGAGGTCTCCCCGGACGGCTCGAGCTCGCTGCTGGAACAGCAGGAGCCGGAGGCACCGGCACCAGTACCAGCACCGTCCCTCGTGAAGAGGGACGCCCTTGACGATGCCGACGACGACGGGCCCGCCGGTGACACCGGTCCCGCGGTCGCTCCGGGCGTCGACGCCCACGAGGATGCCCACGACGACTTCGACGAGGCGGCGTACGCGCTTCCCGAGCCCGAGGGGCCGCCGCCCCCGCCTCCGTCCGATGGCCCGGGATCAGGATCAGGGTCGGGACCGGAGTCCGGGGCCGGGCCGGGTTCGGGGGTGGGTACGGGTGTGGGTATGGGTAGGGGACTGGGCTGGGATTCGGGCTCCGGGTCGGCATCCCGGTCGGAGCCGGCCGCCCGCCCCGTACCGCCGCCGAAGCCTGCTCGCAGGACCGCCTCGCGGCAGTCGGACGACGAGTTCGAGGGCCCCGGGCTGCTCAGCAGGCCCCTGGTCGTCGGGCCGGTGGCCCTCGGTGTGGCCGCGCTGGTCGTCGTACCGCTGGTGATCCTGGGCAGCGGCGGATCGGACGGCGGCGGGAACCAGGAACAGGCCGCCGCCCGTGCGAGCAGTTCGCCTTCGGCCGAGGTGTCACCAACCCTCGAGACGCCCCCGCGGCCGCTCCCGCCCTCGCCCAGCCCGACGTCCGCCTCGCCGTCGGCCGAGCCGAAGGACAAGGACAAGGACAAGGACAAAAGCAAGGCCAAGGACAAAAACAAGCCGCAGCCGAAGCCGCAGCCGACGGACACCCCGGGGGCGAAGAGCGGTGGGGGCGTCACCGTCACCGTGACCGCGACGCCTCCGAAGGACACCACCACCGTCACGGCCAAGCCCCCGCAGGACACCGCCGCCAGTGCCGTGAAACGGCTCGCCAGGAACGACCCGTCCGGACGGCACATCTGCTACCGCGCCTACGTCGCCGGGCAGGGCTGGCAGAAGCCGGTGTGCGACGGCACGATCGCCGGTACGTCGGGCCAGAACCGGCCGATCAAGGCCCTGAACATCGCGGTACACGGCGTCGACGGGTCGGCCGCCAACGCGTTCCGTCACTCGTCGAAGCCGGTCGACGGCCGGGGTGAGTGGCAGCCGAGCTGGACGGCCATCACCGGCGACGGCAAGAACTTCTACATCGGCAGCTCGAAGCGGAACGCCCCGAACATGCTGGGCTTCGCCATCAACGTCGGCAGCGGCGAGGTCTGCCACACCGTCCGCCTCCGCCAGGGCGACTGGAGTCAGCGGACGTGCAGCAAGCCCCGCCCCGACTACACCTTCGGCGGCACCCTCGACAACGACGTCTGGCTGGAAGCCGTGAAGTTCACGGTGTGAACCGCGCGGCCGCGGCGGCCGCTGCCGACGGTCCCGACGAGGATGCCGTCGCCCGCCCCGGCGTGAGGTGCCGAAGGATCCGGGAGGGCCCGGAGCAGTACGGCAGTCTCCGGCCCGCCCCACTGCCGACCGCCCACTGATCACTCGCCGATCGCCCACCGACGGTTTACGGCCAGTACTTTCGTAGTAGTGGCAGTGGTAGCGGCAGTGGACGGTTGGGCGGTGGCCCGGGACAGGAGCGATGACATGATCATTTTCGGCACCAAGGGGTACCTCCACCAACTCGCGATCCTCACCTTGGTGTGCTCCCAGTGCGGGAATCCCTCCGCGCACACGCTCAGGAAGCGGGTCACGAAGTTCACGCTGTTCTTCGTGCCGCTGTTCCCGGTCTCGACGAAGTACGCGACGCAGTGCACCTTCTGCGGCGCCGAGTCGAAGGTGACCGCGGAGCAGGCCGAGCAGTTGCAGGCGCAGGCCGCGGGCGGCCCCGGCGGCGGTCAGGCGTACGGACAGCCGCCCCGGCAGCACCAGCAGCCGTACCAGCAGTAGTGCCCAGTAGTGCCGGCAGTAGTGCCGCAAGCCGCGGGCCC
>NZ_LIQT01000336.1 GCF_001418415.1 Streptomyces hirsutus
CCTACCCCCCTCAGCAGCCGCTGTACGGGCAGCCGCCCCGGTCGCCCTACGCGCCCGACCCCCGGGTGTGGGCCCAGGCCCCCGCGCCGGAGCCGGACGGCCCGTCCCGACACCTTCCGCACGGGGACGACCCCCGCACGACGCAGTTCGTGGGCGTGGACGACTTGGTCGGCCAGGTCGGGGAGCAACGTCATGAGCCCGACGCCTTCGCCCACCTCTTCCGCGACCAGCAGCAGGGCGGGGGGCACCCCGGCCGGCCCTACGAGTCCGCGCCCGGCACGGCCTCCGCGGCCCCCGGCCACTACGCGGGCGCCACGCCGCCTCCGGTCGCCGAGGCCCCCGCGCCGGAACCGGCTCCCGCGGCGCCCGCGAAGAAGGGCGGCCGGGCCGGAGGGCTGCTGAAGTCCAGTGCCGTGATGGCGGCGGGCACGATGGTGTCCCGCCTCACGGGTTTCATCCGGTCCGCGCTGATCGTCTCGGCGCTCGGTCTGGGCCTCCTCGGCGACTCGTTCCAGGTCGCCTACCAGCTGCCGACCATGATCTACATCCTCACCGTCGGCGGCGGCCTCAACTCCGTCTTCGTGCCGCAACTCGTCCGTGCCATGAAGGACGACGCCGACGGCGGCGTCGCGTACGCCAACCGGCTGCTGACCCTCGTGATGGCGGCCCTGGCCGCACTCACCGCCGCCGCGTGGCTCGGCGCGCCACTCCTCGTCCGGGCGCTGTCGAACCCGGTCGCCTCCGACCCCGCGGCCAACGAGGTCGCCGTCACCTTCACCCGCTACTTCCTGCCCTCGATCTTCTTCATGGGCGTGCACGTGGTGATGGGCCAGATCCTCAACGCGCGCGGCCGGTTCGGCGCGATGATGTGGACCCCGGTCCTCAACAACATCGTCATCATCGTGACGCTCGGTACGTTCATCTACGTCTACGGCACCGCCGCCAACTCGCAGATGACCGTCACGAGCATCCCGCCGGAGGGCCAGCGTCTCCTCGGCATCGGTATCCTGCTCGGCCTCGTCGTCCAGGCCCTGGCCATGATCCCGTACCTGCGCGAAACGGGATTCCGTATCCGTCTGCGCTTCGACTGGAAGGGCCACGGGCTGGGCAAGGCGGCGATGCTCGCCAAGTGGACCATCCTTTTCGTGCTCGCCAACCAGGCGGGCGCGCTGGTCGTGACCCAGCTCTCCACCGCTGCCGGCCTGGACTCCGACGTCCGGGGCACCGGCTTCGCCGCCTACGCCAACGCCCAGCTGATCTGGGGCCTGCCCCAGGCCATCATCACCGTCTCCCTGATGGCCGCCCTGCTGCCCCGTATCTCCCGCTCGGCGGCAGAGGACGACGGCGGCGCCGTCCGGGACGACATCTCCCAGGGCCTGCGCACCACGGCCGTCGCGATCGTGCCGATCGCCTTCGGCTTCATCGCGCTCGGCATCCCGATGTGCACCCTGATCTTCGGCTCCTCGGGCACCAGCGAAGCGACCAACATGGGCTACATGCTGATGGCCTTCGGCCTCGGCCTGATTCCCTACTCCGTGCAGTACGTCGTCCTGCGCGCCTTCTACGCCTACGAGGACACCCGAACCCCCTTCTACAACACGGTCATCGTGGCCGCGGTCAACGCGGTCGCCTCAGCGGCCTGCTACTTCGTCCTCCCGGCCCGCTGGGCCGTGGTCGGCATGGCCGCCTCGTACGGTGTGGCCTACGCGGCCGGCGTCGGTATCGCCTGGCGGCGGCTGCGCACGAAGCTGGGCGGAGACCTGGACGGCGCCCGCGTCCTGCGGACGTACGCCCGGCTGTGCATCGCCTCGGTTCCGGCCGCTCTCCTCGCCGGTGCGGCCTGCTACGGGATCGGGCGCACCCTCGGTCAGGGCGCCGGCGGTTCCTTCGCCGCGCTGCTGGTCGGTGGAGCCGTACTGCTCGGCGTCTTCTTCGTCGCCGCGCGCCGGATGCGCATCGTGGAGGTCAACTCGCTGGTCGGTATGGTCCGCGGGCGGCTGGGACGCTGAGGCGGGGGTAGGCGCACAACCATCGTCGGCCCTTGCGTGTCGTGCATAGCGGCGGACTGTGGGCACAATTGGGTTCGGCGTCGGACGGCGCGTACGGGCCGTCGCACGACGCGTACATGGATGGGGAGGCAGGGAACGACGGTGGCGGAACGGAGCACAGCTGCCGTCGACGTGGCAGACAACAGCGACGACCAGTCGCTGACCGCGCAGGCGGACCAGTCCACGGCCGACGGGGTGGCCAAGAACCAGGAGCAGGAAACGGACAGCGACGCGGCACAGGAGAACACCGAGACCGGCATCGACGGTTCCGGGAAGATGCCGCCGCTCGAACTGCACAGCGGTCACAAGCTCGCCAGACGCTACCGCCTCGAGGAGTGCGTCACCCGTCTGGACGGATTCAGCAGTTGGCGTGCCGTGGACGAGAAGCTCCGCCGTGCCGTCGGCGTGCACATCCTGCCCGCGGATCACTCGCGTGCCCGCTCCGTCCTGGCCTCGGCCCGTTCCTCCGCCCTGCTGAGCGACCCGCGCTTCGTTCAGGTCCTGGACGCCGTCGAGGAGGACGACGTCGTCTACGTCGTCCACGAATGGCTCCCCGACGCGACCGAGTTGACCGCCCTGCTGGCGGCCGGCCCGCTGGAGGTGTACGACGCCTACCAGATGGTCAGTCAGATTTCCTCCGCCATGGCCGCGGCCCACCGCGAGGGCCTCGCCCATCTGCGTCTGAACCCCAACGCCGTACTGCGCACTTCGACCGGTCAGTGGCGCATCCGCGGCCTCGCCGTGAACGCGGCACTGCGGGGTGTCAGCTCCGACACACCGCAGCGCACCGACACCGAGTCCATCGGTGCCCTCCTCTACGCCGCTCTCACCCAGCGCTGGCCTTACGAGAGCGACGCCTACGGTCTGTCCGGGCTACCGAAGGACATCGGTCTGATCCCGCCCGACCAGGTGCGGGCCGGTGTCCACCGCGGCCTGTCCGAGCTCGCGATGCGGGCGCTCGTCAACGACGGGGCCACCGCCTCGCGTCACGAGTCGCCGTGCACCACGCCGGAGGAACTGGTGAAGGCGATCGGCGAGATGCCCCGCATCCGCCCGCCGGAGCCCGCGTTCACCACTCCGCCCGAGTACCAGCGCACGACCTACCAGCAGGGCACGTACGGCCGCCCGGCGCCGCATCCCGGGGTCACCCAGCCGGTGCCGACTCCGCCTCCTCCCCTGCAGAGCCGCACGGGCAAGGCACTGAAGTGGGCCGTCTCGGCCCTGCTGATCGCCGCGCTCGGTCTGGGCAGTTGGCAGCTTGCCGACGCCCTCATCGGCCAGGGCAACAACGCGGACGACACCGACAAGACGCAGACGACGGACGAGGGCGACAAGGGCGGCAACAAGCCCAAGCCTGCCGAGCCGCTCACGATCCAGGGCGCCCAGGAGTACGTCGCGAAGGGTGGGGCGCAGTCTCCGGGGAACGTGGCCAACACCTACGACGGTGACAGCTCGACCTACTGGCGCACCAAGAGCTTCCTGGACGGGCCGGAGATGAACCCGGCCTACAAACCCGGGGTGGGCATCGTCTACGACCTCGGGACCGAGCAGACAGTCGAGTCGTCGTCGATAGATCTGCGGTATACGGGCGACCACACCACGATCACTCTGTATGCGACGGACTCGGTCGGCTCGTCGACCCCGATCAGCTCCATGGAGAAGCTCGGGACCGTGACGACAACCGGTGACAAGGCCGCTGTGAAGGTCGGTAAGCCGGTGAAGACCCGGTACGTGCTCGTCTGGCTCACCGCTATGCCCATGGCACCCGGAGATTCGTACAGTGCCCCCGGCTACAAGCAGGCCATCACCGACCTGAAATTCACCGGCTGACGCCACGCCGAGCGAGGGGAGGGGGTCCGATGCCGGATGGCACCACACACCGCGACGCAAGCGATCAGGACCTCCTCACCCGTCATGTGGAGGGCGATCCCGAAGCCTTCGGCGAACTGGTGCGACGGCACCGGGACCGGTTGTGGGCAGTCGCCCTGCGGACGCTGGGAGACCGCGAGGAGGCCGCTGACGCGGTCCAGGACGCTCTTGTCTCCGCCTACCGGGCCGCTCACACCTTCCGAGGCCAGTCGGCCGTCACGACGTGGCTGCACCGGATCACGGTGAACGCCTGTCTGGACCGTGCTCGCAAGGCGGCATCCCGGAAGACCTCTCCTGTCGATGACACGGAGCGCCTGGACCAGTTGCTGGAGCCCCACGAGTCCGCTTCGGCTCCCGCGGAACGGAACGATCTGCACCGCCAGCTCATCGAAGCGATGGGGACGTTACCTCCCGATCAGCGAGCGGCTCTCGTCCTCGTGGACATGCAGGGCTATCCGGTGGCCGAGGCCGCCCGCATCCTCGACGTGCCCACCGGCACGGTGAAGAGCCGCTGCGCCCGGGGCAGAGCCAGACTCCTGCCTCTTCTGCATCACCTACGACCGGACGGCAGCGGTGACGGCAGGCAACGGGGCGAGGAACGGAACCGGACGCAGGGGGCATCCGTCCCACCCGCAGCGGGACCGCGTCGAGCGGATCCGCCGGATGCAGGACCGAATGACCCAGCGGCTGTGAAGGGCGGAGGTGGGCGAGCGTGACCTCGACGGCAGACAGGACGGAACACCCGGGCGTCGAGGAGATCTCCGACCTCGCCGAGGGACTCCTGCCGCCCGCCCGGGGCGCCGCTGTGCGCCGACACCTGGACGAGTGCGAGCTCTGCGCGGACGTCCGTGCCTCACTGGAGGAGATCCAGGGGCTGCTCGGCACCATGCCGGGGCCACCCCGCATGCCGGGCGAGGTAACGAGCCGTATCGACGCCGCGCTCGCCGCAGAAGCTCTGCTCCATGCCACAACGCCTGAGCCCAGGGACATCTCAGAATCCGTCGACACAGAACCCGTCGATGCTTCTCCTGCCTTGCCCGACGGTGATCGCGCTCATGTTTCACGTGAAACATCGGTATCGCGTGAAGCACCAGCATCGTCGGACGGCCCCGCTGGGCGCCCTCGGTCCTCTACGACCGGTCCGGGTCGCAAGGGCCGCGTGCAGCGTGGACGCCACAGGGCCGCAGTGCTGGGGACGGTGTTCACCGTCGCGGCTATGGGGCTCGGCACCTTCTTCCTGTCGTCCCAGAACGAGGGCGCGGGGGACGGTCATCAGACAGCCGCCACGGACACCTTCTCCGAGGGAAAACTGGAGAAGCAGGTGTCCGATCTCCTCGCACAGAGCCAGATGAAGACCGCCTCCTCGCACAGCCCGCAGACCTTCGGGCTGGAGTCGGCACCCGGTACCTCCACCAGCCCCAGGGTGCTCAAGGCCACGGTCCCGGCGTGCATCCGCAACGGGATCGGCCGCGATGACTCCGCCCTCGCCATGGAGGAAGGCACCTACAAGGGGCGAGAAGCTCTGCTGGTGGTACTTCCCGACGCCTCCGACGACGACACCCGGGTAACCGCCTACATCGTCGATGCCGCCTGTGTCGCCGGCCCCTCCTCTGCCTCCGCCGCGAAGGTTCTGCTGGAGCATGCCTACACACGCGACTGAGGGTCATACTCCGCCCGCATCCTGTGTGGTATCTCGTACGGTGTGCATCTCCCCGCGCCTGCCCGAGGACCATGTCCGTGTACTCGGGCACAGCGGGAATGCCCGCCCCTTAGGATCCGTTGGGTGAGGTGAGAGTTCCGACAGAAGCTCCCACCGGTCGGATGACACAGACCAGAGACGAGGAATCAAGCTGTGAGCGACGTCCGTAACGTGATCATCATCGGTTCGGGGCCTGCCGGCTACACCGCGGCGCTCTACACCGCCCGTGCGTCGCTGAAGCCTCTGGTGTTCGAGGGCGCCGTCACCGCCGGTGGCGCGCTGATGAACACGACCGATGTCGAAAACTTCCCGGGCTTCCAGGACGGCATCATGGGTCCCGAGCTCATGGACAACATGCGTGCCCAGGCGGAGCGCTTTGGTGCCGAACTCATTCCGGACGACGTGGTCTCCGTGGACCTGACCGGTGAGATCAAGACCGTCACGGACACAGCGGGCACGGTCCACAAGGCGAAGGCCGTCATCATCACCACCGGCTCGCAGCACCGCAAGCTCGGTCTGCCGAACGAGGATGCCCTCTCCGGCCGCGGTGTCTCCTGGTGTGCCACGTGCGACGGCTTCTTCTTCAAGGACCAGGACATCGCCGTGATCGGCGGCGGTGACACCGCGATGGAGGAGGCCACCTTCCTCTCGCGGTTCGCCAAGTCCGTCACGGTCGTTCACCGCCGCGACGCCCTGCGGGCTTCGAAGGCGATGCAGGAGCGCGCCATCGCCGACCCGAAGATCTCGTTCGTCTGGGACAGCGAGGTCGCCGAGGTCCAGGGTGACCAGAAGCTCTCGGGTCTGAAGCTGCGGAACGTCAAGACCGGCGAACTTTCGGACCTGGCAGTGACCGGTCTGTTCATCGCGATCGGGCACGACCCGCGTACGGAGCTCTTCAAGAGCCAGCTGGAGCTGGACGACGAGGGCTACCTGAAGGTCGAGGCGCCGTCGACGCGTACGAATCTCACCGGCGTGTTCGGTGCCGGTGACGTGGTCGACCACACCTACCGCCAGGCGATCACCGCGGCCGGTACGGGCTGTGCCGCCGCCCTCGACGCCGAGAGGTTCCTTGCCTCTCTCGCCGACGAGAAGAAGGCCGAGCCCGAGAAGACCGCAGTCTGACCCCCACCCGCCCCACGCACCAACCAGTTAAGGAGCCCGCCGTGGCCGGCACCCTGAAGAACGTGACGGACGATTCCTTCGACGAGGACGTCCTCAAGAGCGACAAGCCCGTCCTGGTGGACTTCTGGGCCGCCTGGTGCGGCCCGTGCCGCCAGATCGCCCCTTCCCTCGAGGCGATTGCCGCGGAGTACGGGGACAAGATCGAGATCGTCAAGCTGAACATCGACGAGAACCCGGGTACGGCCACCAAGTACGGCGTCATGTCCATCCCGACCCTGAACGTCTACCAGGGTGGCGAGGTCGTCAAGACCATCCGTGGTGCCAAGCCGAAGGCCGGGATCATCCGCGACCTCGAGGACTTCATCGCCGGATGACTACCGACCGCCTCACTGGCGGCGTGTGTTTCACGTGAAACACGAATGGGCCGATCCTCACGGGTCGGCCCATTCGCATGAGATGCCCCAGCCCCGCAGATACGACATCGTCGACCCGGACTCAAGGCATCACCCCCGGTGGGTCAGCAACTCCCGGTTCAGAGGGGGCGCAATGCCGGCTCCTTCTGCACTGCTCCGAGCAGGCGGTCCAACGCCATCTCGACGTCGTCCTTCCACGACAGCGTCGTCCGCAGTTCCAGCCTGAGCCGGGGATATGCGGGATGCTGGCGGACCGTCTTGAATCCCACGGCCAGTAGATGATCGGCAGGCAGCACACAGGCCGGCGCCTTCCAGCGCGCGTCACCGAAGGCCTCGATCGCTTTGAACCCGCGACGCAGCAAATCCTTCGCCACCGTCTGCACCATCACCCTCCCCAGCCCTTGGCCCTGGTAGCCCGGCACGATGAACGCGGTCATCAACTGCACCGCATCGGGCGACACAGGGCTCGTGGGAAAGGCCGTGGCGCGCGGCACATAAGCGGGCGGGGCGTAAAGAACGAAACCCGCGGGGACGTCATCCACATAGACGACTCTTCCGCACGACCCCCAGTCCAGGAGTACAGCGGAGATCCACGACTCCTTCTCGACCGCTGACGTACCCGCCTTTACCGCTGCCTCACCACTGACAGGATCAAGCTCCCAGAAGACACACGAGCGACAGTTCCGGGGAAGGTCCTGAAGGTTGTCCAGCGTGAGCGGTCCGAGCCGACGCCCCATGAAGCCTGTGCCTCGCTTCCTTCACCTGCTGCCTCGCGGACGGCTTTCAGAGCATGTCGCTCCTTGAGGAGGCTGCCGATGAACCCACCGAAGGCGGCAATCGCCAACCCTGTTCCCACCAGTCCGGTGCGGCTCATCATTCGTATGGCCCCTGTCTTGCGCTCAGAGAATCAGAGGTACTGCCAGCGGATACACCTCGTATTTCCAAGCATCGTATCCACGAAGCGATTCCGTCGATACCGACAAAAAGCAAAAGGCGGACCATGTTCCGTTGCATACCGGACATGATCCGCCCTTGGTCAGCCGTTCGGCCGAACTGGCCGATGTCTCAGGACTCGTCCTCTACGGCCTCGTCGTCCACAAGGCTCCTCTGCAGGACCGGCCCCTCATCGGGAGCAAGCGTGCCGAGGATGCGTTCGAGATCCTCCATTGAGGCGAACTCGACGGTGATCTTGCCCTTCTTCTGCCCCAGGTCGACCTTCACCCGTGTCTCGAAGCGATCCGAGAGGCGTGTGGCCAGATCGGACAGCGCCGGCGACACCAGTGTGCCCGCCCGCGGACCCTTGGATCGCGACGCCTTCTGGGGCCCGGACCCCATCAGTGTGACGATCTCCTCGACGGCCCGTACCGAGAGCCCTTCGGCCACGATCCGATGGGCCAGCTTGTCCTGCTCCTCGGAGTCCTCGACAGACAGCAGGGCCCGCGCATGTCCGGCGGAGAGCACTCCGGCAGCCACTCGGCTCTGGACCCTTGGCGAGAGCTTCAGCAGACGCAGAGTGTTGGACACCTGTGGACGGGAGCGGCCGATGCGGTCCGCCAGCTGATCGTGGGTGCAGTTGAAGTCCTTGAGCAGCTGGTCGTAAGCGGCTGCCTCTTCCAGCGGGTTCAGCTGGGCCCGGTGCAGGTTCTCCAGAAGGGCGTCCAGAAGGAGCTTCTCGTCCTCCGTGGCCCGGACGATCGCCGGGATGGCCTCGAGCCCCGCCAGGCGGCAGGCCCGCCAGCGACGCTCACCCATGATGAGCTCGTAGTGCGCCGGCCCGACCTGTCGTACGACAACGGGCTGGAGGAGGCCGACCTCCTTGATGGACGTGACCAGCTCTGCCAGCGCGTCCTCGTCGAAGACCGCGCGGGGCTGACGCGGGTTCGGCTTGATGGAATCGATGGGGATCTCAGCAAAGTGCGCCCCCAGAGGAGGCATGAGAGTCTCCGTCGCACTGTGCGTCGAGGGCTCCTCTGTTTCACGTGGAACAGAGGGCAGCGCAGCCAGCTTCGCAGCGGCCACCCCACGCTCGTGGGGCGCCACCGGCGGGCCGGCGGGAGACGTGGAAGCAGTGCCTCCCGTCACGGCCGGGGCGACCGTTTTCTCTGTCGGGGCAGCAGGGATCAGTGCGCCGAGACCACGACCCAACCCTCTTCGTCGCTCACTCACTGGACGCCCTCCACCATGCTCGGATCGTTCTGCTGTGCGCCGATGTGCGCGTTCGATGCGTCATAGCTGACGCCTACACCCCTCAACGCGATCTCTCGTGCCGCCTCAAGGTAGGAGAGGGCACCGCTCGATCCAGGATCGTAGGTCAGTACCGTCTGCCCGTAGCTCGGTGCCTCCGAGATGCGTACGGAACGGGGAATGCTCGTCCGCAGCACCTCTTCACCAAAGTGACTGCGTACCTCGTCCGCGACCTGGGACGCGAGCCGCGTCCGGCCGTCGTACATGGTGAGCAGGATCGTCGATACATGCAGGGAGGGGTTGAGGTGACCCCGCACCAGATCGACGTTGCGGAGCAGCTGCCCGAGGCCTTCCAGCGCGTAGTACTCGCACTGAATCGGGATCAGGACCTCCTGCCCTGCCACCATCGCATTGACTGTCAGCAGACCGAGCGACGGAGGGCAGTCGATGAGGATGTAGTCCAGGGGCTGCTCGTAGGCTTGGATCGCCCGCTGCAGTCGACTCTCCCGCGCCACCAGGGACACCAGCTCGATCTCCGCACCGGCAAGATCGATCGTGGCGGGTGCGCAGAAAAGACCCTCCACGTCGGGGACCGGCTGGACCACTTCCGCCAGCGGCCTGCTCTCGACCAACACGTCATAGATGGAAGGAACTTCTGCGTGGTGGTCGATCCCCAGAGCTGTGGATGCGTTGCCCTGAGGGTCGAGGTCGATCACCAGGACCCGAGCACCATGGAGCGCGAGTGACGCGGCGAGGTTGACGGTCGTCGTCGTCTTGCCCACGCCGCCCTTCTGGTTGGCGACCACCATGAGACGTGTCTGCTCAGGCCGTGGCAGGCCCTCGCCTGCGCGGCCCAGCGCGTCCACCGCCACCTGGGCAGCACGACCAATGGGAGCGTCGTCCATCGGAGGCGGTGTTTCACGTGAAACATCCGCCCCCATCGATTCGGTACGGGGACCGGGGACCGGATCGGTCATCGGTCCCGCGATGTTGGCGTCGGACCGCAAGGATTCACTCTCCTCGACTTCAGGCTCGCAATGAACAGAGCCTCCCATGCCTTCGGGGTCGTGAACCAGCGAGGCCTTACGTTCTGTGGAGAAAACCACCTCTGTGGACAACTCCGTGCCCCCTGAGGGGGGTGAACTCTCGTCGGGAACAGGACCCTCTCCGAGTGAACCGAGAGGCTTGCGGTCGCGAGGTTCGGCTGCGGCGCGACCGCGGCTGATGATGCCGTGCAGCAAGGAGCGACGTTTCACGTGAAACACGATGCACAGCAGCCGGGCCCGCACTGTCGCGACACTCCGGCACGCGGAGTTCGGCAGCTTGTGTGGAGTACGCCTGACCTCTCAGAGCGTATGCCTGCTTGTCGGCCGTCCTGCCGCAGGACGCGCGAATCCCTTATCCGCGTCGGCGTCGCACACGCCCCGTACGGGCGGCCTTCGCGCGCTTTGCCGCGAAACGCACGCCTCCGGGACTTTCCCCGACCTCGACGCGCACGACTGTGGACATCGGATCCACCACGCCCTCACCCACATGCACGACCGACGTCGCCACTGCGCCGAGCTTGTTCAGAGCGACGGTCGCGCTCTTCAGCTCCTCCTCGGCGGCATCGCCCTTGAGTGCGAGCATCTCTCCGTAGGGCCGGAGCAGGGGGATGCCCCATGTGGCGAGACGGTCGAGTGGTGCCACGGCCCGCGCGGTCACCACATGGACCGGAGGCAGCGTTCCCATGACCTCCTCGGCCCGCCCACGGACGACCGTCACATGGTCCAGGCCCAACAGCTCCACCACTTCGGTCAGGAAGGTGGTACGCCGCAGCAGCGGTTCCAGCAGCGTGATCTTGAGATCCTCCCGGACCAGCGCCAAAGGAATGCCCGGCAGGCCGGCGCCCGAGCCGACATCGCACACCGTCACACCCTCGGGAACGACCTCCGAGAGCACCGCGCAGTTCAGCAGGTGCCGTTCCCACAGCCGGGGCACCTCCCGCGGACCGATCAGACCACGCTGCACGCCCGCTTCAGCAAGTAGCTCCGCGTAACGCACCGCGTCCGCGAAGCGATCACCGAACACCTCACGGGCCTGCTCGGGCGCGGGGGGAAGCTCCGCTGCCTCCGTCACGGGGGACCGTCCTTCCGTACTGTGCCGACCCACCGGTCGACACCACAGAACTATCAGGCTGACAAAATTCGGCCCCGTCTGCGCAACAGACGGGGCCGGTGGAACGTGGAACCGTTCAGGCGGGGAGCACGACGACGAAGCGCTGCGGCTCCTCGCCCTCGGACTCACTGCTCAGGCCGGCGGCCTTGACCGCGTCGTGCACAACCTTGCGCTCGAAAGGCGTCATCGGGTCGAGCTTCACGGGCTCACCGCTGCTCCTGGCCTCGGCAGCGGCCTTCGCACCGAGCTCGGACAGCTCGGCCCGCTTCTTGGCGCGGTACCCCGCGATGTCGAGCATCAGCCGACTGCGGTCACCGGTCTCGCGGTGCACGGCCAGGCGCGTGAGCTCCTGGAGCGCTTCGAGTACCTCGCCGTCACGCCCGACCAGCTTCTGCAGGTCACGGCCGGACGAGTCGCTGATGATCGAGACAGAGGCACGGTCGGCCTCGACGTCCATGTCGATGTCACCGTCGAGGTCGGCGATGTCGAGCAGACCCTCCAGGTAATCCGCTGCGATCTCGCCTTCCTGCTCCAGGCGGGTCAGGGTGTCTGCGCCCTCGGCAGCGGCGGAGGTGGTGCCTTCCGTCACGGGATGGACTCCTTCTTACTTCTTGGACGGGGACTTGGGCCGCTGCGGGCCCTTGCGCTGTCCGGACTGGGCCTTGCTGCGGGTGCTTCCGCCGGGCTTGGCGTTGCCCTTCTTGGCAGCGGCGGCGGGCTTGACGTCGTCCTTGGGCTCTTCGGCCTTGATCAGCGAGGGGGACTCACCGGTTGCCCTTGTCGCACCGCTCTGGCGCTGGGACTTGCTCTGCCGCTTGGGCTGCTGCCGCTTCGCGGCCTGGGCCGTGGTCGGGGAGCCGTCCTCCGCTTGGGCGGCGGCCGTGGCGTCGCTCTTGATCACCGCACCGTCGGCCTGAGCCGCGAGGCCCGCCTTGTTCAGACCGTTGATGAACTTGCGCTCGTGCTCGTTACGGTCCCGGCCCTTGGCGACGATGGCCTTGACGACGGCACGATCACGGCGGTTACGGGTCTTGCCGTGGTGGGTGACGTGCTTGGTGAGGCGCTCCAGGTAAGCGGCCTGCGCCTTGGAGCCCGGCGTCGGGTTGTTGTGGATGACGTACATCTGCTGGCCCATGGTCCACACGTTGGTGGTCAGCCAGTAGACGAGGACACCGACGGGGAAGTTGATACCGAAGACGGCGAAGATGACGGGGAAGACGTACATCAGCATCTTCTGCTGCTGCATGAACGGCGTCTTCACCGTGGTGTCGACGTTCTTCGTCATCAGCTGGCGCTGCGTGTAGAACTGCGACAGCGACATCAGCACGATCATGAGCGCCGTGACGATGCGGACATCGGTCAGGGAGGCGTTGAGGGCCTCGAGCTTGTCCGAGTTGTCCGTGAACTTCGCCGCGAGCGGGGCACCGAAGATGTGGGCCTTCTGCGCGCTTTCCAGCAGACGCTCGTTGATCACACCGACGGTGTCATTGGACGCGATGCTGTTGAGCACGTGGTACAGGGCGAAGAAGAACGGCGACTGCGCCAGGATGGGAAGGCACGAGGAGAGCGGGTTGGTGCCCGCATCCTTGTACAGCTTCATCATCTCTTCGGACTGGCGCTGCTTGTCGTTCTTGTAGCGCTCCTGGATCTTCTTCATCTCCGGCTGGAGCGTCTGCATCGCGCGTGTCGCCTTGATCTGCTTCACGAAGAGCGGGATCAGGCAGATACGGATCAGGATCACCAGGGACACGATGGACAGGCCCCAGGCCCACCCGGTGTCAGGGCCGAAGATGGCCCCGTACACGCTGTGGAACTGGACGATGACCCAGGAGACAGGTGTCGTGATGAAGCTGAAGAGGCTGGCAATCGTGTCCACTAATCATGCTCCTTGGGCATGGGGCGAGATCTCTGCGGCCGGGCTCGAAGAACTCGGACTCCCGGGAAGGGTCTGTCCTTCGGTGGCCGGTTCGGCGGAGGCGGGCCCGCCCTTGCGTGCACGCCAGGCGTTACGCAGCATTTCGTGCCACCGCGGCCGCTTGCGCGGCGGGACATGGTCCACGCCGCCCAGCGACCACGGATTGCACCGCAGGATGCGCCAGGCCGTGAGTGCTGTGCCCTTGATGGCACCGTGCCGGTCGATGGCCGTGTAGCCGTAGTGGGAACACGACGGGTAGTACTTGCATACAGGCCCGAGCAGGGGACTGATCGTCCACTGATAGAGCTTGATCAGAACCAGCAGCGGGTACTTCATCGCGTGCCCCCTCCCAGCAACCGCTGAAGAGCGGCATCCAGGTCTTGGGCCAGTTGTGCATGGTCGGCGTCCCCCGCTCCGGGCAACGCTCGTACGACTACCAGGCTACCGGGGGGCAGCAGGGCGACTCGATCGCGCATCAGGTGGCGAAGCCTGCGCTTCACCTTGTTCCGCACGACCGCGCCGCCCACCGCCTTGCTTACGACGAAACCCGCACGCGTCGGGGCAGCGTTCTGCCCCGGCGCATGCGGGTCCGTGACACCGCTGCGTAGGTGTACGACGAGGCGCGGGCGTCCGGCCCGGCGTCCCCGTCGTACCGCGGTCGCGAAGTCCTCGCGCCGCCTCAGCCGGTTCTCGGTGGGCAGCACGACGTCATGACCTGATCAGGATCAGGCGGACAGACGGGTGCGACCCTTGCCACGGCGGGACGCGAGAATCGCGCGGCCGGCACGGGTGCGCATACGCAGCCGGAAGCCGTGGGTCTTGGCGCGACGACGGTTGTTCGGCTGGAAGGTGCGCTTGCTCACTCGGGGGCTCCAGAAAGAGTTCGTAGATTGCGGGGTGCCGTCCTGGCTGTCACCGTGCGCCCACGAGTAGCTCGCGTTACGCCCGAGTGCACCGCTGACCGATCATCTTGCGCGATCTGTGCCCATCGGAGGCAGGCGGCAGCAGCCATCGACAACTCGACCTCGTCACGGTACGCGCGGCTGCGTCATTCGGTCAAACCAGCCGTCGCCGGGAGACACTTGTCCACAGGCTGGGGACAATGACTTGAACCGTACCGGCCGCCCTGACTACCGTGGCTGAACTCCGATTCGTTCCTTTGTCCCTCCCGCACCCCCTTTAGAACCCGACCCAACCCGTCCCTGAACCACACGTTCGAGGGACCCGTGAGAGAGCGTGCCCTGTGGCTGACGTACCTGCCGATCTTGCCGCAGTGTGGCCACGCGTATTGGAACAACTCCTCGGTGAGGGCCGGGGCCAGGGAGTGGAGGGGAAGGACGAACACTGGATCCGGCGCTGCCAGCCCCTGGCACTGGTCGCCGACACCGCCCTGCTCGCCGTGCCGAACGAGTTCGCCAAGGGCGTGCTCGAGGGCCGTCTGGCCCCGGTCGTCAGCGAGAGCCTGAGCCGCGAGTGCGGGCGCCCCATCCGTATCGCCATCACCGTCGACGACTCCGCGGGAGAGCCTCCGGCCCCACTCGCCCCC
>NZ_LIQT01000337.1 GCF_001418415.1 Streptomyces hirsutus
CGTGAACACCCACCCGCGCGGGAGGGGTGTTCGGGGGAGGTGGGTGTTCAGGTGAGGCGGCGCCGTACTTCGGTCCAGTCGACGGGAAGGTCCTCGCTCTTCGCGGTCCAGTCGGCGAACTTGGCGTCACGCATCTGCGGGAGGAGCCCGCGGGCGGTCGGTGCGTGCGGGCCGGTACGGGCGAAGGCTCCGAGGGCCTTCGGGGACTCCCAGGCGGACACGGTCCAGAACGTCCGCCGCAGCGGCTGCGCCTTCAGAGAGGCTCCGTACGCGCCGGGGGCCCTGCTCACCTGTCGCCAGACACCGGGTGTCTTGAGGAAGAACCGCAGGGCTCCCCAGAGAGTGCGGGTTTCGAAGCGGGAGGCGAAGACGTGCACTTCGGTGTGGGGCGGCGGGGGGTTCGGGACGGTCCAGGGAAGCGTGTGCATGACCGGGTCCTTCCGTGGTGGGTGGAGGGTTCTCCTCCGTGGCGGGTGGGTCTCCTCCGTGGTGGGTGGAGGGGTTCCAGGGGATTCCGAAGGGCTCAGGAGGCTGTTTCCAGTACCGGTTCGGGCGTCGGACCGGCGAGGGGCGAGGTGGGGGCGGTGGGCCGCCTGCGGGCCGGTATGAACAGGGTCGCGACGCCCGCGAGGGCGACCGCCGCGGCGCCGGTCACCAGCGCCGGACGCATACCGTCGACGAAGGCCTGGCCGGATTCGTAGCCGCCCCGGGACGCGAAGATCGACGCCATGATCGCGATGCCGAGGGCGCCGCCCACCTCGCGCAGGGCGTTGTTGGCTCCGGAGGCGATGCCCTGTTCCTTCGGACGGACGCTGGACATCACCAGGTTGGAGGCCGGGGCGAAGTACAGCGCCATGCCGATGCCGCTGATGATCAGGGCGGGCAGCTGGGCGGCGTAGGAGGCGTCGGCGGTGGCCACCACGGCCAGGTGGCCGAGGCCGAGGGCCTGCAGGAAGAGGCCGGTGGCGACGACCGGGCGGCCGCCGATGCGGTCGGAGAGGATGCCGGCGATCGGGGCGACGAGCATCGGCATGCCGGTCCAGGGCAGCATCCGCAGGCCCGCCTCGGTCGGCGAGTAGCCGAGCACGCCCTGCATGTACTGGCTGAGCAGGAAGATCGAGCCGAACATGCCGAGGAACATCAGCAGGCTCGCCGCGTTGATGCCGGAGAAGGCGCGGGAGCGGAACAGCCGCATCGGCAGCATGGGGTTCTTGGCACGGACGCTGTAGAGCACGAAGCCCACGAGCAGCGCCGTCCCGGCGAACAGGCCGGTCAGGACGACGGCGCCGGTCCAGCCGTCGACGGGCCCCCGGACCAGTCCGTAGACGATGCCGAAGAGTCCGCCGCTGGCGAGCAGGGTGCCGGGCAGGTCGAGCGGGGCTCCGGTGCCGTGGGACTCGGCGAGGCGCAGGCGGGCGAGCGGGACGAGGATCAGACCGAGCGGGACGTTCAGCCAGAAGATCCACTGCCAGGAGATGTGTTCGGTGAGGCTGCCGCCGACCAGCGGTCCGGAGGCCACCGCGAGGCCGTTCACGGCGCCCCAGATGCCGTACGCCATGCCGCGCCGTGCCTCGGGTACGGCTGCGGTGAGCAGGGTCAGGGTGAGGGGCATCATGACGGCGGCACCGGCGCCCTGCACCGCGCGGGCGGCGATCAGGGAGTCGATGCCGGGGGCCATGGCCGCGGCGGCGGAGGACGCGGTGAAGACGGTGATGCCGACGATGAAGAGCCGACGGCGGCCGAAGCGGTCGCCGAGCGCCGCGCCGAACATCAGCAGGACGGCGAAGGTGAGCGTGTAGGCGCTCACGGTCCATTCCAGGTCGGGCAGGGCACCGCCCAGGTCCTTGCGGATGGAGGGCAGTGCGGTGGTGACGACGAGGTTGTCGAGGGCCGCCATGAAGCCGGCGACGCTGGTGATGACGAGTGCCCAGGCGGCCGAGCCGCCGCGTGCGGTCTGTTGTGACATCGCTCCCCCAGGAGATGATGTTGTTAGTTATTGATGACTAACTTTCACGCGCAGAAAAAGGCGGCACCACAACGCCTTCCTTCACTCCGGTCGCTCCCACCGGATCGATCCATCCAGCCCATCCAGCCCATCCGATGGAACCGATCCATCGGGCCTCCCGATGGCGCCGCTCCCTACTTCTTCGGCAGCCCTTCGATCCGCGCCGAGAGGTCCAGCCCTTCCCAGATCCGGTGTCCGGCCGGGAATCCCATGGCGGACAGGCAGTTGATGAGCATGCCGTACGCCATGAAGGTCGTCGTCTCGTTGACGTCGGCCCCCAGGGCGAGGTGGACGGTGTCCCACAGCCGCAGCCAGCCGGCGCGCACGCTCGCGCCGAACTCCTCGTCGCCCTCCTGTTCGGCTGCCGCCACCGCGAGGTACATCTGCATCTGCATCATCAGCAGCTCGGGCCGCTCCACGATGGTCTGCGTATAGGCGTTCGCCATGGCATGCAGGGCCTCTTCGCCCTCCAGCCCTTCGGACGCCTCCGTGAACATGCGAATGGTGTCCTCCACGCAGCGTTCCGCCGCCGCCAGGAAGATGGCCTTCTTGCCCGGGAAGAGCCGAAAGAGATACGGCTGCGAGACGCCGACCCGCTTGGCGATCGCCTCGGTCGACGTGCCGTGATAGCCACCGCGGGCGAACTCGGCACTCGCCGCGCGAACGATGCTCTCGCGCCTCTCCTCCGCACTCATCCTGACCACACCGGTAAGTTAGTACTCAATCACTAACTACGTCAAGAGGTGGGCCCGGTACGACGCAAGGGACGCTCTCTTTGGAGAACGCCCCTTGCGTCATGCCACGTGATGCGGTGCTTCGGTCAGGCGAGTCGTACGACCGCCCGCGACATCCCCAGCACCTTCTGCCCGGCGCTGGTCGCCGTGAGGTCGACGCGAACGGTGTGGTCGTCGAGCTTGGCCGCGACCTTGCCGGTGACCTCGACGGTGGCGCCCTGATCGTCGTTGGGGACGACGACCGGCCTGGTGAAGCGGACGCCGTACTCGACGATCGCACCCGGGTCGCCCACCCAGTCGGTGACCACGCGGATCGCCTCGGCCATGGTGAACATGCCGTGTGCGATGACGTCGGGCAGGCCGACTTCCTTGGCGAACTTCTCGTTCCAGTGAATGGGGTTGAAGTCGCCGGAGGCACCCGCGTACTGGACGAGGGTGGCCCGGGTCACGGGAAACGTCTGTGCGGGCAGCTCGGTACCGACCTCGACGTCGGCGTAGGAGATCTTCGCCGTCATGATGCTGCTCACGCCCCCTCGGCGGCGCGGGCCACCAGCTTGGTCCAGGCGGTCACGACGTGCTCGCCGGCTTCGTCGTGCACCTCGCCGCGGACGTCCAGGATGTCGTTGCCCGCCATCGACTTGATCGCCTCGATGGTCGAGGTGACGGTGAGCCGGTCACCGGCACGCACCGGGCGGCGGTAGGCGAACTTCTGGTCGCCGTGCACCACCCTGCTGTAGTCCAGGCCGAGCTGGGGGTCGGTGAAGACCTGTCCGGCGGCCTTGAAAGTGATCGCGAACACAAAGGTCGGCGGGGCGATCACATCGGGGTGGCCGAGCGCTTTGGCGGCCTCCGCGTCCGTGTACGCCGGGTTGGTGTCCCCCACCGCCTCGGCGAACTCGCGGATCTTCTCCCGGCCCACTTCATAAGGAACGGTGGGCGGGTAGCTCCGCCCCACGAAGGACTGGTCGAGCGCCATGCGCGCGGCACCTCCTGTGTCTCGTGCGGCCCTGGTCGGCCGGTGGGAAGAACAACGCGAGGCCGCCCCCCGACAAGGGGGACGGCCTCGCGTACGAGCCTGATTTATCGCGTTTCGCGGTGCGCGGTGTGCGCCTTGCAACGCGGGCAGTGCTTCTTCATCTCCAGACGGTCCGGGTTGTTACGCCGGTTCTTCTTGGTGATGTAGTTCCGCTCCTTGCACTCCACGCAGGCCAGCGTGATCTTCGGGCGGACGTCGGTGGCAGCCACGTGAGTGCTCCTTGGACGGACGGGATAATGAAACTGAATGAACGCAGAAAGAGTAGCCGATCGAAGGACCGACCCCGCAATCGGCTACTTTGTGTAGCGGTGACCGGACTTGAACCGGTGACACAGCGATTATGAGCCGCTTGCTCTACCGACTGAGCTACACCGCTGTGATGCGATCGATTCCCGCCTCGCGACGGGAACCTCACACACCAGAGCCCCAAAACGGAATCGAACCGTTGACCTTCTCCTTACCATGGAGACGCTCTGCCGACTGAGCTATTGGGGCGAGCGAGGAAGACATTACACGCTCCGCCGCCGTTCACCCAAATCCGTTTCGCGGCCCCTGTCCCACCCTGTCGGTCACTCCCTCCCGGCGGTCCCGGAGGTCACGTCCGGCCCTCCGCGACACCCCCACCGGACCCCGGCGGACCCTGCTCGGCCACGCCGGTACGACTATTGCTGACTCTTACGCTCCTCCCGGCGAGGGACGAGCCTCCGCCCTAGGCTCGACTCACTCTGCGTGATCTTCCCTCTGTGTGATCCTGCGACAGCCGTGCGCAGTCCGAGCCCCAGGAGCGCGATGCCCGACAACCGGCCGCAGCCACCGCCCCCCTCGTCGCCCGTGCCGTCCCCGGGCCCGTCCGACCCGGCGCCGCTCCTGCTGTGCGGGGCGCGGCTCACCGACGGCCGGACCGTGGACGTACGGCTGGGCGGCGGGCGCATCGAGGCGGTCGGCACGGCCGGCAGCCTGACCGTGGACGGCACCCGTACGGGCGGCACCCGGGTCGACCTGGCCGGCCACCTGCTCCTCCCGGCCCCCGCCGAACCGCACGCCCACTCCGACACCGCCCTGTCCGCAGCATCCGACGGCCCCCTCCCGTACGACCCCCACGACGTCCGGAACCGGGCGACGGAGGCCGCGCTGCTCCAGCTCGGGCACGGGGCTACGGCACTTCGGGCGCACGTGCGCGTGGACGACATGACCGGACTCGGCGCGCTCACCGCCGTACTGCAGGCGGGGCGTTCGCTGCGCGGGCTGACCGAGCTGACGACGGTGGCGATGCCGCGCGTGCTGACCGGGGTGGCAGGAGCCGACGGGATCGCGATACTGCGGGACGCGATGAAGATGGGCGCGTCGGTGGTGGGTGGCTGCCCGGACGTCGATCCCGACCCCACGGGGTACGTGGAAGCGGTCCTGGAGGTCGCCGCCGAGCACGGCTGCCCCGTCGACCTGCACACGGACACCGCCGACCCCGCCCGAGTGGCCCGGCTCGCCGCGATGGCGGGCGGGCTGCGGCCGGGTGTGACGCTCAGCCCGTGCGGCGGCCTCGACCGGCTGCCCGCCGAGGCCGCCGCACGTACCGCGGACCACCTGGCGGCGGCCGGAGTGACCGTGGTGTGCCTGCCCCAGGGCGGCTGCGGAGGCCTCGACCGCCGGGGCACGGGCACGGCTCCGGTACGCCTGCTGCGCGCGGCGGGCGTACGGGTGGCGGCCGGAAGCGGCGCCCTGCGGGACGTGTCGAACCCGGTCGGCCGCGGCGACCCGCTGGAGGCGGCGTACCTGCTGGCCTCCCACCACGGGCTGTCCCCCGAGGACGCCTACGAGACGGTGAGCACGTCGGCTCGCGCCGCCCTCGGGCTGCCCGAGGTGCGGGTGGAGGCGGGCTTCCCCGCCGAACTGCTCGCGGTCCGCGGCGACCGGTTGTCGGCGGCACTGTCCCTGGCGTACAGCCGGATCGTGGTGCACCGGGGACGCGTGGTCGCACGCACGAGCGCGGTACGGCAGTACTGCGATTCGTTGACGACGACCACGGAACCGGAACCGGAACCGACGACGGAACCGACGACGGGCCTGCCCCGGCAGGGCCGGGCAGGAACCACGTAACCCCTCCGCCGGTTCCTCTCGTTCCTCCCGTCGTTCCTGCTGTTCCTGCTGCTGTTCCTTTCGTTGCTCTCCCTCCGGGCCGTGCCGTGCGGCGGATGCGATCGTCGCGGCGTACGGTCGAAGGCATGCGCATTGTCATCGCTGGTGGTCATGGTCAGATCGCGCTGCGGCTGGAGCGGTTGCTCGTCGCGCGCGGGGACGAAGTCGCGGGCATCATCCGCAAGGCCGAACAGGCCGACGCGCTGCGGCAGTTGGGTGCCGAGCCGGTCGTACTCGACCTGGAGTCGGCCTCGGTGGCGGATGTCGCGGAGCAACTCCGGGGCGCGGACGCCGCAGTGTTCGCCGCAGGCGCCGGTCCGGGGAGCGGCACGGCACGCAAGGAGACGGTGGACAAGGCCGCGGCGGTCCTCTTCGCCGACGCCGCGGTCCGCGCGGGCGTGCGGCGGTTCGTGGTCGTCTCGTCGATGGGCGCTGACCCGGCCCATGAGGGGGACGAGGTCTTCGACGTGTACCAGCGTGCCAAGGGCGAGGCCGACGCGTACGTCCGCGGCCTGGACGCCCTCGAATGGACGATCCTGCGCCCCGGCATGCTCACCGACGACGCCGGCACCGGCCTGGTCCGCCTGGAGGCCCACACCGGCCGCGGCTCGGTCCCCCGCGACGATGTGGCCGCCGTCCTGGCCGAGCTGGTGGAGGGCTCCTCGACGGCCGGCCTGACCCTGGAACTGATCAGCGGCCCCGTGCCGGTCCCGGTGGCGGTGAAGGCCGTGGCGGGCGAGTGAGCCGCGGGAGGGACTCGGGAGGACGCGGAAAGCTCCTCGAGGACGGCTAGAACAGCGGCATCTGCCCCGGGAACTCCGGTACGACGTACCCGTCCAGCGACGGCTGTTCGGCGCCGGCCAGGGCGTACCGGCGGGACCCCGGGCACGAGGTGAGCTCCCCGCTCCCCCGGGCGCCGGGCGGATCGTGACGCGCGTACCGCCCGGCCACGACGGCGATCTCGCGACGACACTCGGGACAACGCCTACGACGTGACGACATCCCGCCAGTCTCCCCGAGCGACCCGCCCCACACATACCCCACGGCAAACGCAAGGACCCCTCCGGACTGCGAGAAACAGTCCGGAGGGGTCCTCCCTTGTGGCGGCGCCAGGATTCGAACCTGGGAAGGCTGAGCCGGCAGATTTACAGTCTGCTCCCTTTGGCCGCTCGGGCACACCGCCAAGGTCGCTGCCCTCGAACCGCCTTGCGGTGGCGCTCCGTGGCAACGACGTAAACGATACCTGATGGGGAGGGGTGGTTCGCCACCCGATTGATCGCCACCCCGGGGACCCCGAGGTGGCTAGGCTTGTGCGGATGCGGCCCGGGACCGATGCCGGGCTCGACGGCCGCCCACATACGCCGGTAGCCGGTACGCATCCGGCTCTCAGCCCCATACGCAACCCCGATACAAGGAGCCACAGGACATGGCCGACTCCAGTTTCGACATCGTCTCGAAGGTCGAGCGGCAGGAGGTCGACAACGCCCTCAACCAGACCGCCAAGGAGATCTCGCAGCGCTACGACTTCAAGGGCGTGGGCGCCTCGATCTCGTGGTCCGGGGAGAAGATTCTTCTGGAGGCGAACTCCGAGGACCGGGTGAAGGCTGTCCTCGACGTCTTCCAGTCCAAGCTGATCAAGCGGGGCATCTCACTGAAGTCCCTGGATGCCGGTGAGCCGCAGCTCTCCGGCAAGGAGTACAAGATCTTCGCGTCGATCCAGGAGGGCATCTCCCAGGAGAACGCGAAGAAGGTGGCGAAGCTCATCCGGGACGAGGGTCCCAAGGGCGTGAAGGCTCAGGTGCAGGGCGAGGAACTCCGGGTTTCCTCCAAGAGCCGTGACGACCTTCAGGCCGTCATCTCCCTGCTCAAGGGCCAGGACTTCGACTTCGACCTGCAGTTCGTGAACTACCGCTAGTAGGTCCGGGCGGAGAACGAAGCCGCGTGCGCCCTGGGCGTCGCGTGGATGCGGCAGGGCGGGTGTCTCCGGGCACCCGCCCTGCTCTGCTGTCGGCTGTTTCCCGAGATGCCGGTGGTGTCAGTCGCGCGAGTGGCCGAAGAGGAGCCGGTAGGCGATCAGGAGGACCAGGGAGCCGCCTATCGCGGCGGCCCAGGTGGCGCCGTCGTAGAAGTCCTTGGTGATCGGGTGGTCCAGCCAACGGGATGAAATCCAGCCGCCGATGAACGCTCCGGCGACGCCGATGAGGGTCGTCCCGATGAAGCCGCCCGGGTCGCGGCCCGGCAGCAGGAACTTCGCGATCGCTCCGGCCAGCAGCCCCAGAATGATCCAGCTGATGATCGTCATGCCCTGCCCCTGCCCTTCTCGTACCGCGCTCTCACCTGGCACGGTCTGTGAAACCCGCGCCCGGTGTTCCGTTCATGTCGTGTTGGGACGGAGGACGGCGTGGGCATGTGTGGCGGTTCCCGCGATCAGTAGGGTGCGGCCTCATGACAACCCGCTCCGGTTCCGGACTGCGCCGCACGCTCGGTGTGGGGGACGCCGTCGTCATCGGTCTCGGTGCCATGGTGGGGGCCGGGATTTTCGCCGCTCTGGCGCCCGCGGCACAGGCGGCCGGTCCCGGGCTGCTCCTCGGGCTCGCGGTCGCCGCCGTGATCGCCTACTGCAACGCCACGTCGTCGGCACGCCTGGCCGCGTTGTATCCCGAATCGGGCGGCACCTACGTCTACGGGCGGGAGCGGCTCGGGGAGTTCTGGGGGTACCTCGCGGGCTGGGCGTTCGTGGTCGGGAAGACGGCCTCCTGTGCTGCGATGGCGCTCACCGTCGGCGCGTACCTCTGGCCGGGGCAGGCCCACGCGGTGGCGGTCGCAGTTGTCGTGGCGCTGACCGCGGTGAACTACGGCGGGGTGCGGAAGTCCGCATGGCTGACGCGGGTGATCGTGGCTGTGGTCCTTGCTGTCCTCGCTTCCGTGGTGGTCGTGTGCCTGACCTCGGGACAGGCCGTTGCCGGACGCCTCTCCTTCGCGGCACCGGGCGGCGCGGGCGGCGTGCTTCAGGCCGCCGGTCTGCTGTTCTTCGCCTTCGCCGGGTATGCGCGGATCGCGACCCTCGGCGAGGAGGTACGGGATCCGGCGCGCACCGTCCGGCGCGCGATCCCGCTGGCGCTGGGCATCGCACTGGTCGTGTACGTGACTGTCGCGGTCGCGGTCCTTTCGGTGCTGGGGGCCCGGGGGCTGGGCGATTCGGGCGCGCCGCTGGCCGACGCGGTGCGGGCGGCCGGGGTTCCGGAACTGACGCCGGTGGTACGGGTGGGGGCGGCCGCGGCCGCGCTGGGTTCGTTGCTCGCCCTGATCCTGGGTGTCTCGCGGACGGTGCTGGCCATGGCCCGGGACCGGCATCTTCCGGGCTTCCTGTCCGCCGTCCACCCTCGGTTCCAGGTGCCGCACCGGGCGGAGGCGGCCGTGGGAGCGGTGGTCGCCGTCCTGGCTGCCACGGTGGATGTACGGGGTGCGATCGGGTTCTCCTCCTTCGGGGTGCTGGTGTACTACGCGGTGGCCAACGCGTCGGCCTGGACGCTTCGGCCGGGGCCGGTGGCGCGGGTGCTGCCGGCGGTCGGGCTCGCCGGGTGTCTGGTCCTGGCGTTCTCGCTGCCGGGGATGTCCGTAGCCCTCGGCGCGGGGGTGCTGGCGGTGGGCACGGCCGCATACGGGGTACGGCGGTGGAGGGTCGCCGGGCGGTAGACCGCCCCGGTCCGGGCGGGGTCCGGCAGGGCCATGGCAGGGCGACCCCATGGCGGGGCGGGAACGGGTGGCGTTCCGGGTGGGGCCCGGCCTTCCGTACCGCCTGGAATTCGGGCACCACTTGATGTCGACGAATGCTCACGCTCGGTCATGGATCCATGATGCACGCCGCCGCCGACAGTCACGGCAGCCTGTGGACAACCCTTGTCGGCGCGCTCGCCGGCTGTGGAAAACCCAGTCGATCCAGCGGGACCGACGGGACTAGCGGGACACGAACGGCTGGTCGGTGCGTACGATCTCGCGGCCCATCGGGAGCAACGAAACAGGGATCAGCTTGAAGTTGGCGATGCCGAGCGGGATGCCGATGATCGTCACGCACAGGGCGAGACCGGTGACGATGTGGCCGATGGCCAGCCACCAGCCCGCGAGGACCAGCCACAGCACGTTGCCGACGAAGGAGGCGGCCCCCGCGTCCCTGCGCTCGACCGCCGTGTACCCGAACGGCCACAGGGCGTAGACACCGATCCGGAAGGCGGCGATGCCAAAAGGAATACCGATGATCGTGATGCACAACAGGACGCCCGCGAGCAGGTAGCCGAGGAACAGCCAGAAGCCGCTCAGAACGAGCCATATGACGTTCAGGATGGTCTTCACTGCGTTCGACCTGCCATCTTCTCGAGTCTGGCGATGCGTTCCGCCATGGGCGGGTGGGTCGCGAACATCTTCGCGAACCCCTGGCCCGGGCGAAACGGGTTCGCGATCATCATGTGGCTGGCGGTCTCGATGCGGGGTTCGGGGGGCAGGGGAAGCTGTTTGGTGCCCGCTTCCAGCTTGCGCAGAGCGCTTGCCAGGGCGAGGGGGTCGCCGGTCAGCTGAGCGCCGGAGGCATCGGCCTCGTACTCGCGGGAACGGCTGATGGCCAGCTTGATGAGGGAGGCGGCGAGGGGCCCCAGAATCATGATCAGGAACATGCCGAGGATGCCGGGGCCGTCGTCGTCGCTGGAACGGCCGACCGGGATCAGCCAGGCGAAGTTGACCAGGAACATGATCACGGAGGCGAGGGCGCCGGCGACCGAGGAGATCAGGATGTCCCGGTTGTAGACGTGGCTGAGCTCATGGCCGATGACGCCGCGCAGTTCGCGCTCGTCGAGCAGGCGCAGGATGCCTTCGGTGCAGCACACGGCGGCGTTGCGCGGATTGCGGCCGGTGGCGAAGGCGTTGGGCGCCTCGGTCGGGGAGATGTACAGGCGGGGCATGGGCTGGCGGGCCTGCGTGGAGAGCTCGCGCACCATGCGGTACAGGCCGGGAGCCTCGAACTCGCTCACGGGGCGGGCCCGCATCGCGCGCAGGGCGAGCTTGTCGCTGTTCCAGTACGCGTACGCGTTGGTGCCCAGCGCGATCACGACAGCGACAACGAGGCCCGTACGGCCGAAGAAGCTGCCGATGACGATGATGAGTGCGGACAGTCCCCCGAGGAGGACCGCGGTTCTGAGCCCGTTGTGCCGGCGGTGCACGGTACGTCCTCCAAATCGTGCGGCGGGGGACCCTCGTCTGCCGATCTTCCTTCTGACCTGCGGTGGCCCCGGGTGGTGTGGCCTCACGTCCAGTGGACCCTCCCGTATTCGTCAACGCCAGGCGAGCGGCACAGGTTCCCCGGGGCGCGTGGTGGCACGTGCACACCGTCCGGGTGACGTCCTCCCCCGGCGTCGTGCCGGCCGTGCCCGTCCGGTGGCCGAAAAGCGCGGCCGGTGGATGAGGGCAGGGGGGCCGGAGGAGACCCGGAAGGCCTCGGGGCCTCGGCACGTCCGGGGAGGCCGGGGGCGGCACGGCCCCGGCGGTCCGGTCAGAAGAGGCCGGTGGCGGTGAAGCGCAGGATCAGTTGGGGTGCGCCGGACAGGGCGATGCCGAGGACTCCGGTGAGGGCGATCGCGGCGGTGAGCGGGACCGGGACGCGGTGCGCGGCCGGTTCGCCGTCGGGGGCGCGGAACAGCAGGGCCGTCCAGCGGAGGTAGTAGACCAGCGCGATGACGACGTTGACGGCCATGACGACGGCGAGCCAGCCGAGTCCGGCGTCGACGGCCGCGGAGAAGACGGTGACCTTGGCGAAGAGGCCGATGATGCCGGGTGGGAGTCCGGCCAGGCACAGCAGGAAGAAGGCCAGGAGCAGGGCGGTGAGCGGGCTGGAGGCGTACAGGCCGCGGTAGTCGGAGACCCGGTTGAGGGCCTTCGTACGGCCGACCAGGGCGGCGACGGCGAAGGCGCCGAGGTTCACCGCGCCGTACATGAGGGCGTAGGCGAGGGTGGAGCCGATCGACTTCTCGGCGTCGCCGGAGTACGCGGCGGCGGCGATCGGCACCAGGAGGTAGCCGGCCTGGCCGACGGAGGACCAGGCCAGGAGGCGTACCGCGCTGTACGCGCGCGCGGCCTGCTGCCCGAGGGCGCCGACATTGCCGACGGTCATGGTGAGGGCGGCGAGCGCGGCCAGGGCCGGGCCCCAGACCTCGGCGTACGACGGAAGGGCGACGACGGTGACGAGGATCAGGCCGGTGAAGCCGACCGCCTTGCCGATGACCGACAGGTAGGCGGCGATCGGCAGGGGAGCGCCCACGTAGGTGTCGGGCACCCAGAAGTGGAAGGGGACGGCGGCCGTCTTGAAGGCGAAGCCGACGAGGGTGAGGACGACGCCGGTCTGGGCGAGGGTGTGGAGCTGCCCGTCGACGGTCTGGACGCGTTCGGCCACCAGAGTGAGGTGGAGGGTCCCGGTGGCGGCGTAGACGAAGCTGATGCCGAGGAGGCTCACCGTCGTGGCGGTGACCGAGGACAGGAAGAACTTCAGCGCCGCTTCGGACGACTTCCGGTCGCCGTGTCTGAGGCCGACCAGGGCGAAGGCGGGCAGGGACGCGACCTCCAGGGCGACGACGAGGGTCGCGAGGTCGCGGGAGGCGGGCAGGAGGGCGGCGCCCGCGACGGAGGACAGGAACAGGAACCAGTACTCGCCCTCGGGGAGCCGCTTGTCGGCGTCCTTGAGGGCGGTGACCGACAGGAGGGCGGTCAGGAGCGCGCCGCCGAGCACCAGGAACTGGATGACGAGGGTGAACCGGTCGGCGGTGTAGCTGCACACTCCGGGGTCGCCGACCAGGCAGAACGTGCTGCGGTCGGCGTCGAGAAGGGGCAGCAGCATGAGGGTGGCGGCGGCGAGTCCGGTGACCGCGAGCCACCCGAGGAGCGGTTTCCTGGCCTCACCGACGAACAGGTCGGCGACGAGGACGGCGAGCCCGACGAGGGCCGCGATGACGGGCGGCGCGATGGCAAGCCAGTCGACGGACTGGACGAGGGAGCTCATCGGGTGCCTCCTGTGAGGAGCTGCTGCACGGCCGGGTCGGTCAGTCCGATCAGGGCCCCGGGCCACAGTCCGGCGACGACGGTGAGGACGACGAGCGGAGTCCAGGCCGCGAACTCGTAGCCGTGGACGTCGGTGAGCGCGGGGGCCTGTTGCGGCAGGGCGCCCATGCAGACCCTGCGGACCACGACAAGCAGGTACGCCGCGGTCAGCAGGGTGCCGAACGCGCCGATCGACATGAAGACGAGGAAGGCGGGGCGGCTGAGTCCGGCGGCGGGGTCGAACGCGCCGAAGAGGGCGAGCATCTCTCCCCAGAACCCGGCGAGGCCGGGCAGGCCGAGGGAGGCGACGGCGGCGAAGGCGAGCAGTCCGCCGAGGCGGGGTGCCCTGCCGTAGAGGGCGGCGCCGGTCTGCTGGGAGAGGGTGTCGAGGTCGACGGTGCCGGTGCGGTCCTTGAGGGCGCCGACGAGGAAGAAGAGCAGGCCGGTGATGAGGCCGTGGGCGATGTTGGCGAAGAGGGCGCCGTTGACGCCGGTCGGGGTCATGGTGGCGATGCCGAGGAGGACGAAGCCCATGTGGCCGACGGAGGAGTAGGCGATGAGGCGTTTGAGGTCGCCCTTCGCGCCTTCTTTGGCGAGGGCGAGGCAGGCGAGGGATCCGTAGATGATGCCGACGACGGCGAAGGCGGCGAGGTAGGGCGCGAAGGTGCGGAAGCCGTCCGGTGCGGCGGGGAGCAGGATCCGTACGAACCCGTACGTGCCCATCTTCAGCAGGACGCCGGCCAGCAGGACGGAGCCGACGGTCGGGGCGGCGGTGTGGGCGTCGGGCAGCCAGCTGTGCAGCGGCCACATCGGGGTCTTGACCGCGAGCCCGATCCCGATCGCCAATACGGCGATGATCTGCACGGATACGGTGAGTGACCGGCCGTTGTCAGTGGCGAGTGCCACCATGTCGAATGTGCCCGCCTTGATTCCGATCAGGAGCAGGCCGAGCAGCATGACCACGGAGCCGAGCAGCGTGTAGAGGATGAACTTCCAGGCGGCCCCGGCCCGGCCCTCGCCGCCCCAGCGGGCGATGAGGAAGTACATCGGGATCAGGACCATCTCGAAGGCGAGGAAGAACAGGATCAGGTCGAGGACGGCGAAGGCCGCGAGGGTGCCGGACTCGAGGACGAGCAGCAGGGTGACGAAGGCCTTCGGGGACGGGCCCGCGGGCGGTTTGAAGTATGTGTAGAGCGCGCTGAGGAAGGTGAGCAGCGCGGTCAGGACCAGAAGGGGGAGGGAGATGCCGTCGGTGCCGAGGTGGATCCGCACGTCGAGTGCGGGGATCCAGCTGATGTCGGTCGTGGCCTGCATCCTCGACGGCTGGTCGTGGTCGAAGCCGAGCGTGAGGACGATCGCCGCGACGAGGACGGCGCCGGTGACGGTCACGCCGTGCCGGAGCACGGCCTGGTCGGGTGACTTTCCCTTGAGTCCCGGCGGGGCCGGGAGGAGAGCGGCGGCGGCACCCAGGAGCGGGCCGACGACGAGGAACGCCAGAAGGACCTGCATCACGGACTCGCTGATATCGATCACGTCTGGTCACGCTCCCGTGGCGGCGAGGACGACGGCGACCGCGAGGACGACGGTGCCGGCGAGCAGCACGCTCACATAGGTCTGCAGATTGCCGGTCTGGGCACGTCGTACGGCGGTGCCGAGCCACCGGGGCAGCGTTCCCGCGCCGCGTACATAGGTGTCGACGACCTCGCGGTCGAGGAACCGGACGAGTCCGGCCGCGGCCTGGACGGGCCGGACGAGGAGGGCCGTGTACACGGCGTCGAGGTGGAAGCCGGTGGCCGCGTGGCGGTGCAGGGGGCCGAGCAGCAGCCGTCCGGGGTCCGACGGGTCGGGTGCGGACGCGATGTCTCCGTAGACGGGCTCGTGACTGGCGATCGCCTCCGCCTCGACCTGTCCGGCGCCGCGTTCCGGGTGTGCGGCGACGGCACCGAGGGCGAGGTGGGCGGCGTGGGCGGTGGTGTGCCGCCAGGTGGCGTAGGTGACGATGCCGCCGACCAGGGCCATGCCGGTGCCGAGCACCGAGGTGGTGAGGATCGGTGTGAGGTCGTGGCCGTCGAACCAGTCGGGGAGCACGCGGAAGGCGAAGCCGCCCAGCGCGAGGGAGGGAATCGCGAGCACCCACAGCACGGCGGTCATGGTGAGGGGCTGCCTGCCGTGGTCGGGTGCCTCGGTGCCGTGTCCGCGGAAGGCCAGCAGCCACAGCCGCGTCGCGTACGCCGCGGTGAGCAGGGCGGTGGCCAGGCCGGCGAGGAGGACGATCCAGCCCGCCGCAGCGGGGGCCCGCTCCGTGTGGCCGGTGACGACGTGCTCGGCGGCTCCGAGGACGGCCTCCTTGGAGAAGAAGCCGCTGAACGGCGGGATCGCGGCCAGCGCGAGGAGCGCCACGGTCATCGTCCAGTAGGCGTCGGGGACGCGGTCACGCAGGTGGCTCATGCGGGACATGACGGCCAGCGAGTTGGTGCCGACGGCGTGGATGATCACGCCGGCGGCGAGGAACAGCAGCGCCTTGAAGGCGCCGTGGGACAGGAGGTGGAAGACGGCGGCTCCGCGTTCGTCGACGGCGAGGGCACCGGTCATGTAGCCGAGCTGGCCGATCGTCGAGTAGGCGAGGACGCGTTTGATGTCGTCCTGGGCGAGCGCGGCGAGCGCCGAGCCGGTCATGGTGACGGCGGCCATGACGGCGAGGACGGTCATCGCGGCCCGGGAGGACGCGAAGAGCGGGAGGAGACGGGCGACGAAGTAGACACCGGCGGCGACCATCGTCGCGGCGTGGATCAGCGCGGAGACGGGGGTCGGGCCCGCCATCGCGTCGGGGAGCCAGGTGTGCAGCGGGAACTGCGCCGACTTGCCCGCCACGCCCGCCAGGAGGAGCAGGGCGATCGGGGTGGGGTGCTCGATGCCGCCGTTCGCGACGGCGTCGAGGACGTGTGTGATCCGGAAGGAGCCCGTCTCGCCGGCGAGGGCGAACAGGCCGATGAGGAAGGGGACGTCGCCGAGCTTGGTCACCAGGAAGGCCTTGAGGGAGGCGGCGCGGGCCTCGGGGGTCTCCCAGTAGTGGCCGACGAGGAAGTAGGAGCAGATGCCCATGACCTCCCAGCCGACCAGCAGCACCATCAGGTCGCCGGAGTAGACGACGAGGAACATCGCGGAGGTGAACAGGGAGACGAGGGCCGCGTAGGAGGGGTAGCGCGGGTCGTCGCGGAGGTAGCCCGTCGAGTAGATCTGCACGCAGGTGGCGACGACACCGACGACCACGGCGGTGAGGGCGGCGAAACCGTCGATGTGCAGGGCGAGGTCGATGGGGACGGAACCGGTGGGGGTGAGCTCGGTGGCGGCGTCGACGGCCCGGCCGCCGTCCTGGCGCACGGCGACCACGACGGCCAGTGCGAGGGAGGTGAGCGTGGGCAGGACGGCGAGCGGGCGGACGAAGCCCGGGGCCGTTCGGCCCAGGAGCAGTCCGGCGATCGCGCCGAGGAACGGAAGGAGGGGGACGAGGACGGCGAGGGTGGTCGTGGTCACGCGGTGGCCTCGGTCTTCGTGACGGCCGCCCGGGTCGTGGGGGCGTCGGCGTCGCTGTCGGATACGGAGTCGCCCGTGCCGTCGGGGTCGTGGCCCTCGGCGGTGTCGCGGAGCTTGTCGATGTCGGCGGTGCCGCGGTTGCGGTGGACGGCGAGGACGATCGCCAGACCGATGCCGATCTCGGCGGCGGCGATGGCGATGGTGAACAGGGCGAGGGCCTGACCGGAGTGCAGGGTCTCCTCGGCGGCCCTGCTGAGCCAGACGTCGAAGGCGACCAGGTTCAGGTTGACGGCGTTGAGCATCAGTTCGACCGACATCAGGACCAGGATCGCGTTGCGGCGGGCGAGGACTCCGTACAGGCCGGTGCAGAAGAGGAGGGCGGACAGCACGACGGGATAGGCGAGGTGCATCAGCGGTTCCCTTCCGCATCGCGGCGGCGGGCGGTCGACGCGCGGGCCGGTCCAGAGGCCGGCCCGGGGGTTGGTTGCGAAGCTGATCCCGAGGGGGGTCCGTTGGCGGCTCCGGTGGCCGTTTCCCGTGTCGTGGCTTCCCGTGCCGCGGCGGCCGTGTTCGCCCTGCGGGAGAGGACGATCGCGCCGACGAGGGCGGCGAGGAGGAGGACGGAGAGGGCCTCGAAGGGGAGGACCCAGTGCTGGAAGAGGCTGGCGCCGGTCACGTCGGTGGAGCCTGCGGGCGTGCCGTCCAGGTCGATCCAGGTCGTGCGGAAGGCGTCGACGACGACCCAGACCAGGGCGACGGCCGCGGCGACGGCCACGGCGAGGGCGACCCGGCGGTTGCCGGAGTCGGCGTCCGGGGAGCGGCCGATGGGCGCTCTGGTGAGCATCAGACCGAACAGGAGCAGGACGACGACCGAACCCACATAGATCAGGACCTGCACCCAGGCGATGAACTCGGCGGTGAGCAGGAGGTATTCGACGGCGAGCCCGCCGAGGGCCACCACCAGCCACAGGGCTGCGTGCACCAGCTGCCTGGTGGTGACGGTGACGACGGCGGCACCGAAGGTGACCAGGCCGACCAGGAGGAAGGCGATCTCCACACCGGTCGGGGAGAGGAAGCCCTGAGCCTCGGCGGCGGTGGTGGTCGTGGTGTGCGCGACCGTGCCGGCGGCTGCGGCGAAGGTCACGAGTCCGCCCCCTTCGGGTCTGCCTGCGGGTCGGGCTGGGCGGCGGACAGTTTGTCGGCTGTCTTGCGGGCGGCGGCGATTTCCTTCGGTTCCTCGGCGGCGGGATCGAGGGCCGGCGGGGCCGGGACCGTCCACATCCACTCGCGGAGCTTGTCGCGTTCGTGGGTGAGTTCGCGGATGTCGGTCTCGGCGTACTCGAACTCGGGTGACCAGAACAGGGCGTCGAAAGGACAGACCTCGATACAGATACCGCAGTACATGCACAGGGAGAAATCGATGGCGAACCGGTCGAGGACGTTGCGGCTGCGGTCACGGCCGCCGGGCGTCGCCGCCGGGACGGTCTCCTTGTGGGAGTCGATGTAGATGCACCAGTCCGGGCACTCGCGGGCGCACAGCATGCAGACCGTGCAGTTCTCCTCGAACAGACCGATCACCCCTCGGGTGCGGGGTGCGAGGTCGGGCTGGGTGTCCGGGTACTGGGCGGTGACGGACTTCTTCGTCATCGTCCGCAGGGTGACGGCCAGGCCCTTGGCCAGGCCGGAACCGGGGAAGCCAGGAAAAGGGGACATGGCTAGGAGATCACCACCTTGACGACGCCGGTGAGGGCGATCTGGGCGAGGGCCAGGGGGACGAGGAAGGTCCAGGACAGTTTCTGCAGCTGGTCCTCGCGCAGGCGGGGATAGGTGACGCGGAGCCAGATGACGACGAAGGCGAGGACCGCGGTCTTCAGCAGGGTCCAGACCCAGCCGAGGCCGTCGGCGCCCCACGGGCCGTGCCAGCCGCCCAGGAAGAGGACGGTGGTCAAGCCGCACAGGACGACGATCCCGGCGTACTCGGCGAGGAGGAAGAGCGCGAACCGCAGGCCGGTGTACTCGGTGTACGCGCCGAAGATGATCTCCGAGTCGGCGACGGGCATGTCGAAGGGCGGCCGCTGGAGTTCGGCGAGGCCGGCGACGAAGAAGACGATCGCACCGACGATCTGCCAGGGCAGCCACCACCACTCGAACGCGTCGAGGATGCCGATGAGCGAGACGGTGCCGGCCGCCATCGCCACCGAGGCGGCGGTGAGCAGCATCGGCAGTTCGTAGGCGAGGAGCTGAGCGGCGGTGCGCAGGCCGCCGAGGAGGGAGAACTTGTTGGCGGAGGCCCACCCGGCCATCAGCGAGCCGAGGACGCCCACGCCCATCACCGCGAGCACGAAGAACACGCCCGCGTCCAGCACCTGCCCGACGGCGCCCTCGCCCGGTCCGATCGGGATGGCGAGCAGGACGAGGAGATACGGCAGGAGGGCGACGGCAGGGGCGATCTGGAAGACACGGCGGTCGGCACCGGCCGGGACCACGTCCTCCTTCTGCGCGAACTTCACGCCGTCGGCGACGAGCTGGGCCCAGCCGTGGAAGCCGCCCGCGTACATCGGGCCCAGGCGGCCCTGCATGTGCGCCATCACCTTGTGCTCGGTCTGACCGACGATCAGAGGAAAGGTGAGGAAGACGACGAAAACGATCAGGAGTCGCAGGGCAACGTCGAGTACGTCGTTCACCGCGGGCCTCCCGAGGGGGTGTCGGGGGCCCCGGGGCCC
>NZ_LIQT01000338.1 GCF_001418415.1 Streptomyces hirsutus
CGCGCCGGCAACGGCTTCGAGGAGGCGCTGGAGCAGATCCTTCAGGTGGTGCGGCTGGGCCTGGTCCCGGACGGGGAGCGGCTGCCGGCCGAGCGGGTGCTGGCGGAGCGGCTGGGGATCAGCCGGGTGACGCTGCGCGAGGTGCTGAAGGTGCTCCAGGACCAGGGTCTCGTGGAGTCCCGGCGCGGCCGGTACGGCGGCACGTTCGTGCTGCCCCGGCCGACGGACGCGGGCGGGTCCGAGCTGCGGCGGCGGATCGCCGAGGTCGACATCGAGGACGTGCTGCGGTTCCGGGAGGTGCTGGAGGTGGGCGCGGCGGGCCTGTGCGCCGCGCACGGCCTGCCGGACGCGCGGGCGGACCGGCTCCGGAGGGCGTTGGCGGGCACGCGCGACGCCCCGCTGGCCGAGTACCGCCGCCTGGACACCCTGTTCCATCTCACGCTGGCGGAGCTGTCCGGTTCACCGACGCTGGCCGCGCAGTACGCGGCCGTCCGGGCGTCGGTGAACGACCTGCTGGACTGCATCCCGCTGCTGGTGCGCAACCTGGAGCACTCGCAGCGGCAGCACACCGCGCTGGTCGAGGCGGTGCTGGAGGGGGACGCCGACGGGGCGCGGGAGATAGCGCGCGAGCACTGCGCGGGGACGGCGGCACTGCTGCGGGGCTTCCTGGCGTGACACGCCTGCGGCGGGGACAGTGATACCCGCGGTCCGGGCAGCGGTCCGGTGTGGGGGTCCTTGCGGGTTCGGAGCGGGACTCCACCCCCGAGGCAGCGCAAGCTCCGGAGCGGGGCCCCGCGCACGGGTCGGCGGAGGCTCCGGCGCGGGCTTCGGCGCTGGGGTCTTGCGCTCCGCCGTCCGCGCCGGGAAGGCATGGACCCACAAAGGTCCGGATCTGCCCCATTGCCCACTTCCTCGCCTCCGCCGCCCGGGCGGCGCACATCGCGGCGGTGGCGTACTTCGGCCCGTACGGCCGCGGGCATCCGGTGGCGAAGGCGCCGGGGAAGAGTTCGCGGCGCCGGCGGCGGCCGGGGCAGAGTTGTCCCGGGACCGACGGGACGGGGCCGCACGGGACCGGGCAGGACCGGACCGGTGCCGGAGACGGAGGAGCACGGCATGACGGCCAGGCCGCTGATCGGCATCAGCACGTACGAGGAGTCCGGGGTGCGGTGGGGCGCGTGGCAGATGGACGCCGCACTGCTGCCCGTCGGGTATCCGCGGCTGGTGCAGCGGGCCGGCGGGCTGGCCGTGATGCTCCCGCCGGCCGCGCCCGAGCACGCCGCGGCGACGGTGGCCAGGCTCGACGGGCTGGTCGTCGCGGGCGGCCCGGACGTGGAACCGGTCCGCTACGGCGCCGAGCCCGACCCGCGCACCGGGCCGCCCGACCGGGCCCGGGACGCCTGGGAGCTCGCCCTGATCCGGGCGGCGCTGGACCGCCGGGTTCCGCTGCTCGGGATCTGCCGGGGCATGCAGCTGCTGAACGTCGCCCTGGGCGGCACCCTCGTCCAGCACCTCGACGGCCACCGGGGGGAGCCGGGGGTCGTCGGCCGGCACCCGGTCGAGCCGGTGCCGGGCACCCGGTACGCCGACGCCGTCCCGGAGGAGACCTCCGTACCGACCTTCCACCACCAGGCGGTGGAGCGCCTCGGCGAGGGCCTGATCCCGTCGGCGTACGCGCGGGACGGGACGGTCGAGGCGGTCGAACTCCCCTCCCCCGCTTGGGTGCTGGGCGTGCAGTGGCACCCGGAAATGGGCGATGACCCGAGGGTCGTACGCCACCTGGTCCAGGCGGCCACGGCAACCTGAGCCGCCCCGGCCCGGCGGCCACCCGGTGCCCGGCGCGCGAGGTGCTCAGCCGCGGGTCAGGGTCAGCAGGTCGCGGGCCGGGCCCGTGGGGCGGTGGCCGGTCGGCCAGACCGCGCGCAGTTCGCGGGCCAGGGCGATGCCGTCCACGGGAACGCGGATGAGGCGGCGCATCGCCAGCTCCTCCCCGACGGCCAGTTCGCTGAGGACGGCCGGGCCCGCGCCGCTGACCGCCGCGGCCTTCACCGCGGTCGTGGAGGACAGTTCGATCAGCGGGCGGGCCAGGCCGCCCAGCGCGGTGTCCAGGACCTGCCGGGTGCCGGATCCCTTCTCGCGCAGGATCAGCGAAGTGGCCGCCAGTTCCTCGGCGGCGAGCGGCCGACGGCGGCGGGCCCAGGCGTGGGACGGCGCCGTCACCACGATCAGGCGGTCGTGGGCGATCACCACGGAGTCCAGGCCCGTGGGCACGGTCAGCCCTTCCACGAAACCCACGTCCGCCTCGTCCGCCAGCAGCCGCTGCGCGACCGTCGCGGAGTTCCCGGCCAGCAGGGACACCGCCGTGTCCGGCCGCTGTGCGCGCAGCGCGAGCAGCCAGCCCGGCAGCAGGTACTCGGCGATCGTCATGCTCGCCGCCACCCGCAGCCGTGAGTCCCGGCGGTCCCGCAGCGCCTGCGCGCCGGCGTCGAAGGCCTCCGCGGCCTCCACGATCCGCCGTGCCCAGTCGGTGACCAGCGCTCCGGCGTCGGTCAGGCGCGATCCGCGCGGTGAGCGGTCCACCAGCGCCACACCGAGCTGCCGTTCCATGGACCGGACCCGGCTGCTGGCAGCGGGCTGGGTGATGCCCAGCTCGCGCGCCGCGCCGCCCAGGCTCCCGACCCGCGCCACCGCCAGCAGCAGCTCCAGCCCCCCGAGGTCCGGCACCCGGTGGGCGAGGGTCCCCGCGGTCACCGGCCGATGTCCCGCATGGTCGTCCCTCGTGCTCATCACGCCAGCTTATGTCGCCCGGTGCTGTCGGCGGCCCGCCGCTCGCAGTGCCCGGGGCAGCACCGCCGCCGCCTCGGCCAGCGACGGCCCGTACCAGGTGAGGTGCCGGCCGCCGACCAGGGCGCAGGGCAGTCCGGGGAAGGCGTCCGGGCCGTCGTCGGCGGTGAAGCGGTACGGCTCGTCGGGCAGCACGACGAGGTCCGGGGCCGCCGCGCGCAACTCGTCCAGGGGTACGCGGGGATAGCGTTCCGGGTTGTCCGCGTAGAGGTGGTCGACGCCGAGGCGGGACAGCAGGTCGCCGGCGAAGGTGTCGCGGCCCAGCACCATCCAGGGCCGCCGCCAGACCGGCACGACCGCGGTACGGCGGGCCGCGGGGGCTGCCACGGCGTCCCAGGCGGCCTCGGCCTCGTCCAGCCACCGAGGCCGGGTCACCACACCGCACGCCGTGAGCACCCTGGCCAGCTCGTCGAAGGCCTGGGGCAGCGTCCGCACCTCCGTCACCAGCACCTCGAGGCCCGCCGCGCGCAGGGCGTCGAGGTCGGGGGCGCGGTTCTCCTCCTCGTTGGCGATCACCAGATCGGGGGCGAGGGCGGTGATCAGGGGGACCTTCGGGTTCTTCGTGCCGCCGATCCGCGCCACGTCCAGGCCGGCGGGGTGCGTGCACCAGTCCGTGGCGCCGGCCAGGGCGCCGGGAGCGGACAGCGCCACGGCCTCGGTGAGCGACGGGACGAGGGAGACGATCCGCGGGGAAGTCACCGGCGCTGCTTGTCCCGGACCGCTTCGATGTGCTCGGCGACGGCGACGACGATCAGCCGGGTCTCCGGGACCGTGGCCCGCCACCGGTGCCGGACGCCTCCGGTGAGGTACAGGGTGTCGCCGCGGCCGAGGCGGTAGGCGCGGCCCTCCGCCTCGATCTCCACGGCGCCGTCCGCCACGTACATCAACTGGTCGTTGCGGAACTGGAATTCGCGCCCGGCGTCGTGGTCGCCGGTGAACTCGGAGGCGTGCATCTGGTGGTGGCCCCGCACCAGGGACCGGACGCGGGGTTCCGGCAACGGCTCGGTGCCCTCCGCGCGGACGACGTCGACACTGCACGCCGGGTCGGCGGCGGCGAGGAGTTCCACGGCGGTGGTGCGCAGGGCGTCGGCGACCTTCTCCAGGGAGCTCCGGCTGGGGCGCGCGCGCTCGTTCTCGATCTGGCTCAGGAACGGGACCGACAGGCCGCTGCGCTGGGCCACGACGGCAAGCGTGAGGTCCAGCGCACGGCGTCGCCGCCGCACGGCCGCGCCCACGCGCAGCGGCTGTTCTTTGTGGTCGCCCATCGCTCCGGCTCCCTCCTTCGCCCGTCGTCCCGTGCCGGTGCCCCGTCGTCCCGGCGCACTCCTGCTGTTGAGCTGTCTGCACCCTACGCATGTTCGGCAAACCGTTTCAGGCGCCTGTCATGTCGTCCTCCTGTGCGCTCGCGCACGACCCCACAGTTCACGCCAGCCGATGCTCGGGTCCTCCGGTTCCCTGTGCGCAGGATGCGGGGTGTTTCCGCCATTGTCGCCCGAAGAGGGGCGAGAGGTCACGGCGAGGGCCTGGAGACCCAGGGAGGGCATAGCACTGCGTGATTGGCCGGATTCTTACCGTGTTCCCGTCGGGCCGCATGCCCGTTCCGGTCGTGTGCCCGTTCCGGTCGTGTGTTTGTTCCGGTCGCGTGCCCTGTGCGGCGGCGGGCCCGTTGCCGCCGTGGGCCCGTGGTGGCGGCGAACACTGTCCGGCTTGCCCCGCACATGTTCCGAGGGGCGGGCCCGGTCCCGCTGTCAGGTGCGGAACCGGGCCCGCCCCTCGGACGAGCGGTGCGAGGTCACCACGGCGACCGGTGATCACCGTGGTGACGTCGCCGTCACTGCGGGGTCATGCGCCCCACCACGTCGGGGTGCTCCTCGAGCCAGGCGGCGACGGCCGCCTCCTCCTTGCCCTGGCCCCGGTCCTTGATCTCCTTCTCGAGCGTGCCGAGTTCGTCCTCGCTCATCGTGAACCCCTTGATCCACTTCGTGAGTTCGGGGTACTGCTCGGGGAACGCCTTGTTCGCGATGGTACGGATGGTGTTGCCCTCACCGAAGAGCTTCTTGTCGTCCTTCAGCTTGGTCAGCTCGTACTCGCTGTACGACCAGTGCGGCGACCAGAGGGTGACCGCGACGGGCTCCTTCTTGGAGTAGGCGCGCTTGAGCTCGGCGAGCATCGCCGGCGTGGAGCCGTCGACGACCTTGTACTCCTTGTCCAGGCCGTAGCCCGGCAGGACCTTGTTCTTGAGCAGGTCCATCTGGCCGGTGCCCGGTTCGATGCCGATGATCCGCCCGTCGAACAGGTCGGCCTTGCCCTTGAGGTCCTCGAAGGACTCGACGCCCTCGACGTACGACGGGACGGCGACGTCCAGGGAGGTCGGCTCGTACCAGGTGCCGAGGTCGACCAGTTCGTCCTTGCTCTGGTCCCAGAAGTTCTTCTGGGCGTGCGGCAGCCAGGCGTCGAAGTTGAGGTCGATGTCCCCGCTGGAGAGGCCGGTGTAGACCGGGCCGACCTCCATCTGCTTCAGGTTCATCCGGTAGCCGCGCCGCTCGAGGACGTTCTTCCACAGGTAGGTGATCGCGATGTCCTCCTCCCAGGGGAACCACGCGACGTTCAGCGGGCGCTTCGCCTCGGCCGGGTCGGCGGTGGCGGCAGCAGCACCGGACTTCACCGGCGCCAGCTTGTCGACGACGTCCGGGTGGTCCTTGAGCCAGGCGCGGACGGCGTCCTGCTGCCTGCCCTTGCCGGCCTTGTTGATCTCGGCCTCCAGGCTGGTGAGTTCCTCCTCGGTCATCGAGAAGTCCTTCATCCACTGGCCGACGACGGGGTTCTCGGCGGTGAAGCCCTTGCGGGCCAGGGTGTGCACGCCGTCGCCCTCGCCCCAGGTGCCCTTGGGGTCCTTCAGCTTCTTCAGGTCGTAGTCGCTGTACGCCCAGTGCGGTGACCAGAGCGTGACGACGACCGGTTCCTGCTTGCTGTAGGCGCGCTTGAGCTCGGCCAGCATCGCCGGCGTGGAGCTGTCGACGACCTTGTACTCCTCGTCCAGGCCGTAGCCCGGCAGGACCTTGTCCTTGAGCAGGCCCATCATCCCGGCGCTGGACTCGATGCCGGTGATCTCCCCGCCGAAAGTGCCGGCCTTGCCCTTGAGGTCCTCGAGGGAGTCGAAGTCCTCCATGTAGGCGGGCACGGCGAGCTCGAGCGTCGTCTCCTCGTACCAGGTGCCGAGGTCCTCGAGCCTGTCGCCGTACTTCTTCCAGTACGCCTCGTGGGTGGTGGGCAGCCACGCGTCCGTCTGGAAGTCGATGTTGCCCTGCGCGAGCGCGGTGTAGAGCGGGCCCGCGTCGAACTGCGTGGCCTCGACCTCGAAGCCCCGCTGCTCGAGGACCTCCTTCCACAGGAAGGTGGAGGCGACGCCCTCGTCCCAGGGGATGTAGCCGATGGAGATCTTCTTGCCGTTGCCGACGTTCTCGGCGTCGGCGACGGTGTCCGTACCGCCGCTCTTGCCGTTGCCGCCGAAGATGCTCATGCCGCCGGCCACCAGGGCCAGGACGACGACACCGATCACGGCGACCTGCGGGCGCGGCCGGTAGGACCAGATCTTCAGTCCCTGCGCGGCGCGGGCCTTGGCGGCGGCGCGGCGGCCGAGCGGCGACACCTGGGTGCCCAGGGCGCTGGTCATGCGGTCGAGGTAGATCGCCAGGATGACGATGGCGAGGCCGGACTCGGCGCCGAGCCCGACGTTGAGCTGGCCGATGGCCTCGATGACGGCGCCGCCGAGACCGCCGGTGCCGACCATGCCGGCGATCGCGGCCATGGACAGGCCGAGCATGATCACCTGGTTGACGCCCGCCATCACGGTGGGCAGCGCCAGCGGCAGCTGGACGCGCAGCAGGGTGTTGCGGGGCGTGGTGCCGAACGCCTCGGCCGCCTCCACGAGGTCCTTGTCGACCTGGCGGATGCCCAGCTCGGTCATGCGCACGCCGGGGGCGAGCGCGAAGATCAGGGTGGCGACGATGCCGGGGGCGGGGCCCGTCCCGAAGAAGAGGATCGCCGGGATGAGGTAGATCATCGCGGGCAGCGTCTGCATGAAGTCGAGGATCGGGCGCACGAAGGCGCTGACCCGGTCCGAGCGTGCCGCCCAGATGCCCACGGGCACGGCTATGACGAGCGCGATGACGGTGGCGACGATGACCAGGGCCAGCGTCACCATCGAGTCGTCCCACAGTTCGAGGGAGTCGATGAAGGCGAATCCCACGAAGGTGAGCACACCGGCGACGGCGCCGCGCAGCCAGAAGGCGATCACCGCGAAAATACCGGCGAGCAGCAGCGGCTCGGGCGCCTGGAGGACGGCGTTGACGCCGTCGTAGGCGCCGGTGAAGACGGTCTTGAGGAAGTCGAACAGCCAGGTCACGTTGGCGAGCAGCCAGTCGACTGCGCTGTTGACCCCTTCGCCGAGCGGAATCCTAGGCACGGGCCAACACCTTCCCGCCCTCGCCGCGCGAGGAGTCGCAGGCGCCGGGGGCACCGTCCTCGTCACCGAGGAAGCCGACGAGCCGCTGCCGGGGCACTACGCCGATGACCGTGCCCTCGCCGTCGAGGACGGCCACGGGGTGCGCCGTGCGGGCGCTCATCGCGCACAGGTCGGTGAACGGCGTCTGCGCCGTCGCGGTCTCGCAGGCGCAGTCCGCCTCGTCGCCGCGCACCTCCTGCTCCATCACGGCGCCGGCGGTCAGCACCCGGGAGCGGTCGACGTCCTGGGTGAAGGAGGCGACGTAGTCGTTGGCGGGGCGGATGAGGATGTCCTGCGCGGTGCCGATCTGCACGATGCGGCCGTCACGCATCACCGCGATGCGGTCGCCCAGGCGCATGGCCTCGTTGAGGTCGTGCGTGATGAAGACGATCGTCTTCTTCAGCTTCTTCTGCAGCTCCACCAGCTGGTCCTGCATGTCGCGGCGGATCAGCGGGTCGAGCGCGCTGAAGGACTCGTCCATCAGCAGCAGGTCGGCGTCGGTCGCGAGCGCGCGGGCCAGGCCGACCCGCTGCTGCATGCCGCCGGACAGTTCGTCGGGCCAGGACCGCTCCCAGCCGGCCAGGCCACACAGGGCGAGCGCCTCGTCGGCGCGGCGTTCGCGCTCGGCGCGGGGCACGCCCTGCACTTCCAGGCCGTATGCGGCGTTCTCGCGAACGCTGCGGTGCGGGAAGAGCGCGAAGTGCTGGAAGACCATGCTGATCTTCCTGGAACGGACCTCGCGCAGCTCGCGGTCGGACAGCGCGGTGAGGTCCTGGCCGTCGAAGCGCACCTGTCCGGCGGTCGGCTCCGACAGGCCGTTCAGCATGCGCAGCAGGGTGGACTTGCCGGAGCCGGACAGGCCCATGACGACGAAGATCTCGCCGGGTTCCACGGTGAACGAGGCGTCGATGACGGCTGCCGTGGTGCCCTGGGCGCGCAACTCCTCACGGTCTGCCTCGTTCTGGCGCAGTCTCTCGACCGCCTGGCCCGGTCGTCTGCCGAACACCTTGTACAGATGTTCGGCTTCAAGCCTCGTTGACACGCGTACCTCTTGACTCGACGGCAATGGAAGGGAGCGGCGCCCGTCGGGACGGTTCAGGCGTTCCTGACAGTTGAACCTGCAACCGGCGCCACTCCGGGGCCGCGCCTCCCCGCTTTCGCCGGTCGCAAACGCATACGTGTCCTGCCTCACAATCGGACCGCCCCGCCCGAGGGGCGACTCACGCTTCGAGGACCGCCTCGCACGACGGGCGTCGCGTCCCGCCGCCGCGGTCCCGCGGCTGCGGCTGCGCCTGGACTGCGACTGGACTGCGACTGGACTGCGACTGCGACTGCGGGGCACTGTCAGCGGCGTGCGGCATGATGCGGAACGTGACCGGACGACTGATGCTCCTAGACACCGCCTCCCTCTACTTCCGCGCCTACTTCGGCGTCCCGGACTCCGTCAGGGCCCCGGACGGCTCGCCGGTGAACGCCGTGCGCGGGCTGCTCGACTTCATCGACCGCCTGGTCAAGGACCACCACCCGGACGATCTGGTGGCGTGCATGGACGCCGACTGGCGCCCGGCGTGGCGGGTGGAGCTGATCCCCTCCTACAAGGCGCACCGCGTGGCCGAGGAGCGCCCCTCGGGCCCCGACGAGGAGGAGGTGCCCGACACGCTGTCCCCGCAGGTGCCGGTCATCGAGGCCGTTCTGGACGCCGTCGGCATCGCGCGCGTGGGTGTGCCCGCGTACGAGGCGGACGACGTGATCGGCACGTTCACCGCGCGGGCGCGCGGTCCGGTGGACATCGTCACCGGCGACCGCGACCTGTACCAGCTGGTGGACGACGCGCGCGGCGTGCGGGTGCTGTATCCGCTCAAGGGCGTCGGCACGCTCCAGATCACCGACGAGGCCGTGCTGCGCGAGAAGTACGGGGTGGACGGCGCGGGGTACGCGGATCTGGCGCTGCTGCGCGGCGACCCGAGCGACGGCCTGCCGGGGGTGCCGGGGGTGGGCGAGAAGACGGCCGCCAAACTGCTGGCCGAGTTCGGCGACCTGGCCGGGATCCTGGCGGCGGTCGACGATCCGAAGGCCAGGCTCACCCCGACCCAGCGCAAGCGCCTCACCGAGGCCCACCCGTATCTGGCGGTCGCCCCGAAGGTCGTCCGGGTCGCGGACGACGTCCCGCTCCCGGAGGTCGACACGACCCTGCCACGGACTCCGCGCGACCCTGACGCCGTACGGGAACTGGCGGCCCGCTGGGGCCTCGGCGGCTCCCTGGAGCGGCTGCTGACGACCCTCGCGCGGTAGGGGTCACCGCCGTGCGCCCAGGTAATCGCCGGACGGAGGTGTTAACTTAGGTAAACCTAACTGAGTGACAGGGAGACCCCACATGGCACAGCGACCGGGACGCCAGCCGCGCAGGCCCCACTCCGGGCAGGTGCTCCGCACCGAGCGGCTGACCCCGCACATGCAGCGGGTGGTGCTGGGCGGCGAGGGTCTGGCCGACTTCACGGCGGACACCTGCACCGACCACTACGTGAAGCTGCTGTTCCCCGCCGAGGGCGTCACCTACCCGGAGCCGTTCGACATGCAGCGGATCCGCGAGGAGTTCCCGCGCGACCAGTGGCCGGTGACCCGGACGTACACCGTGCGCCACTGGGACGCCGAGCAGCGCGAGCTGACCCTGGACTTCGTGATCCACGGCGACGAAGGACTGGCCGGTCCCTGGGCCCGGCGGGTCCTGCCGGGCGAGACCGTGTTCTTCACCGGTCCCGGCGGCGCCTACGCCCCCGACCCGAGTGCCGACTGGCATCTGCTGGTGGGCGACGAGAGCGCGCTGCCCGCGATCGCCCGCTCGCTGGAGGCCATGCCGAGCGGGGCCGGGGTCTACGCCTTCGTGGAGATCGAGGGGCCCCAGGAGGAGCAGAAGATCGACTCCGAGGTGGCGGTCACCTGGCTGCACCGGGGGGACCGTCCGGTCGGCGAGGCGCTGGTGGAGGCCGTGCGGGGGCTGGAGTTCCCCGAGGGCCGGGTGCACGCCTTCGTCCATGGCGAGGCGCACTTCGTGAAGGAGCTGCGCCGTCTGCTGCGGGTGGAACGGCAGATCGCGCGCGAGGACCTCTCGATCTCCGGCTACTGGCGGCGCGGTCACAACGAGGACGGCTGGCAGGCCTCGAAGCAGGAGTGGAACGCGCGGGTCGAGGCGGAGCAGGAGAAGACGGAGTCGTCGGCCGCGGCCGGCTGAGCCGCCACCGGGTCACCGCCGAGCCCTCACTGAACCACCGCTGGATCCCCGTCGGCCCGCTGACCCGGCCGAACCGGCATCCCGGGGTCCCGGTCGGCACACCCGGGGACGCCGGTCGGGTGAACCCCGGCC
>NZ_LIQT01000339.1 GCF_001418415.1 Streptomyces hirsutus
AGATGTGTATAAGCGACCCCCCCTGCTGGCACGCGGTGCGCTGCTGTCGCCGGTCAAACGCCCCCGCCCCGACGCCGCGTTCCCGCGGACCCGGCTCGTCCTGCCCTCCCTGCGGGTGGACCCCGCGAGGCTGGCGGCGTACGAGCGGGTGTGCGGCTTCCCTGCTGCGGGACCAGGGCAAAGCCAGGAGGCCCGGGAGAACCCGGAGACCGGGAGAACCCGAGGGACCGGGGAGAGCGGGGAGACCGAGGAGACCGAGGGGAGCGGGGAGGGCTCCGGCGCGCTGCCGCTGACGTATCCCCATGTGCTGGGCTTCCCGGCGGCCGTGCGGCTGATGAGCGGCCGGGACTTCCCGCTGCCGCTGCTGGGGCTCGTCCACACGTCGATAGAGATCACCCGGCACCGGACCGTTCCCGTCACCGGGACGCACGGACTGAGTGTGCACGTCGAGGGGCTGGCACCGCACCGGCGCGGTACGGAGGCCACCGTGGTCACCGGGCTGCGGTCGCCCGGCGGTGACCTCGTATGGGAATCGCGGAACACGTATCTGGCCCGGCACCGCGCCTCCGGGCCGTCCTCCTCCGCCCGGCCCGTCCCGCGTCCGAAGGAGGAATCGGCGACGGCGCGGCCGCTGCCCGTAGTCGACGCGTGGCTGCTGGCCGAGGACGCGGGGCGGCGCTACGGTGCCGCGTCCGGCGACCGCAACCCGATCCATCTGCACCCGCTCACCGCACGGCTCTTCGGCTTCCCCCGCGCGATCGCGCACGGCATGTGGACCGCGGCCCGCTGCCTCGCCGCGCACGGCGTTCCGGAAGCGGTGACGGTCCGGGCCGACTTCAAAGCGCCGGTCCCGCTGCCGGGGACGGTGACGTACGGGGCGCGGGACGGACGCTTCGAGCTGCGCGGTCCCGGCGGCCTCCTTCACCTCACCGGGGAGGTCCGCCCGGCGTGAACGACCGCGCCGGCACCGGCGTCTTCGGCACCGGAACCGGTGTCCAGGCCTTCGCCGTCGGGCGGTGACCAGGGGCGGCCGGCCATCAGGTCGCCCAGTCCCGCCCAGGCGAAGTTCATCAGGGTGGCCGATGCCTGCCGGGCGGTGACGCCCGGGGTGCTGTTGGCCCAGTCCGCGAGCGCCTCGGCGGCGCCGACCAGTGCTTCCGCCAGCCCGGCGACCTCGCCGCCGGGGAGGTGGGGGTCCGTGGGGGTCCCCCCTGCTCGTGGGGGTCCCCCCTGCTCGAGCGAAGGCGAGAGCTTGGGGGAGCAGCCGAGAGCTTGGGGGAGTGCTTCCCGGGCGGCGGCGAGGATCAGCTCGGTCACGAACGTCACGATGTCCGCGCGCATCGCGGCGACTTCGGCGGCGAACACCTCGCCGTGCGTACGGGCCTGGAGGTGCAGCACGGCCCAGCCGTCCGGGTGCCGCGCGGTGTGGGTGAAGAACGCCGTCAGCCCCGCCCAGAGCTGGCGGTCCGCAGGGAGCACCGGACGGGCACCGGCGCGCACCGCCTCGACAAGAGCCTTCGCCTCGCGGCGGATGCACGCGATGAACAGGTCTTCCTTGGAGTTCAGATACAGGTAGACCAACGGTTTCGACACGCCCGCCAGTTCGGCGATCTCGTCCATCGACGCGGCCATGTAGCCGCGCTGGCCGAAGGTCTGCACGGCGGCGTCCAGCATTTGCTGTTCGCGGACCGCACGCGGCATCCGCTTGCTCTTCACGGCACCCATACGGAGCAGCCTACGGGGCGGCGGCACCCTCGCCCGCCCGTGCGGGAAACGCGGGAAACCCGTCCCGTCCGAACCGGACGCATGTCCACGGGGTCCTACGAGGCCTTCGCCTGCTCCTGGTCCTGGCCCTGCGCCCGGCTCTGCGTGCCGCGGGTGTCGTCGTCGACGTCGTCCTCCTGGCTGCGGTTGGCCTGCAGGTCGGCCTTCGCCCGGTCGACCCGGCGCACGATGCTCTCGGAGGCCACGTCCCGCTGCTTGCGCAGCACGACGAAGCTGATCGGTGCCGAGAGCACCAGGGCGAGCAGGATGATCCACAGCCCGTTGGAGTCGCCCAGGCCGCGCGGGGCGAGGCCGGAGTAGACGAGGCCCCAGACGACCAGGAGACAGCCCACGAAGATCCCGAAGCGCATCAACGTGTAGCGGAGCATCTTCTTCCACTCTCCCGGACGAACGGCCAGAACGTATCCCAAGGGGTTCCCAATGGGACACCTCCAGTGAAGCACGCCCGCGCCCGTACACCCGCGGCGGGGTCCCCACGCAGGCGCGTACATGACATTCCCGCCGGAGCCGGAGCCGACCCCGGAGCCGACCCCGACCCCGGAGCCGGAGGAGCCGGAGCCGGGATCAGGTCAGGGCCAGCAGCATGATGATGTCGTCCCGGTCGTCGCCGGGAGCCACCCTGATCGCACCGGGGACCCGGCCGACCTCCTTGTAGCCGCAGGAGCCGTAGAAGTGCTCCAGGCCGAGGCCGCCGCGGCAGGTGAGCCGGATCGCCTCGATGCCGGGAAGGGCGCGGGCGGCCCGTTCTGCGGCGGCGAGCAGGTCGCGGCCGTACCCCTCGCCCTGGTGACGGGGGTGGACCATCACCGTGTACAGCCAGATCCAGTGCGTCATCAGGCGGTGGGTGTTGAGGGTGAGGAACGCCGTCGCGGCGACCCTCCCCTCCTCGTCGAACCCGACGAGGAGCCGGGACCGCTGCTCCTCCATCGCCACGAACTGCCGTACCAGCTCCGGCCGGACGTCCTCCCGGGTCACCGGCGGCACGAAGCCGACGGCTCCGCCCGCTTCGGTGACGTCCACCCACAACTCCAGGATTCCGTCCCGGAGTCCGGGGGTGACGGGCGGATCCAGTGTGAAGGTCAGCGGCATGGAACGGGGGTTCTCCCTCAGACCCGCATCGGCTGCGGGGACTCGCGGCGGGCGGGGTCGGCGGCATCGTACTCGCGGATGATCTCGTACCGCGTGTTGCGCTCCACCGGGCGGAAACCCGCGTCGCGGATCAGGTCCAGCAGGTCGTCGCGGGTGAGCTTGTTCGGCGTGCCGAAGTCGTCCGCGTCGTGCGTGATCTTGTACTCGACGACCGAGCCGTCCATGTCGTCCGCGCCGTGCTGGAGGGCGAGCTGGGCGGTGTTGACGCCGTGCATCACCCAGAAGACCTTGACGTGCGGGACGTTGTCGAAGAGGAGACGGGAGACGGCGAACGTCTTCAGCGCCTCGGCGCCGGTCGCCATCTGCGTCCTGGACTGAAGGCGGTTGCGGATCTTGCCGTCCTTCATGTCCACGAAGTCGTGCTGGTAGCGCAGCGGGATGAAGACCTGGAAGCCGCCGGTCTCGTCCTGGAGCTCACGCAGCCGCAGCACGTGGTCGACGCGGTGGCGGGGCTCCTCGATGTGGCCGTAGAGCATGGTGCAGGGGGTCTTCAGCCCCTTCTCGTGCGCCAGCCGGTGGATCCGCGACCAGTCCTCCCAGTGGGTGCGGTGGTCGACGATGTGCTGCCGGACCTCCCAGTCGAAGATCTCCGCGCCGCCGCCGGTGAGGGACTCGAGCCCGGCGTCGATCAGCTCGTCGAGGATCTCGGACGCGGACATCCCGGAGATGGTCTCGAAGTGGTGGATCTCGGTGGCGGTGAACGCCTTCAACGACACGTTCGGCAGCGCGGCCTTCAGCTCGCGCAGGGAGCGCGGGTAGTAGCGCCAGGGCAGTTTGGGGTGGAGTCCGTTGACGATGTGCAGCTCGGTGAGGTTCTCCGCCTCCATCGCCTTGGCGAGCTTCACCGCCTCCTCGATCCGCATCGTGTACGCGTCCTTCTCCCCCGGCTTGCGCTGGAAGGAGCAGTACGCGCAGGAGGCGGTGCACACGTTCGTCATGTTGAGGTGACGGTTGACGTTGAAGTGGACGACGTCGCCGTTCTTCCGCGTCCGCACCTCGTGCGCCAGCCCGCCCAGCCAGGCCAGGTCGTCCGACTCGTACAGCGCGATGCCGTCCTCGCGGGACAGCCGCTCACCGGAGCGGACCTTCTCCTCCAGCTCGCGCTTGAGCCCGACGTCCATGCGGATCCCTCTTTCCTGACTGTCTCGACTGTCCGGACCTGCCTTGACCGTCCGGACCGGCCCTGCTGGCCGGACCGGCCGCCCCGGCCCTGCCGGCCGGCCGTCCGGGCTTCTGCCCGCTCCGCCCGGCACGCGCCGGCTCCGCCCACCGTAACGCCCCGGCTACTGGACCTCTTCGGGCAGCTCACCGACGCGGTTCTCCCACTTCGTGGAGAGCACGATGGTGGTGCGGGTCCGGGAGACTCCTTTGGTCCCGGACAGCCTGCGGATGATCCGCTCCAGCCCGTCCACGTCGGCCGCCCGCACCTTGAGCATGAAGGAGTCGTCGCCGGCGATGAACCAGCAGTCCTCGATCTCGCTCAGGTCCTTCAGCCGCTGCGCCACGTCCTCGTGGTCGGCGGCGTCGGAGAGCGAGATGCCGATCAGGGCGGTCACCCCGAGGCCGAGCGAGGCGGCGTCCACGGTGGCCCGGTAGCCGGTGATGACACCGGCCGCCTCCAGCCGGTTGATCCGGTCGGTGACGCTGGGCCCCGACAGGCCGACGAGGCGCCCCAGCTCGGCGTAGGAGGCCCGGCCGTTCTCTCTCAGGGCCTGGATGAGCTGCCTGTCCACCGCGTCCATGCGATCGAAGCCTTCCGCTGAAGAGGTCTGCACGTGATTGAGAATCGGTGAGTGGTACTTCGGGGTGTCCTGGGGTGCACGGGGAGCGCACCGGGGGTGCGGGTGCTGCTCAGGCGGTGCGGGACGGTGATGCCCCACCCCCGAGCTCGCCCTTCCAGCGGCGGTACAGCTCATGCTCGACGCCCGCCACGTCGAGTACACGGCCGGCGACGAAGTCCACCAGGTCCTGGATGTGCGTGGCGCCCGCGTAGAAGGCCGGTGAGGCGGGCACCACGGTCGCGCCCGCGTCGTCGAGGGAGACCATGTGCCGCAGGGTCTGGCCGTTCAGCGGGGTCTCGCGTACGGCGACGACCAGGGTGCGCCCCTCCTTGAGGGTCACGCTCGCCGCCCGTTGCAGCAGGTCCTTGGACAGCCCGAGCGCCACCCCGGCCACGCAGGCCGTGGAGGCGGGCACGATCAGCATGCCCTTGCTCGGATACGAGCCGGAGGAGGGGCCCGCGGCGAGGTCGCCGGCCCCCCAGTGCCGTACGCCGTCGAGGTCCACGGTGAAGGTGCCCGGCTTGCCGTCCGCTCCGCGGGACAACCATTCCCGCAGGTCGTCGCGCCAGTGGGCGTCCCGGAAGGAGATGCCGGTCTCGTCCAGCAGGGTGAGCCGCGAGGCACGGCTGACGACGAGGTCGACGCTCTCCCCCGCCTGGAGAAGCGCACGGAGGACGGCCGCCGCATATGGCGTGCCGGAAGCGCCGGACACCCCCAGGATCCAAGGCGTTCGGGTCGTCTCTCCTGGCTTGAGATGGTTCACGACACCGAGCCTATCCGGCATCGTGGGAAGGGAACCGGTCAAGGGGTCCGGTCCGTTTCCCACGCGGACGATCGAGTCGAGGGGGGTGTGCCGTGTCCGGCATCGATACACGGTGGTCGGGGCGCGAACGGGCGAAGACGGCGGCCGTGGTGATGGTGGCCTGGGTGGCGCTGCTGTGGCTGCTGGAAGTGGTCGACGTGGCCTCCGGTCATGCCCTGGACGACTTCGGCGTCATGCCGCGCACGACCTCGGAACTGGTCGACGTCGTCCCCTCCGCCTTCATCCACTTCGGCTTCGCCCATGTCGCGGCGAACAGTGTGCCGCTGCTGGTCCTCGGTTTCCTCGCCGCCCTCGGCGGCCTGCGCCGGTTCGCCGCCGTGTGCGCGCTGATCATCGTCTGCGACGGTCTGGGGGTGTGGCTCATAGCCCCGGCGCACACCAACACGGCGGGCGCCTCCGGCCTGGTCTTCGGCCTCTTCGGCTTCCTGCTGTGCAGCGGCTTCGTGGAACGACGGCCGATGGGCGTCGTCGTCGCCGTGCTGGTCGGCGCGGTCTGGGGCGGCTCGATCCTCGCGGGCATCGCGCCCGGCCAGACCGGCGTCAGCTGGCAGGGCCACCTCATCGGCCTGCTGGCCGGCGTGGCGGCGGCCTTCCTGTTCCGCCGCCACCCCGACCGCCGGGGCGCGCTCACCGCGTGAGGCCGAGCCCTGGCGCGTGCACCCTGCCCAGGCCGGTGGCTCCGAACGATCATCCCCGCGTGCGCGGGGAGCAGGTGAGCGTGAACGGGTTCATGGGCATGGCCCTCGGAACATCCCCGGATCAGGGAGCACGAGGGGAACCTGCGGCGCGCTCGCTTTCCCGCAGCCGAAGATTGAGCACGGCCACCCGAAGGAGCTAGAAGGTGAGCCCCCGCACCAGGAGGTCGATCAGGGCGCAGACGAAGAGGCTGATGCCGATGAAGCCGTTCGTCGAGAAGAACGCCCTGTTCAGGCGGGTCAGGTCGTTCGGGCGGACGATGGTGTGCTCGTAGACGAAGGCCGCCGCGACGATCACCAGGCCGAACCAGAAGAACGCTCCGGCGCCGGTGAGTACCGCGTACCAGACGAACAGGGCCGTCGTCACGACGTGGCAGGCGCGGGCGCCCCAGACGGCGGCGGGGATGCCGAAGCGGGCCGGGACCGACTTCACGCCGACCTCGCGGTCGGTCTCCACGTCCTGGCAGGCGTAGATGAGGTCGAAGCCGCCGATCCAGATGCCGACCGCGAGACCGAGGACGACCGCGTCCCAGGACCAGGAACCGGTGACGGCCAGCCAGCCGCCGACCGGGCCCATGGCCTGGGCGAGCCCGAGGATGGCCTGCGGGAAGTTCGTGAACCGCTTGCCGTACGGATAGACCACCATCGGGATCACCGCGACCGGCGCGAGCACCAGGCAGAGCGGGTTGAGCAGCGCCGCCGCGCCCAGGAACACCACCAGGGCGACGAGCGCGCCGGTCCACGCGTGCCGGACCGACATCGCGCCGGTGACCAGCTCGCGGTGGGCGGTGCGCGGGTTACGGGCGTCGATCTCGCGGTCGATGATCCGGTTGACGGCCATCGCGAAGGTGCGCAGGCCGACCATGGCGATCGTGACCAGGAGCAGCCGGCCCCAGTGGATGTTCTCGTCCCACTCGTACATCGCGGTGAGGGCGGCGATGTAGGCGAAGGGCAGCGCGAACACGGAGTGCTCGATCATCACCAGACGCAGGAAGGCCTTCACCCTGCCGGCCGGCCGCGGTGCCGCGCCCGAGTCCACGACCCCGTCGGCGGTGGTCATCATGCGAGGCTCCCGAGGAACGTGTCGAGGTCGGCCAGCAGTCCGGCGACCGGCAGCGGGCCCGTCTCCACCGTGAGCGGCGTCCCGGCGTCGTCGTCGGACGGGTCGTCGGGCGGGGTGACGTGCGCGGTGAAGACGTACGCCTCCGCGTCCCCGCCCGCGTCCCCGTCGGTGCCCGCGTCGTCCGTCGCCGGGCCGGCCGGGCGGGCGTCCAGCCGCAGCAGCGCGCCGCCGTCGACCGTGAACGGCCCGCCCGTCGCGGCGACCAGTTCGGCGCGCAGTCGCTCGGCGAAGTCGGCGGGTTCCGCGTCGCGCACCCCGGGCAGTTCGAAGCCGCCGCCCTCGCCGTCGTGCTCGATCAGGACCGCCCAGGTGTCCCCGGCGCCCGCGAACTCCTCCGGCGTGACGCCCGCCTGCGCGGCGGCCTGCCGGACTCCGGGGTCGGCCGGGTCCAGTTCGGGGCGCACGAGGGCCACGTAGTCGGTGTCGGTGCCGATGAAGAGGGCCGGGCCGCCCACGGCGACGGGACTCACAGTCCGTACTCCTTCCAGCGGCGGTCGACCAGCGCGGCCGTGTCCGGGTCGGACTCGACCATGTCGGGCCAGCCGCCGTCGCGCGTGTACCCCTCCTCGGGCCACTTCTTCGTCGCGTCGATGCCCGCCTTGCCGCCCCAGAACTGCTGGTAGGAGGAGTGGTCGAGGTGGTCGACCGGGCCTTCGACGATGCTGAGGTCGCGGGCGTAGTCGGTGTTGCCGAGGGCCCGCCAGGCGACTTCGTGCAGGTCGTGGACGTCGCAGTCGGAGTCGACGACGATGATCAGCTTGGTCAGCGACATCATGTGGGCGCCCCAGACCGCGTGCATCACCTTCTGCGCGTGCTTGGGGTACTTCTTGTCGATCGAGACGATCGCGCAGTTGTGGAAGCCGCCGGCCTCGGGGAGGTGGTAGTCCACGATGTCCGGAACGATGATCTTGAGGAGCGGGAGGAAGAAGCGCTCGGTGGCGCGGCCCAGCGGCCCGTCCTCCGTCGGCGGACGGCCGACGACGATCGACTGGAGCAGCGGGCGCTTGCGCATGGTGACGCAGTCGATCGTCAGTGCGGGGAACGGTTCCTGCGGGGTGTAGAACCCGGTGTGGTCGCCGAACGGGCCCTCGGGGAGCATCTCGCCCGGCTCCAGCCAGCCCTCGATGACGACCTCGGCGTGCGCCGGGACCTGGAGCGGGACCGTCTTGCAGTCGACCATCTCGATCCGCTTGCCCTGCAGGAACCCGGCGAAGAGGTACTCGTCGATGTCGCCGGGGAGCGGCGCGGTGGAGGCGTACGTCACGGCGGGCGGGCAGCCGAAGGCGATGGCGACCGGCAGCCGCTCACCGCGCCGGGCGGCCACCTGGTAGTGGTTCCGGCTGTCCTTGTGGATCTGCCAGTGCATGCCGATGGTGCGCTTGTCGTGGCGCTGGAGCCGGTACAGGCCGAGGTTGCGGATGCCCGTCTCGGGGTGCTTGGTGTGGGTGAGGCCCAGGTTGAAGAAGGAGCCGCCGTCCTTGGGCCAGGTGAACAGGGCGGGGAGCTGATCGAGGTCCACGTCGTCGCCCTGGAGGACGACCTCGTGCACCGGAGCGTCCTTCACCTTCTTCGGCGGTACGTGGGTCATCGAACCGAGTTTGCCGAACGCCTCGCGCATGCCCACGAAGCCGTTCGGCAGCTCGGGCTTGAGCAGGCCGCCGATCTTCTCGCTGATCTCGGCGTACGACTTCAGGCCGAGCGCCTTCAGCAGACGGCGGTCGGTGCCGTACACGTTCATCGCGAGGGGCATGCTCGAGCCGCGCACGTTCTCGAAGAGCAGTGCGGGACCGCCGGCCTTCTGCACCCGGTCGACGATCTCACCGACCTCGAGGTACGGGTCGACCTCGGCCTTGACGCGCTTGAGGTCGCCCTCGCGGTCCAGAGCCCTGAGCAGGGAGCGAAGATCGTCGTAAGCCATGAGGTCAAGTATCCCCGAGCGGCTACCCTTGCCCTGTACCTGGGGGCAGTGGCCGTGCCGACGCCCCCGACGACCCCTTCTCTGGAGAGGCCCATGCTCAGGGTGCTGATGTTCCTCGTCCCCCTTGCCCTGAGCGTCTACGCGTTCATCGACTGCATCAGCACGAAGGACGAGGACATTCGCCACATGCCCAAGCCGCTGTGGGCGATCCTCGTGCTGCTGTTCCCGCTCGTCGGTTCGATCTCGTGGATCATCGCCGGCAAGAAGCGGCACCCCGCGGGTACCGGCGCCGGTTCAGCCTGGAGCCGGGGCGGCGGCCGGCAGCAGTGGGTGGCTCCGGACGACAACCCCGACTTCCTGAAGTCCCTCGGCGAGGAGAAGAACGGGCCCGGGGAGAAGGGCCCTGACCCCGACCCGAGCAAGGACAAGGGCAAGGAACGGGACGAGAAGCCCGAGACCGACTGAGGGACGTCGCGGGGCCGGTCCGGCCCGGTCGGGTCACCCGCGTCCGGCGCCTGGCCACTGCACCGGCGGCGGCCCGCCCATTCCCCCGTCGGATGGGCGGATGCACACGTCGGCAGAGCGGGCCGATCTGAATCCATGAAGGTGGGGGTCACTCACCCGCGAAGATCTCCTCCGCTTCGGACACGGTGATGGCCCGGGTGAGCCATGCGCGAAGAACCTCATGGTCAAGGCAGCTTGTCACGCGCCTGCGCAGGGCGTCGGGCACCTCAAGACCGCGCTGCTCGAGAACGAGCAGGACGTCTTCGGCACGACCTTGCACACGACCTTGCTCAAGGCCCTTCTCGAGCCCCTGTTCACGCCCTTCGTCCCGGATTTCTTCGGAGAGGTAGGACTTGTAGAAGGAGAGGTCCACGGCCACCAGATTCCTCCAGAGGTGCTTGGCCGGGCGGTTGCCCAGCCCCTGTGCGGTGAATTCGACGATGGGGTCCGCGATGTCTTCGGGTGCGTCCCGCAGTGCTGTGGAGAGAGCCTTCAGTATCTCATTGACGACCGTGTCGGCGGCGTGTGTGATGGCCGCCAGGCTGGCCAGCACCAGGTCGGCGCGGGCCTCCTCCGGGTCGGTGATCACCGGCATGTTGTGTGGACCCGCGACCAGGGGCGTCAGGGTGAGAGTGGGCAGCTGCGGCGGCCCGCTGCACACCGGCTGCTGGGCCCAGCGGGCCGTGGCGTGGTCCTGGCAGACGACGAGGAGTGCCGTCGGCAGCCGGTACTTCGTCCACAGGTAGGCGGCGTAGTACGCCCAGCTGGCCGGCTTGTCCGGGTCCTTCTTTCCCTGGGCCTCCACGGCCAGGAGAAACGCGCCCTGCTCCGCGGTCTCGAGACGCAGCAGGGTGTCCACCCTGCGTTCCACGGGACCGGCCTCGGTGAGGTCCGTCGGCAGGACGGTCGCCTTCACGGGGGCGGGAACATCCACCCCGAGGAAGTGCGAGACGCGGCTGAACAGTCCGGGGTCGTGCTGGAAGATGCGGTGCATCGCCTCGTGGGAAGAGCTGACCATGGTGTCCGTTCGGATCAGGGCCGGGCGACAGTCGTTCGGCGGTTGCGGTGCAGGCCGAAGCATGGTCACGGCCTGGATGCGCCGAGCGTAGGAGAGGTAAGGGCTCAAGATCCGGTTCGGGCGGTGGTGTTCACCCACTCGAGTGAGGGCGGGGAAGGGGTGGGCGGTGGGGAGTGAGGTGCGGTTGCGGTCTGTCGATCTGGCGCGGCTGGCCGGGGTGTCGACGCAGCAGATCCGGAACTACGAGGAGTCCGGGGTGCTGCCGCCCGCTTCGCGGACCGAGTCCGGGTACCGGGTGTTCGAGGAGGTGCACCGGCAGGCGCTGCGGGCGTTCCGGGCGCTGCTGAAGGGGTACGGGCCGGTGACCGCGACGCCGGTGATGCGGCGGGTGCACGGCGGGGACGTGCCGGGCGCGCTGGCCCTGGTCGACGCCGCGCATGCCGCGCTGCACGAGGAGCGGGTGGCGCTGCGTGCCGCGGACGAGGCCCTGCGGGCGTTGGCCGGTGCCGGGCCCGCCGCGTCGTCCCGCCCGGCGCTGCGCATCGGGGAGGTGGCCGCGCTGCTGGGCGTACGGACGTCGGCGCTGCGGGTGTGGGAGGCCGCCGGGCTGCTGACGCCCCGGCGGGAACGCGGCACCGGGTACCGCCTGTTCGATCCCGCCGACGTCCGCGACGCCCGGCTCGTCCACACCTTGCGGAACAGCCACTACCTGTTCGACCGGATCCGCCCGGTGCTGGACGGGCTGCGCCGGGAGGGCAGCAGCGAGGCGCTGCGGGCGGCCCTCGTCGCGCGCGGCGAGGCGCTCACCGCGCGCACGCGGGCGATGCTGGAGGGCGCGGGGGCCCTCCACGCCTACCTGGAGTCGGTCACTGCCAGGGGTTCTGCCGGGGGTTCTGCCAGCGGTTCCGCGGGGGATTCCGCGGGGGATTGACTTTCGTCGCCCGGCCGGCCCGTCACCGGCCGGGGAGAGCGAGCGGGTTCGGGAAGACTGGCCGCCATGGAGTCGATCGATGCGGAAACGGCCCGTGCCTGGCTCGCCACCGCCGTCGCGGAGGCCCGTGCCGGTCTCGCCGAGGGGGGCGTCCCCGTGGGCGCCGCACTGTACGGAGCTGACGGGACCCTGCTCGGCCGGGGCCGCAACCGCCGCGTGCAGGACGGTGATCCGTCGGTGCACGCGGAGACGGCCGCCTTCCGGGCGGCGGGGCGGCAGCGCTCGTACCGCGGGACGACGATGGTGACGACCCTGTCGCCGTGCTGGTACTGCTCCGGGCTGGTCCGGCAGTTCGGCATCCCGCGGGTGGTGATCGGCGAGGCGGCCACCTTCCACGGCGGGCACGACTGGCTCGCCGAGCACGGCGTACGGATCGTGCTCCTTGACGATCCCGAGTGCGCCGCGATGATGCGGGACTTCATCGCGCGGCGCCCCGAGGTGTGGAACGAGGACATCGGGAGATGACGAAGGCCGGTTCCCGTACCCAGGTGACCCGGGTACGGGAACCGGCCTTCGCGGGCGGTGCCTCGGGGTGCCGCTCAGAAGCCGATGGCGGTGAGGGCGCTCATCCCGACGTCGGCGTAGGAGTGCTTGCCGGAGACGAAGATGTTCACGCCGTAGTAGTTGAACAGCCAGCAGCCGAAGGCGGCCAGGGCCAGGTAGGCGGCCTTGCGGCCCTTCCAGCCGGCGGTGGCGCGGGCGTGCAGGTAGCAGGCGTAGGCGACCCAGGTGATGAAGGACCAGGTCTCCTTGGGGTCCCAGCCCCAGTAGCGGCCCCAGGCGTCGCCGGCCCAGATGGCGCCCGCGATGATCGTGAACGTCCACAGCGGGAAGACGGCCGCGTTGATGCGGTAGGAGAACTTGTCGAGCGAGGCGGAGGCGGGCAGCCGCTCCAGGACCGAGGTGGCGAAGCCGCCCGGCTTGCCGCCGCGCGCGAGCTTGCTCTCGTAGGAGTCCTTGAACAGGTACAGGATCGTGCCGACCGCGCCGACGTAGAAGACCGCGCCGCACAGGATCGCGGTGGAGACGTGGATGTAGAGCCAGTACGAGTCGAGCGCGGGGACCAGCTGGTCGCTCTCGGTGTACAGGACGGTGACGGCCAGACCGAGGTCGAGGAGGACCGTGGTGGTCAGGAACAGGCCGAGCCAGCGCACGTTCTTCTTCAGGGCCAGCAGCAGGACGTACACGCCGACGGCGGTCGTGGTGAAGGTGATGTTGAACTCGTACATGTTGCCCCACGGCGCCCGCTGCACGGACAGCGCGCGGGTGAGCACCCCGCCGAACTCGATCAGGAAGGCGAGCACGGTGAAGGAGATGGCGATCCGCCCGTAGAGGTCGCCCTGCGCGTCCCCGCCGTGCGCCCCCGGCCCGTCGGGCACGTCCCGCGCGCCGGCCACGGCCCGTACGACGACCTTGGGCCGCTCCAGTACGGCGGTGCCGCCCTCCTTCTTCACCGTGACGGCGGGGGCCTTCTTCGCCGTCTCCCCGCGGGGGGTGAGCGCGGCGGCGGTGCGGGCGACCTTGCTGCGGCTGCCGAAGATCCATTCGGCGATGTACGCGAAGAAGGCCAGGGTGTAGACCGCCATCGCGGAGTAGATCAGGACGTTGCTGATCTCCGCGAGGTTCTCGTTGTTCGCGGCGGCCAGGCTCGTGGCGGTGGCCAGATCGGTTGCGGCGGCGAGAGTCACGGCTTCTCAGCCCCTTCGGCAGGTGCGGCTCGAGGATCGGGGGATGCGGGGGAATCCGGCGCGTCGGAGGAAGGCTCGGGGTCGGGGTCGGGGTCCGAGCCCGGGTCCGGTT
>NZ_LIQT01000034.1 GCF_001418415.1 Streptomyces hirsutus
CCGAACCCGGGGCGGTTCAATACAACTCGGGTGCGAGCCGGTTGTTGAGCGCGTTCACGACCGCGAGAACCGCGACTGCCAGGGCAATCCGCATGGTGATACCAGGATCCTCGATCAAGCAGTGTTCACGCTGGTTTGTCCAGGATGCCAGCCATCGAGACTGCCGGGCTCGCCACCGGGTGGGAGGAGTCCGAGGCGATGGGCGAGCGATCCCGACCGTTCTGGGACGCAGTCGAGGGGCGAGCGCCGATGCCTCGGACGGCGGTGACACTGGGCTTGGAGTTCATCGACGCGGATGTCGAGACCGGCACGGTCGAACCCGCGTTCGCGGCAACGGAGGATTTCACCCGCGGGAAATGTGCTCGGCGCCTTCGTCGCCGCGATGCTCTATGACACGGTCGGGCCCGCGCTGCTGGCAACGCTTGGGCCCGACCAGTTCCAAACGACTCTGCGGTTCGACGTCAGCTTCTTGCGGCCGGCCCGGCCGGGTCGTCGGCAGAGGACGTGTCGTCCGACGTGATGAGGATATGGCGCACCTGGCGGCTTTGCTCCTTGATTCCGATGAGGCGGTGATCGCTACGGCGACCGCCACGGCGCGCGTGATCCCTCTGGGCTGCGCACGAACCGCGGCGTAAGGCATCAGGTCAGGGAGGCCAAAAGATCATTCCATCATCGGCCTTCCGAGCCTGCGGCTGCCAGGATGCGGTCCACTACGCCGCTGATGTCCGGCGCAACGATGTCGGGCTGTGGGCCCAGTGGGCTCAGCACCGCCCCCGGTCGGCTGACGAAGGCCGCCTTGCATCCCGCGCTGAGGGCTCCAGTGACGTCCCACGAGTGAGCGGCCACCAACCACACGTCCCCGGGCTCGATGCCGAAGGCGTCGGCGACGCTGAGGTAGGGCTCGGGCGCGGGTTTGAGGCGGCGCACGCTGTCGGCCGAGATCACACGGTCGAACAGGTCACGGATCCCCGCGTTTCGCAGCTGTGCCTCCCCCACCCTCTCGACGGAGTTGGTCAGCGTCACGACCCGCAAGGGCGAGTCCGCCAGTCTCGCCAATGCTGCCGGGACCTCGGGATGCGGAGGCAGCGAGCTCATCAGCTCCACCGTCCGTGCCGCTTCCTCATCCGTGAGCGGCACTCCCTCGCGGCGCGCGAGCATGTTTAGCGCCGCACGCTGTGCCGTTGTGTAGTCCACGTACGAGCCGGTCAGGCCCCCTACAAACACAAGCTGCAGCATGAGCGTGAACCACTGCTGGCGCACCGCCGCCGAGCCGAACAGTTCCTGGAACGGCTTGTCGAGAGCACGCAGATCGAGCAGCGTCTCGTTCACGTCGAAGGCGATCAATTCGGCCATGGAATCCTCTCCTGCGCCGGGATTCACGTCGGGCGGGCAGAGTCGGGGCGGGGCGGCCGCGGCCCTCCCGGATGCCGCTCCGCGCCGACCCGGCGACCGGACGGATGGGCCGACGCCCGGGCTCGGCGTCGAGGGTCGTGCGGAAGCCGACCGACTCTCGAGAAGGAGAAAGCACAGCCGGTCGATCGTACGGTCAGGTTCAGGAGAATGCCGAGTGCCGGTCCGAGAGCAGCGCGCGGTCCTCGACAGGGGCAGCGCTCAAACCGTTATCCCGTAAGGTCTGCCCGTCTTCCATGCTGCATGCCCGTTCCCATATCCGCCATTGGTCGGTGTGATCGTTTATCGGTGGGGCCGCCCCAGAACTTGTGGGTGACCGTGGCGCCCGGGAGTCGTTGCGCTGGTCATGGATGACTACGAGCACCTCGACCCGGACGAGAGCGAGTACGCGCCGGTGGATCACACGGCCCAGCGGCTGGCGTTGCTGCCCCTGGAGGAGGCGCACGATCGGCTGCTGCTGACGGTGGCGCAGGAGGCGGACCGGCTGGCGAAGGAGATCGCCGCGCGCATCCCGTCGGAGAACTGAGGGCTCCCCGGACAAGGAGTCGGCGTACCGGCCGCCCGGCGGGGCATCCCTTGTCTCCCGGGGCGGGGTACACCTCCACGGCCCGCGCCGACGAACCCCGAGGTGGCCCAGGGCACGACTCAGGAAGCGATCCGGAGCGCGCCCCGGGATGGAACCCAGGATGCGACCGGCGGACCGGTCGCGACGTATCCCACGCGCGCGTGGGAGGCTCCTCCGGTGAGCACCCTTCGACACCGGAACGGCGAGAACACCAAGTGACCGGGGCCGACCCCGCGGCCGTGTTCGACGCTGCCCGCGACCAGGCCCTCGAGGAGCTCACCGGGCTGGTCGGACGCGTCCAGGCGTGCACCGGGCACTGTCACGTTGGCTGATGGCGCGGGATGATTTTCGGGTTGGTCATGCTGGGGGGAGTCGTCCGTGGAGAGTGCGTCACCGTCGTACAAGGGGCACCGGTACCCGGTGGAGGTGATCGAGCACTGCGTCTGGCTGTACTTCCGCTTCCCGCTCAGCTTCCGCGAGGTGGAGGAGGTCATGCTTGAGCGCGGCGTGCTCGTCTCCCACGAGACGGTCCGCCGCTGGTGCGCGAAGTTCGGGCAGCACTACGCCAACGCGCTGCGCCGCCGGCAGCCTCGTCCTGGGGACAAGTGGTACCTGGACGAGGTCTTCACCAAGATCAGCGGCGAGCAGAAGTACCTGTGGCGGGCCGTCGACCAGGACGGCAGCGTCCTCGACATTCTCGTGCAGAACCGCCGGGACACCGCCGCGGCCAGGCGGTTCTTCCGCCACCTGATGAAGAACACGGGCGCGGTGCCCAGGGTGGTCGTCACGGACAAGCTCCTTTCCTACGGTGCGGCCCACCGCGAGGTGATGCCCTCCGTCGCGCACCGGCAGTCGAAGTACCTCAACAACCGGGCGGAGAACTCCCACCAGCCCACCCGGCAACGCGAACGCGCGATGAAGGGCTTCCGCAGCGTGGGTGGAGCCCAGCGGTTCCTGGCCGCGTTCAGCGGCATCTCACCCCACTTCAGGCCCCGCCGCCACCTGATGACCGCCCCCGGCTACCGCGCCGAGATGACCGTCCGCTTCGCCATCTGGGACCAGATCACCGGCGCCGTCGGCCGGCCTGCCGAGGCCTGAACACCGGCCCTCACCACGCCCCGACGCGCCATCAGACACTCACACACCCAACAACGTGACAGCGCCGACCGGAGCACGGAGAACACCGAGCGAGCACCGGCATCCCGTGCAGGCGGACACCGGACGGTCTCGCCGCTCTCGGGTGCGTGCTCGAACCCAGTTCGGCCGTGCGAGCCGAGGCGTGGGGGCTGTCAGTGCCCGTTGCGATGCTCTGCGCACACGATTCAGGCGAGTTGAGGGGAGTGTCCGGTGCTGGACGATCTGCTCGTGGTCGGGTTCGACCTTCAGACGCAGCGCGAGGTCCACATCGGCGAGAAGTCTGTCGAGCAGTGGCGGGAGTTCGGCTACGGACACCGGGAGACGGTGGTGTGCTTCTACTGCTGGCGCGGCATCGACGCACCCACTGGTACGAAGGTGCCGCTGCTGGCCCGCGGCCGGATCGGTGGCCTGGTGAGGCCGCACTTCGCGCACCCGGCCGGCACCGCCCCGCCCGGCGGGCACAACCGCGAGACGGTCTGGCACATCAACGCCAAGCACCGCCTTGCCCGCTGGGCCGGCGCCCTGCCCAACGTCACGCGGGTTCGGATGGAGCAGTGGACCGACCGGCGCGACCGCCGCGCGGATGTCCACGTCACCCTCGACGACGGCGCCCGCCTGGCACTGGAGGCCCAGCGCGAGCTGATCACCGACGAACTGTGGCAGGCCCGGCACCGCGACTACGTCGCCAACGGGGTCCGGGACGTGTGGTTCATGCGCCCCAATACCCGCATCCCGCATGTGCTGTTCGCCGAGGGCATCCCGGCCTGGACCCTTTACCACCGCGACGACGCAGCCGAAGCCCGGCTCGGCCAGTCCCACGCGCGCAACGACCCGCAGTGGTGGACCAAGGACCTGCGCCTGTTCTCAGCGCACCACCCGCCCTGCCCCGGCGACCCGGTCGTCTGCGAACGCTTCGCCCTCGCCGACCTCGGCCTGAACGCCGCGGGCGTGATGTTCCCGCCCGCGATGACCGAGCGCTTGGCCCAAGAAGCCACCCGCGTGCGCAGGGACGCCGACCAGGCCCGACTCCAGCACGAACAGGCCGAGCGGTGGCGGCGCGAAGCCGCCGCCCGCCAGCCGAGGCGCCCCTGGCAGCCCACCCCGCTGCCGCCCGTGCGACCAGTGCCCCGGCCCGCGAGCGGGGAGCCGGTCTGCGAAGTCTGCCACCGCCCCCTCGTCGAGCCCTTGGTGCGCTACGGGCGGCACATTCTGTGCTGATCAGCACAAAGCGCTCACGCTGCGCTACATGGGGTGCTGGTAAGAAGCCTGTCACCAGCCGCAAACGGCGCTGATCAGTCCTCTGCCCTGGAGGGCCGGGGCAGTTCTGCTGTGAGGTCCGTGGATTCCGGCCCCCTTCGCGGTCGCGGAGCACGGCATACACGCCGACCGCCAGGAGGCTGGTCGAGACGCCCGCGCCGAGGAGGATGAGCAGCGCACATCCCAGCAGCAGAAGCAGCAGGGCTCGGTCTGGAAGACAGACTTCTTCTTGCCTCGTTCTTCCTCATCTGGCCTCGCCGCTGCGACAGACTGCCGCCATGAACCATCAGGAAGCCCGCGAGGAATTGGCCGAGGCGGTCGCCGACATCAAGCACACGGCCCTGCGTGTCGACGGCCGCCTATGGCCGGACATCGGCACACCGGACCTGACACTGGCAGTGGAGGACCTGCTGCGCTCGACCGCGCCGGACGAGCAGGAGGGCATGGCTCGGCGTGTGTCGGAGGCATTCGTCGTGCACCCCGGCCAGCTGTACGCGCACGGGATCGACAACCTCTCGTTCGGCACCGCGATTCTCTCGCTGCGGCTGGCGCTGGCCCACCTGGACGCCGTGCAGCGCCCGGAGTAGGGACCGTGTCGTCGCGCCGTCCGCCCCGGGAGCCTGTGGGCTGGGACCTGTTCGGGGATCCGGTGTACCGGCAGAGGCAGGCCGGGCCGCCGCCGCTGCCGTCGTACACGAGCGAGACGCTGCCCGCATACCTGTGCACGCCGAAACAGATCCGCGCGGAAGGGCTGGAGCCGACCGGCCCTCCCGTCGGGATACTGTTGTGGACTCCGCAGGGCTCGTACGCGCCGGCTCAGTGCCCGGTGTGGGACATCCGCAAGGCGGTCAGGACGCTCGACCCGGGCCAGGACGGTTTGCTGTGAGTGGTACGGACCGCGTCACGTGGCCTGGATCGAAGCGCGGCACGCGTCCGTGAGGTCACGCAGCCGGTTCTGCAGAAGGTCGTGCTGGTCGATCACCTCGGCTCGGAACCGAGTACGGACACCGCGCAGAGGGCCGAGGCGCTCGGACGCGGGGACGTCGTCGCTGAAGTACACCGCCGTTTGCGGCTGGTGACAGGGTTCTTACCAGCACCCCTACATGTCCGTTCGCCGTAGACACCTCACGATGCCAAGACGTCAAGTTGCCCGGGCCTTAACCGGGGGCGATCGAACAGTCGCGATCACCGGGCGAGAGAATCACGGCATGGTCATGGCACGACATTTGTATGCCTCTTCTCTTGTGGTCGATGGTCTGCCGCTGCTGGCGGAGCCGGAGTTCTGGGCCGCCCACCTGATCGATCTGTACGACGATGCACTGATGGAGTCCTTCGGTGTTGACCCGGCGGACGTCGAGGGCATGCTGGAGCGCCTGTGTGACAAGGCCGCCTGGCCGATGTTCCGAATTCCGCTGGCGGGCGGACACAGTGTCCTCGTGCACTACAACAGCGGTGAGGAGTACACCTCCACCGACTACTTCATCGTCCACCCCGACTGGTGGACGAATGACCTGGTCCTCGCCAGCACCGACGAGAACCGCATCGGCCCCGGCCTGTGTTGGGCCGAGCTCGCTGCTCTCCTTGACACCCCAGGGGACGGAGAAGGAGTGACCAACCCGCACGCCCGGCTGCTTCTTCTGCTGCCCGTGCTGGGCGACACGAACATCCCGGCCGAAGCCGTCACCCTGGTGAAGGACGCACTCATCGCCCACGGTGCCCCGGACGACTGCGAGCCCCTGGCCCGCCTTCTCCTCCAAGGACACCCGATGTGGGGAGTCGCCCCCTGGTCCTACGACGAGGACGAGCGCGCCTGGATCTGCGCAGGCGAACACAGTCCCCGCGAAACGCCGCTGGGCGATCACCTCCCTGACACGCAGCGCGCGGCCCTGGAGGACTGCCTCACGCCGGTGGGCAGCTGCTCCGGTCAGGCGGCACTGGCTTCCGGCACCGGCGCGGCCACGGGGAACGCTCGGAATTCGTCATAGTTCTCGCCGTGTTGGAGGCAGTGGTAGAGCTGGCCGATCATGCGGTTGAAGAGGTTTCTCTGGGCAGCTGCGTGCCAGTCTCCTTGCTCGCGTCGTCGCCGGTAGTGGGTGTTGGCACCGGTGGAGGCCCGGAGCGAGGCGAAGGCCCAGAGGCAGCCGGCGTGGTTGAGCCGGTCGTTCTTGACCCAGCGTCGGGTGATGGCCGACTTCTTGCCGGAGGCCCTGGTGATGGGTGAGGAGCCGGCGTATGCCTTCAGCCCGCGGGCGTCGGCGAAGCGGGTGCGGTCGTCTCCGATTTCGGCGAGTACCCGGGCGCCGAGCTGAACGCCCAGACCGGGGAAGCTCACCAGGATCTCGGCGTCCGGGTGCCGAGGGAACTCCTCTTCTACCGCCTTGGCCAGGTTGTCGGCGGCTGTGCAGGCAGCTTCCAGCTGGATGAGGAGGGCGAGCATCTGCTTGCCGAGCGCATCTTCGACCAGCGGCGGCTGGTGGGCCCACTCAGCGCGGAAGACATCGCGGAGACGGTCGGCTTCCTCCTCGATGCCACGCTTGCGGCCGGCGCGCTTGAGCGCGGCCTGGAGCTGCGTGCGGGTCAGCCGGGCGGCCCGAGCGGGGGTCGGTGCAGCCTTCAGAAGCTCGCGCGCCTCAGACGCTTTCCGCTTTCCGAACGTGAGCGGTTGGTTCGGCCGGTAGAGGCATGAACAGCGCCTGGCGACGGGAGTGATGCGGGCGATTCGTTCCGCTCGTGTCGCTCGTGGAGGTGCCTGTGCCGTCGGTGATCGGTCTGCTGGAAGCCCGTGAGAAGAAGGTCCGCGAAGAAGTCGCGCGACTTCGGGAGGAAGCAGAACGCGTGCAGGCCGCGCTGGATGCCGCCGAGCGTTATCTGAACCGTCTTGCCGATGCACGGGCGACGGTTGCCGAGGTCCTGGCCGCCGAGCAGACCGCTCCGGCCGCGGGCCTGCCGGGGCGGGTGGTGCCGGGGCGGATCGTGCCGCCGTGGTCCCCGGGCATCGACGCGCGGGCGCTGGCGGTGGAGTATCAGCGGATCCTGTCGATCCTCGCCGCCGCACCCGCCGACGGGCTGCGAGCGCCGCAGATCCTCGGCCGGATTGGCGGCGAGGTGACCCCGTCGAGGCTGGAGGGCGTGCGGGCCAGGGTGCGACGTCTGGCCGACCGGGGCTGGGTGCGGGAGGTGACCCCGAATGTCTTCGGCCGCCTCACCACCGAGACGCCGGCTGGCGCGGGATGAGTCCAGTGCGCCGGCGGCCGCCCGCGAGCCGGCGGCTCATGAGCATCGTCATGGACCAGAACACCACTGCCTCATGCATCTGCGGCAAGGTCTCGTAGTCACGGACGAGACGGCGTGAACGCATCAGCCAGCTCAGGGTCCGCTCGACCACCCACCTTCTGGGCAGGACCGTGAACCCGCGGGCGGCGTCGGAACGTCGGACGATGTCGAGGACGAGACCGAGCCGGTCGGCCGACCAGCCGACCAGGCTCCCGGAGTAGCCGCCGTCGGCCCAGACCCGCTTCAGGGAGTAATAGGCCGTCCGTCCCCGCTCGAGCAGGGCGACGGCGGCGTCACGGTCCTGGACACTGGCCGCGGTGACGGAGACCGTCAGGAGCATGCCGAGGCAGTCGACCAGGAGGTGCCTCTTGCGGCCCCCGACCCTCTTCCCGCCGTCCCATCCGGACGTGGTGCGGGGAATGTTCGCCGCCGCCCGCACCGACTGCGAGTCGACGATGCCCGCGGACGGATCGACACCACGGCCCTCGCATTCACGGACCTGATCGCGGAGCCGGTCGTGGAGTTCGACGAGGAGACCGGTCCTCTGCCAGCGGCGGGCGAACGCATGGACACGGCGGAACGGAGGGAAGTCCACCGGCAGATTCGCCCACTTCACACCGTTGTCGGTGACGTAGAAGACGGCATCGATCATCTGCCGGTGGCAGTAGCCCTCCGGACGGCCGCCTCGTCCTTCCAGCCAGGCCGGAACAGGGAAAGCCGCACGGACCACCGCCCACTCCGCGTCCGTCATGTCGGAGGCGTAGCGCGGGGCCCGCTCGGGCCGGTCAGCCGCGTTCCCGAACGTGTGGGCGAGGCAGTCACACCTGCGGGGAACCGCAGTGGACTCGCTGCACGCCGGCAGGACAGACTGAGACAACAGGGCCTCCTGGTGCTTCGGTTCGGTCTCGCAACCTCCGAGCTACCAAGGGGCCCTTCTTCTATGCGCTGCTGCTGACACTGTCACCCGAACAGGAACCGTGTTCGATGATCAGGGCCGCTGACCGGTAAGCGGATGACTTCTGAGATCACCGATCGCTCCCAGCGCTGCGACACTCGGCGGATCCTCGAGCGAATCCACCAGCGCGGGACAACCCCCGCACGCCCAGACTTCACCGGCGAGGTCTACGACCCGCGTTCCGAGCGGGGGTGGGGAGCCCGTCCCTCGGCCGCCCCAGATGCGGGAGGCAAGCCGAGCTGGGGCTGGTGGCGTGCGGTGCGTGAGACCGGCCCGCGGCCTCTGTACCGGATGCCCGACCCGTATGCGGGCGAGGGCGAGCCGCCCGTCGACTGCGCCCCGCCGCCGTGGCCCGGTCCTCGGGGCCGGGCTCGGCGCCGGCACCGCACGCCCGCGCCAGCGGTCCCTCGATCCAGTCGGCGAACAGCGCCAGGTCGTCCAGGGACAGCGCGGGGCGGGCCCGCACGTCCTCGACACAGACGCACTGCTCGGACACCGTCGCGAGCGCCTCGACCGACGCCCCGTCGGCGAAGGCCAGCCGCACATGCAACCAGCGCGTCACGCGCTCGCCCTCCCGCACCTCCCACACGGACACCGCACCGTCCGCCGGAGAACGATCGGAAAGATGAAGAAAGGATGCCTCAAGTGCACACGCAACGTAAGCGTGT
>NZ_LIQT01000340.1:0-409 GCF_001418415.1 Streptomyces hirsutus
GGCCGGGGCGATGGGGGCGGTGGGGACGGAACCGTCGGAGGTGCGCGTCCGCTGAAGGCGGAACGACGACGCGCCCCTCCGCCGTCAGGCCGGAACCGGTACGGACAGCGGCCGCCGGTCGAGGCCGACCCGGGCCGCTGCCGCGTCCAGCCGGGCGGCGGTCTCCGTCCGGTCCGCGCCGGTGGCCACGACGTACGAGTGACGGGCGATGTAACCGTTCGGCGGCAGCCGCAGCTCCGCGCCGGGCTCCACCAACACCTCGGCGGCCAGCAGCCCCTCGGCCTCGGTGGGCAGGGTGACGGAGACGACCTCGCAGTCCTCGGGCGGGTAGCCGAAGCGGATGCCGACCGCGCGGTGCACGGTGTCGGAGAAGTCGGGGCGCAGACCGAGTGCGGCGCGCACGGCGGCG
>NZ_LIQT01000340.1:430-4677 GCF_001418415.1 Streptomyces hirsutus
CGCAGCGGGTCGTCGGCGGCGACGTGGTGGCCGATCTCCTCGAAGTACGGGAAGAGTCCGATCTGCTTGCGGGCCACGAACATCGGGTGGTACTCGCCGTCGACGACGGCCGCGTCGATGCTGATCTCGGGCCCTTCGAGGTACTCCTCGACCAGCGCGCCGCCCCGGTAGGACTCCGCGCCGATCCGGCCGGCCTCGTCGGCGGTGCGGAACGCCTCGGCGACCTCACCGGCGTCCGCCGCGAGCACGACGCCGATGCTGGCGCCCATCCCGCGCGGCTTCACGACGACGGGGCAGCCGATCGTCTCCGCCGCCGCGAGGGCTTCCTCGGCGGTGTCCGCCCAGGCGTACCGCGGCTGGGCGACGCCTGCCCCGGTGAGCAGCCGGCGGCTGCGGAACTTGTCCCGGCAGCCCTCCACGCCGTCCACGCCCGCACCGGGCAGCCCGAGCGCCTCTGCCACGTGGGCGGTCGTCACGATCAGGGTTTCGTCCCAGCTGAGCACCCCGCGCACGGGGACGCGCCCCGCCAGTTCCCTCGCCGCCGCCGACACGGCCGCCCGGTCGGTGACGTCCACCACGGTGTGCCCGGTGAGGTAGGGGGTCTGCCAGTCGGGCTCCTCGCCCGTGAACAGCCAGACGGGGTGCGTCGCCGCCGCGCCGGCCAGCAGGTACTCGCGGTACTTGCGCATACCGCACCCGATGAGCAGGATCACGCCGTCCGCTCCCGGCTCGCCGTCCACGCCGTTGTGTGCGCCGTTGTCGTCCACGCGCTGTTCGCCTCCTGAAACGGACTGAAGCCGGGTGACCACCCGATTCCACGGGGCGCGCGCATTGCCCGGAAGCCATGTCCGGCAAGGCCAATCAACCCCGGTCCCAGGCCCGCCGGCGTCCGGTTGATTGGCCGTCGGCCGCGGCCCTTCCGGGCAACTCCGGCCGCCGCTTGCATGGCTGACGTGATCAATTACGACGGCAAGCGATTCAGGAAGGTCCTCACGGACCCGGCCGGCGACGCGCCCATCGCGCTCTACCGGCAGCAGGGCGACCTGGTCTGGGCCGAGTTCGCCGGTGGCGACGTCCGGCGCGGCTCCCTCGCGGGCACCCGCGACGCGAACGGCGTGATCAGCTTCTCCTACAGCATGGTCCTCGACGACGGGCGCGTGATCTCCGGCCACAGTGTGAACACCCCGGAGGTCCTGGCCGACGGGCGGATCCGGCTGCATGAGCGCTGGGAGCGCTACGGCGCCCACGCCGCCGGCGGCACCTCGTCCCTCGAGGAGGTGCGCTGAGGTGTCCGGCGCCGACTTCTCCGCACTCGCCCGCGAGGTCGAGGGCCGCGTCTTCCTCCCGGGCAGCGCGGGCTTCCGGGTGGGCTCGAGGATGTTCAACACCCGCTACCGGGACCGTGCCCCGGCCGCCGTCGTCACCGCGGCCCACACCGCCGACGTACAGCGGGCCCTGCTGTGGGCGCGTGAGCAGGGCATCCCCGTCGTCGCCCGCAACGGCGGCCACAGCTTCGCCGGTTACTCCGTCAACGACGGCCTGGTCATCGACCTCAGCCGCCTCACGCAAACCCGCGCCGACGGCTCCACCGGGCTGGTCGTCGCGGGCGGCGGCGCGAAGATCAGTCATGTCTACGACGCGATGCAGCCGTACGAGATGGTCTTCTCGACCGGCACCAGCCCGACCGTCGGTGTGGCCGGGCTCGCGCTCGGCGGGGGCGCGGCGTTCGCGGCCCGCCGCTACGGCCTGACCACCGACGCCCTGGTGGAGACCTCGGTGGTCCTGGCCGACGGCTCCCTCGTGGTGGCGAGCGAGCGGGAGAACCCTGACCTGTTCTGGGCGTGCAAGGGCGGCGGCGGAGGCAACTTCGGCATCAATGTCTCCCTCACCTTCCAGGCCCACCCGGTCCCCGACGTCACGACCTTCCACCTCACCTGGAAGTGGGCGGACGCGGCCGCCGTCCTGGACGCCGGCCAGCGCATGGTGCAGCGGGCACCGGACGACTTCGCGGCCCGGCTCGGGGTGTGGACGCACGGCACCGGCCTCCGCGCGATCCGCGACAACCTGGACATCACCCTCCAGGGACAGTACTTCGGGCCCGCGAACGAGTGCCTGGAGATCCTCGACCCGGTGCTGACCGCGGCCGCGCCGGTGTCCCGGGACGTGACCGAGCGGACGTTCTGGGAGGCCAACACGTACATGGTCCACGCGACCACCGGCGACCAATTCGCGCTGCGCTCCAACTACATCCGCGAACCCCTGGCCGGCGAGGGCGTCGAGACCCTGCTGTCCTGGGTGGAGCGCTGGCCCGGCAGCCACAACGCCGACGGCGGCGGGGCCGGACTGTTCTCCTGGGGCGGCGCCATCAACCGGGTGGCTCCCGACGCCACCGCCTTCGTCCACCGCGACACCCTGTTCCTGGTCTCCCTGGACACCTCGTGGACGGACGACGACAGCCCCGCGCGGATCGACGCCAACCTCGACTGGCTGAACGGCCTGCACGCCGCCATGGCCCCGCACGTCACCGGCTCCGCCTACCAGAACTTCGTCGACCCGGAGCTGACCGGCTGGCGCGAGGCCTACTACGGCGCCAACTACGAGCGCCTGGTGCAGGTGAAGAGGAAGTACGACCCGGACGGGGTCTTCTCCTTCGACCAGGCGATCGGTTCCTGAAACCCCACGGGCCCCACCGAGGCTCCCCACGAGGAAGCCTCACGCCGGTCCCCCCATCCCAACGAAGGTGACGCAATGAGTGTGCCCAAGTCCAAGGACGGCGCCGCCCCCGGCGTCCTCGACGCGCTGCGGGCGACGCCGCGGCCGGTTCGCTACCTCCTCGGCGGCGTGCTGCTCAACCAGCTCGGCGCCTTCGTCCAGACCTTCCTCGTGCTGTACCTGACGCACCGCGGCTACGGCGTCGACCGGGCCGGCTTCCTGCTCGGCGCCTACGGTGTCGGTGCGGTCGCGGGCACCGTTCTGGGCGGCGAGCTGACCTTGCGGCTCGGTAGCCGCAACACCATCATCGCGGCGATGGGCGGCTCCTCGGTGCTGGTCTTCGTCATCCCGTGGCTGGCCGAGCCCGGCACCTATCCGGTGCTGCTCGGACTGGTCGTCCTGCTCGGCCTGATGACCCAGGCCTACCGCCCGGCCGCCTCCGCGCTGCTGAGCGAGCTGATGCCGGACGAGTTCCGGGTCATGGGCTTCTCCATGCTGCGGATCGCCATGAACATCGGCGCCGCGGCCGGACCGCTGCTCGCCGCCGGCCTCATCCAGATCAACTGGAACCTGTTGTTCTGGTTCGACGGCGTGACCGCCCTCGTCTACGCACTGCTCGCCGCCGCCCTGCTGCCCAAGCCGGCGAAGAAGGCCTCCGCGCAGGACCCCGCCGAGGGCGCCCCCGCCGAAAAAGAGAAGCAGTCGGCGTACGGCGGGATGGTCCGCGACTACCGCTTCCTCTTCTATCTGACGTCGATGCTGCTCAGCGCGCTCGTCTACGCCCAGTTCTTCTCGGTCCTGCCGATCGACCTGGAGGACGCGGGCCACTCCACGGCCCTCTACAGCGTGGTCCTCACTCTGTCCTCGGCGCTGCTGATCAGCCTGGAGCTGGCGGTGACCGCCCGGGTGAGCCGGTGGCGTGCGAGCACGGCGGCGACGGTGGGCACGTTCGTGTACTGCCTCGGCGTCGCGGGCTTCGGCCTGCCCGGCAGCGTACCCGCGCTGATCCTGCTCACCACCGCCGTCAGTGTCGGCGGCCTGATGGTCAGCGGCCCGACCCTGTGGGCCCACCCGGCCAAGGCCGAACAGAAGGTCCGCGGCCGCTACATCGCCGCCTCCCAGGCCGTCTTCGGCCTCGGCTCGGCGATCGGACCGGCTCTCGGCATGCTCGTGTGGACCCGCTACGGGGACGGGATCTGGCTCGCCTGCGGTGTCCTCGGCGTGCTGGCGGCGGTCACGGCCTACGCCGGCCTGCGCCCCTCGGACGAGACGCCGGAAGCGGACGAAGCGAACGAAGCAGACGAAGCGGCGCCGGAGGATCCGCCCGCCGGGACCGGCGCACGCGAGGACTCGGCCGTCGCCGGCTGACGCCACCCGCGCACGGCCCCGGCCCCGGCCGGTAGGCCCGACCCGTACAGCTCCGGCGTGGGGGACGGGCCGGAGCTGTACCACCCGGCCCGTCCCCCACCCCTCGGGCGGGTCGGCACCCCTCACCACCCCGAGTCACGCCCGTACCCGTGCTCACCACCCATGAG
>NZ_LIQT01000341.1 GCF_001418415.1 Streptomyces hirsutus
GGCGAAGACGCTCCCGATCGGTGTCGCGGCCGATGCCGGGTGCGGCGCATCGAGGGCACCCCATCCCGGCCTCCTCCGTCGCCGAAGGCTTCCCGGAACTCACCACCGAGCAGGGGGACGCAGCCACCCGCGTCGTCACCGTGCTCCTGGGCGCGCTCGAAGCGCACCGACCCGCGGACGGCACGCCGCCGCTTCTTCCGCGTGCCGTTCGGGGAGCTCGACGACCGACGGTGCACGCGGAAAAGGCGGTGGCGTACTGTCCACTGCCCCGACGCCATGGCAAGGTCCTGACATGCGACGCATCCTGCTTGTCCTCGCCACGGCGGCGGCCCTGACCGGTTGCTCGGCCTGGGGCCAGGAAACCCTGTGCACCAAGGCGGGCATGAACTCGGAGGTCTCCGTGGTGTGGCGGCCCGCCGACTTCGGCGGCACGGACGCGGCGGTGATCCGCGTGTGCGTGGAGGACAGGTGCGAGGAGCAGAAGTCCGGCGACGCGGACAACCCGATCGCAGGGGTTTCGGTCCGGCTTCCGGACGACATCGGCGCCGTCACCGTCCCGGTGCGGCTGAAGGTGACGGCGGCGCGGGACGAGCGGGTCGTCGTGGACGACAGCCGCCGCGCACGGTTGACGGAGCAACACCCCAACGGCGCTTCCTGCCCTCCCGATGCATGGAGGGCGACCTTCCGCGCCGACCCCGCCAAGGGGCTCACCTCACCCGAGGGCCTGTCCCTGCAATGAGGTGATCCGGGTGAGCCGATGCCTGGACCGCCGCACCACCGATGGGTCCAGGCTGGACCGGAGCCACCCGGCCCGCCCCGGCGCGGCGACAGAAGAGCCGGTGTTCACATCCAGTAGGTGCGCCCTCCCTCCACAAGGCAGACGGAAACCGAGGTCGCCGGCCGACCCCGTGCCGAGTTCTCCGCCCCACGAGGAATGCACCGCTCGCCCGGCATCCGCCACACGTCCATCGTCGTGGCGCCGCGATCACGACGGGTAGTCGGTATTCGAGAGGGTCCCGGTGGCCCGAGCCCGTTCACATCACGTCCATGGCCCGCTGCCCTTGCTGGCCGGGGCCGAGCTTCGCTACACAGAGGGCAGGAAGAACAGAACGCAGGACACCTCAGCCCGAGGACAAGTGCCGCCTCCGCTCGCCCCGATGGACCACTCGCCCGTGCCGCCCACGGCGCGCACCACCCCGACGAGGAGCCGCCACACCATGTCCGACAACAGCACCCCCGAAAGACCGGATTCGGCACCAGCACCGAACCCGGAACCGGCATCCTCACCCCCGCTCCCCTCCACACCGCCCTCCACACCGCCCTCGACTCCCCCGGCCCCCCATGCCTTTCAGGCCCCGAGGCCGACGGTCGACCGCCGTCCGGGGTCAAGACGGCGCACCCTCGTACTCGCCGTCATCGCCGCCGTCGTCGTGGCATTCCTCGCCGGTGGCGGTGTCACCTGGTGGGTGCTGGGCGAGGAGGACGACGACGTGAGGGACCACGTCGAGGTCTCGGGCGGCGAACTCGTCGCCGACGACAGCGACGATGCGTACTGCGACGACGACGACATCTACTCGTACAACGACTGCGACACGGACCCCGACGAGACGTACGAGTTCAGCTACAGGATCACCAACAAGGGGGACGGGCCCGCCAACTACTCCGTCGTCGTCAACGCCTTCGACGAGGAAGGCGACTTCGTCGGCCAGACCTACGTCGGCACGACTCACCTGGCCGCCGGCGAAACCGACTCCGACGAGGGCGAGTTCAACGAGTACAGCGACTTCGAGGGGAAACGCGAGCTGTCCGACATCGCATCCGTGAAGGTCGCCCACGCGGAACGCATCGCCCTGGCCAACTGACCGCCGCACCTGGCCGGCTCGGCCCTGCGGCACCTTCCCCGCGAACCGCCGGCCTCCGACATCGCGCCCTCCTGTGCGGTCGGTCCCGCGGCCAGTCCTGGTGGGGGCTCGCCTACTTGTGCTGCAACGTGCCCAGCGGACTGGGGTCTTCGTCCAGCGCTGTGGCCGCGGCCTTCCAGCCGGTGTCCTCGGGGTACAGGGCGCTGCGCAGGAAGGCCGTGGTGAGTTTCTGGATCAGCGCCACGCGCGCGGGGTTCTCGTCCGTCGTCGCGGCGGCCCCGTACCCGTAGATGCCTCCGAGCGAGTGCTCCGCCCCGAACAGGGTGAGCAGGCTCTTGCTTCCCGGACTGTAGGTGTAGGGGTCGGTGAACCAGTCCGGTCCGCGAGTGGAGAGCGCGGACCGGTCGCGGTCCCCGGCGACGACGAGGGCCGGCGCGGCCATGGTGTCGAAGGACGGCCTCATGAAGGAGAAGTGCTCGGCGGCGAACGGGGTCAGGTCGTCGCCGAGGCCGGTCAGCGCGAGCAGCGCACCCGCCTTCACCCGGGGATCGGACATGTCCTCGCCGGGCCCGCCGCTGGAGTCGAGGACGCGCGCGCCCAGCAGCGTGCTCGCCGTCTGGGCTCCCCAGGAGTGGCCCGCCACAGCGATGCGGCTGCGGTCGAGGCGCCCGCCGAGGCCCGGCACGGAGGCTTCCAGAAGGTCGAGTCCGTCCAGCACGCGCTTGAGGTCCTCGACGCGGAAGCGCCAGATCCGCGGCGTACGGGGGTCCTCGGCGGGGAGGCCGAGCGTCCCGGAGTCGAGATGGGTGGGCTGCAGGACCGCGAAGCCCTGAGCGGCCCAGAAGTCCGCCAGCGGGGCATAGTCCTTCATCGACGCGCCGAAGCCGTGCGAGAAGACGATGACCGGCAGCTCACCGCCGGTCGCGGGGGCGGACACGCCGACCTGGAGATCCTCGCCGCGGTCCGGGGCGGGCAGGACGACCGGCCTGGCGGATACCACCGTGGTGGGTGCGTCCGCGGCCTTCCGTGCGTTCGCATCGTTCGAGTTGTTCGAGTTGTTCGAGGCGGACATGGAAATGCCTTCCCTTTTCTGATGTGCAGTCACATCGACGCGGGTACCGACGAGCGCGTGCTCCCCGTCCGGCCGGAGCGGGACGGGGGCGGACGGCCCGGCCTCCCGGCCTGCCGCCACGAATGAAGCGGAACATCGCTCCGCTTACGATACGGAACGAGGTTCCGCTTTTCAATCTCACGGAAGGACGGAAGGGGAGTCTTGGTGGGCGACGCCGTCCACCGCCAGATCGACGCCTGCGCCGAAGCGGGACCGCCCTACCGGTGGCCGACGCTCCGGGTGCCGTACCAGCGGTCATGTGAGCGTGTCCTGGCCGGACTTGCCGGAAGGGTCCGGCAGATTCGTACCGGAGGCCGCTCCACGTCACACTGGGCGGCCAGATGCGTCCGACCTTGAACCCGCTCCGGGAGTGCTCGTGGAACTGTTGGCGGCCGGGATGATCGTCGGTGCGCTGATCTCGGTCGTGACCGCGCCCGTCGGGGTCTCCGGCGCGGTGTTCCTGCTGCCGGTCCAGCTCAGCGTGTTCGGTGTGCCGAGCCCGGCGGTCACTCCGACGAACCTCCTGTTCAACGTCGTCGCCGGCCCGGGCGCCCTGTGGCGCTACCGGCGGGACGGGGCGTTGCGCGGTCCGCTCACGCGGCGGCTCGTTCTCGGTACCGTCCCGGGGGTCGTGATCGGTGCGGTGATCCGGGTCTTCGCACTGCCGAGTCCGACGGTCTTCCGCCTGTTGATCGCCGCGCTCCTCGTACCGCTCGGGCTGTGGTTGTGCGCCCGAACCCTCCGCTGGAGCTCTTTGCGGCGGAACGCGCAGCAGGCGCCCGCTCGCACCGAACCGTCCGGCCGGACCGTGAGCACCCTCGCCCTCGCCGTCGGGATCATCGGCGGCGTGTACGGCATCGGCGGCGGCTCCCTGCTCGGCCCGATCCTGGTGGGGCGGGGCATGCCCGTCGGCCGTGTCGCGCCCGCCGCTCTCGCCTCGACGTTCGTCACGTCCCTCGTGGGCGCGGCCGCCTTCGCCCTTCTGGGATTCGTCAGCCCCGGCGACGTCGCACCGGACTGGGGTCTCGGCCTGGCCTGCGGGCTCGGGGGCCTCGTCGGCGGTTATCTCGGCGCCCGCCTCCAGCCCAGGCTCCCCGAGACCGCCCTACGGCTCGTCCTGGGCACCCTCGCCGTCGCCCTCGGCACGCTGTACGCCGTCCAGACACTGCGCTGACCATCGGCTCACCTGCCTGCCTACCTGTCTGTCTACCCACCTGCCTGTCGCCCGTTCGCCCGCTCGCCGCGCTGTCCCCGGCCTTGTATGCGGGGGCTACTCCGGCAGGTGCGCCTCCGGCGCGTCCGGGCGGTGGCCAGGGAAGCCCGAGCGGATGTCCGCCTCGTGGCGCACCCGCAGGAACTCCCGGTGCCCGTTGCGCCAGGTCGGCCGGGTGTCGGAGTGTTCTCACCACTCGGCGCCGATCCTCGCGGTGGCCTCGGCCTCAATCGGTTCCTGCGGCAGCCGTTCGGCAATCTCGCGAACGAGTCCAGGACCACCCTCCGAACGTAGTGACTCAAGCAGGCGAAGCAGGTCATGCCGGGGCAAGGCCACCGTGGACCCCTGAGGCCGAACTGCCCTTCCACCTAGGAAAGTTGCACGGTGGTTGTCTCCTGCTCAGGGAGCAGACGCCGGCAGACGGCACACACGAGGGAGCGGGCCCCGCGTATTCAACCGCGGAGATCCCCTACACCACACAGCGGGACACCATCAGGTGGACCGAGGGGGCGACGTCGGGCCGGGCATGCCTTCGTCCCGCGCCGCCGGTACCCGGACGCCGGGCCCACCGAGGACGAGCACGTGGCGCCACCGGCGATCCACGGTGTCCGCCGGAGGGCTTCGGCGACGGTTCACGGTCTTGCTGTCCCATGCGACCCGGTGGGACGCTCCTTGCCCGTCCCGGGACAAGCCGGCGAGTCGGCACCTTCAGCGGCCGCGAGCCGAACCGCCCACCTCGAGACCTCCTGGGTCGTACGCCGACAGGCCAGGCTTTCGCCACAGCCGTCCCACACCGGAGAAACGAACCGAAACGCCCGGCAGAAAGATTCGACGACTTGGCGCGTGGGTAACTCGTCTACGGGAAAAGGGGGATCATGCAAATTTTCCGCTTCCGTCGCCCCGGCAGGGACGCACAATGACGAGCGGGTCCGGTGGTGTCCTACGGTTTCAGTGGGGCCGCCGTAGTCTCCGCGTGTTCTTGACGCATACGCTGGCAGCCTTCGGGCTCCTGTCGGGCGTAGTGCAACTGACGGCCCAGGTGTTCTCCCTGACATTCTCGACACCGTTACTGGTGATCACAGCCACCGTCGGGATGAGTGCCGCGTGGGGCGTGGCTCAGATTCTCCCTCAGGGGACTTCGGAGCGATCTTTCAGCCATCCGAACATGCGAGTCCGCATCGTCCCCGGAGACCTGTTCGAACAGAGCGGCCACATCGTTGTCGGCTTCACCGACACCTTCGACACCTGCGTCACCGATGATGTGGTGATCAGCCGCTCCAGCGTGCAAGGTCAACTACTGGAGCGCTGGTACGCAGGAGCACAGGACGAACTGGACCAGGAAATTTCGGACGCTCTCGCATCGCACTCCGTCACATCGGTCGAGTCTCGAGCAGACAAACCACAAGGAAAGCTAGCACGTTACCCCACAGGAACGACGATCGTCCTCACCCGTAATGGACGTATGGCTTTCGGTACGGCATACAGCAGAATGGGAAACAATCTGGTTGCCGAGTCCAACCCCGAAAGAATCTGGGTGAGCCTTTGTCGCCTCTGGGAGACAGTGTACGAACACGGACACCGAGAACCGCTCGCCATTCCAGTCATAGGTGGCGCGCTGGGACGGATCGACACGCTGAGCCATGAAAACCTGTTGAAAATGATCCTGCTCTCGTTCGCCGCAGCCTCTCGGGGCCGGGTGGTCACACGCGAACTCACCGTAGTCGTACATCCGTCCGCCTTGCGTGACATAAACATGCTGGAAATTCGACACTTCCTGATGGCTCTTTAGTCTCCCGGCGTGACGGAGGGGAAGCTGCCATGACACAAGCCAAGGCCTTCTTGAGCTGGTCCACCCGAGACCCGCGAATCGAACCTCTGGCTCAACTCTTCCGCCAGTGGATGAGCTCTCTCTTCGAGGGTCGGGTGAACTACTTCTTCTCTCGCGAGATCGCACCGGGTGAGCACACCGTCCCGAGCATCTACCGGGCACTGAACGAGGCGGACTTCGGTTTCATTTTCCTGTCGCAGCGGACCGCTCGCAGTCCATGGGTGATATACGAGAGCGGATGCTTGAACCCGTCCCTCCGGGCGGGAAAGGTATTTCCACTGCTGTTCGACTTGTCCCCGGGTGAACTGCGGCAACTGTGTCCACCTCTGGCGGACTTCCAGGCCGTTTCACTGCGTAACGTCCAGGACGTACGGCGACTGACCGAGAAGCTCAGTCAACTCCTCGGGCTCGATGACACAGAGGTCATCGAAATGCGAGAGAAGTTCCACCGGACCTTCCCTCAACTGGAGCGAGCCATAGCCGACACCGTGGACAGCAAGAGACTCCTGCCCGACCATTTCACTGGCGTACTCACCTACAACGACAACATCGCCGGCTCTCGAAATTTCCAGATGCCGGGAATCTTCGAAAAGTACCGGCGTGATTTATTCCTCGTCGGCAACAACTTGAATTTTCTTCTCAATCTACACAACAACGAGGAGACATTTTCCGCACTGCTCGACTCACTCATCGCCGACCCATCGAAGAGGATTCGCATCCTCATAGCAGACCTATGGGACGAAAAGATTCTTTACACCTACAACAAGGTGATCTTCGGAAGCGCAATGTCAGAGTTCTCAGGACTGGACGACGTGCTCACCCACCACGAGTCACACCTTTATCTGGACAGGTTCATTGCGCGCCGCGCCGGGAATGATGTTCATCACCGTCTACGGAAACAACTCAAGATCAAAAAAATCGGCCTGCTGGTCGACACATTCTGGTTTGTCGATCCAGACAACACCGAACTTTCCGGTGACCTCCTGTTCGCACTCATGACAGCCGTCACAGGGCGGGAGCGTCCAGTTTTCTATGTGAATCAGGCGGAGAACCCCGGCCTCTTCTCGAAGTACTTCGACATGTGTCAGGCGGCTTTCGATCTGAGCGCAGACGTCTTGTGGCCGGTCACGGGGAAGGAGCCCGGATGAGCCCCTCCCGTGCATCGGCCTCGTCGGGGAAGGAGTACGGCGACCTCACGAAGCCCGCCCCGGCAAAAGCCGAGGTCGAATGACGGGAGACCGAGCGTCGGCGTGGCGACCTCGCCGTGCCTCACAGGTGCTGATCGGTTCGGAGCACCAGCCGTCGTCAAGATGTGGTGCGCGGATGCGGGCAGCGCATGGAGCTCTTGCTGCGGTCGACAGCGGGGAACGGGGACAGGGCCTCCCGCGGTCGGGCCCGTTGAGAGCCGAGGTGTCATGGACCCGAGGCGAACACCTCGACGCGGACCGCCGTAGGGCGCGGCGAACGCCTGATCGGCTTCGTGTGCCCCTCCGACCGGCCCCACCTCCACCGGGCGGTCCTGCCGGGGGGGGCACAGCCCTGCTCCGCCGAAGCCCTGAATCACCGGGGGCAGTTCACCTCGACGACGGCGCCCCGCGTACGCAGAGTGTCGTACAGGGCAGGCTCTCACCACGTCTGCCCTCACCGGCTTTCCCGGGAAGTACCGCTTCCGTTCGGAAGCGCAGTCGTCGGCCGCTGCCGGAACCGGGTTCAGTGGCCGACCCGCAGGGCGCCGAGCAGCATCGGCAGGGAGGCGTGCAGCTCGCGTTCCCAGTAGGCCCAGCCGTGAGTGCCCGGTCCGTAGAAGTGGGTGGTGACGTGCTTCGCGCCCACGCGTTCCAGTTCGGCGGCGAGGGCGTGGTTCTGCCGGTTGAAGTCGGCCTCGAGCGCGCTGGTGCTGCCCGGCGGGTCCAGGGGGCCGGTGGTGCCGTCGCCGCAGGACAGGTAGACCGGGATCGACCTGAGGCGCTTGGCCAGGTGGAACGGATCGTGCGCCGCCCAGATACGGCGCTGCGCCACCGGGTCGCCCCAGACGCGCAGCGGGTCGTTGCCCTGGCCGGCGAAGAAGCCCATGATGCGGTCGACCGACTCGTCGTTCAACAGGGGGTGGGCGGAACCGGAGTACGCGGCGGTCGCCTTGAACATGCCGGGGTGCCGGGCGGCGTACTGCAGGGCGCCCTGGCCGCCCATCGACAGCCCGGCGACGACACGGTCGCGGCCGGCGGCCCAGTCCCGCTCCAGGAGCTGCCGCAGCTCGACGGTGTGGAAGGTCTCCCACGCGGGGTCGCCGCCCCGGCCGTGGTTCCACCAGTCGCTGTACCAGCCGTTCCAGCCGGCCTCCGGCATCACCACGAGCACGTCGTCGCGCAGGCTGTCGATCCCGGCGACATCGGTCAGGCTCGTCCACGAGGTGTAGTCGCCGCAGCACCCGTGCAACAGCCAGAGGGTCGGCCAGTGCTGACGCCGGTCTCCGGGGTTCCAGCCGTCGGGGGTGAGGAGCCGCACCTTGACGGTACGGCCGCCCAGGGCCTGTGAACGGACCGACAGATCGACCTGCCGTTCGGCGACCTGGGTGACCGCGACGACCTCGGCCCCGCCTCGTGGCTTCACGGATCGCGGCTTCACGGACCGGGCGGTGTCGGCAGCCCCCTCCACGGCGAGGGCAGGCGCGCCGGTGGCGAGCGCCGGTGCGGTCGGCGCGAGGACGACGAGCAGCAGGACCGCGAGGATGACCGGGAGGCCGGCTCGACGGTGCAGGACGGCGGTCACGTGCGCGATCACGGCGGCTCCCTGCGGTTCGGTTCCTCACTGCACGAACGGTGCGACCGGACTGGGCCGGTGCCTGCCGGTCGGGATCGTCGACCGTGGCCCCGCCTCATGGTGACATCCCTGCGGACGGCCCGACAGTGCACGACCGCCGGTGGGAGCGGTTGTCGACGTCTCTCCCGGTCTCTCCTGCTCTTCGCTTCATCCGCTTGCCCGCCGGGAGCAGTTGAGCGGCGGAAACGAGTACCCCACGACGGTCCGGTCCGCCTTTTCCGCGTCGTCGGTCACGAGACCGCGTGTCCTTGCCGTCACGCGATCGTTGATCTCCACGTCGAAACGCCGAACCAGCCGAGGCGGCCACCTCCTGACTGCGGAAGCCGGGCGACAACGCCCCGACAGCATCGGCCCTGGCATGCGCCACCGCCGCTGTTCACCTTGCCACTGCGCGCCCCAGCGGGTGGCCTCGTACGAGCCAGGGCGCCCCGACGAGCACCGGAGTGCAACACGTGAAGAACCGCTCACGCGCCGCCCTGTCCGCCCTGACCCTGCTCCTGGCCACCGCGCTGTCCCCGACGACCGCGACCGCCGCGACCCCCGCAGCCCCCGCAACCCCCGCAACCGAGGAGCACCACCGGACGGAACAAACGGCCCCGCGTCCTGCCCCGTGCACCGGCGCATACCAAGGCGACGCCCGGCTGGGTCCGGAGACCCTGCCCCGCCCCTGGGAGGCCCCAGTGGGACCGCTGCTGAAGAACTACCAGCGCACCGGTGACCTCTCCCCCAGCGCGTTCCTGGCCAAGTACTGGAAGGACGAGGACCCTGAGGGACCGGCGGGGTGGAAGTACCCGCCCAACGACGGATTCGCGGAGGTCAACGGGGAGGTCGACCAGCACGTGGAGGTCCTGGAGCCGGGTGAGGACCTGGACCGCTTCGGCTCCGAGTACGGCTCCTACCTCGCCCCCGCCGGCGACCTCTACGCCGAACGGGCGCTGCCGCCGCAGAACCTCAACACCCGCGAGCCGGATTCCCCGTGCGACTACCACCGCTACACCGTCACGCAGGCCTTCGCCGTCCGGCAGGGCGGCATCGCCCCCTGGTTCGAACAGCCCGGCGGCGGACAGCAGATCAAGCTCGACCCCACCCTCCTCAACCCGGGCGACAGCGAGCGTCTGAACGTCAAGTGGCTCCTGGACCACGGCTACCTCGCTCACGCGGCGGACTGACCCGGGCCCGCCGGTGGACCGCGGCACGCTGCACACCGTCCTGCGCACCCTGGGCGTGCGGGACGGCCACTACTACATCGAGGGCGTGCACGAGCCCTCTCCCCTGCCGACCGACTTCCTCTACCTGCGCCGCTCCCGCACGGCCCCGGGCATGTGGGAGACCGGGGCCTACGAACGGGGCACCTGGGAGGCCGTCGCCCAGCACACGCGGGAGGAATCGGCCTGCACGCACCTCCTGCGGCTGCTGACCGGAACCGGGAACCCGCCCTCGGGCGGCGGCACCCCATAGGGCGCCTCCACAGGGCCTTGACGACGCAGGTGACGAACACGTTCAGCCGGGAGTCACCCCGGCCGGGGCATGGGCGAGCCGGGGTGACGAGAAGGGCTACCGCGGTTACCCCTTCTGCTCCACCCTCACCCAGTCCACCTCCGCCCGGACTCCCCCGGCCGCGATGCGGTCCACGCTCGACTGCGGGAGACCCCAATAGGGGGTGGTGACCTTGTTCCAGCCGGCCGGGTAGGCACCGCCGAGGGCCAGGTTGAGGATGACGTACTGGTTGTGGTCGAAGACCCACTGGCCGCGTGTCGATTCCAGTGTGTTGCGGGTGGTCTCCTGGACGAGGCGGTCGTCGACGAGGAAGCGCATGCCGGTCGGGGTCCACTCGACGGCGTAGGTGTGCCACTGGTCGGCGCGGCCGCCGCCCGGATAGATCTGGCGTTCGCCGATGTTGCCGTCGGCGGAGTAGCCGGGGCCGTGCAGACCCGTGCTGGTCCAGTCGGCGTAGCCGATGTTCTCCATGATGTCGGTCTCGCCGGAGGCGGGCCAGGAGACGGCCGGGTCGTCGACGTTGCTGCCCAGGAGCCAGAACGCGGGCCAGAAGCCGTCTCCCACCGGGAGCTTCATGCGGGCGCTGACCTTGCCGTAGGTGAAGTCGAACTTGGTGTTGGTGTCGATGCGGCCTGACGTGAAGTCGTAGGTGCCGCCGCCTGCTCGGGTGCAGCCCTTGCAGTGCTTGGCCTCCAGGACCAGGTTGCCGTTCTCCGTGCGGATGGTGTCCGTGGAGTCGACGTACGCCTGCGCCTCTCCGTTGACCGGGCCCATCTCCGTACCGGTGCGCACCACACGCCACTTGGAGCGGTCCAGGGAGGATGTGGTGAAGTCGTCGAAGAATGTGGTCCGGTACGCACCCGACTGGTCGGCGGGGAGGGCGGGGTACGCCGCTGTCGCACTGCCGCCGGTACCCCAGACCTGGAACTCGTAGAGGGAGTATCCGAACTGGGCCGTCGCCGGGGCGGGATTGTGGAAGGAGCGGCGTTCCTTGCCGAGCATGCGGACGTAACGGCCGGTGGCGGGCTGGGCGAGTCTCACCGTGTCGTGCCTGCCGGTCGCCTCGGCCGGTGACTTCACGTCGGCGCGGCGGGCCGCGACCTCGGACGCGGAGGGGCGATGGACGGTGCGCCAGGTGCGGTTGTCGTCGGAGACCTGGAGCTCGTAGTCGACGGCGTACGCGGCCTCCCAGTAGAGGTCGATCGTGTCGATGGTGGAGCGGGCGCCGAGGTCGACCGAGACCCAGCGGTCGGCGTTCCAGTCGCTGGACCAGCGGGTCCGGTCGGCCTTGAGGTCTGCGGGCCAGCCGCCGTCCGTCACGAACGCCGGTGAGTTGCCCGCGTGCTGGTAGAGGTTCGTGTAGGCGGGGTGGTTGAGTGCCAGGTTCGCGCGGGTGGTTGAGGCCGGGGCCGGTTCGCCGCCGTAGACCTTGAAGGAGTAGAGGGAGTAGCCCCATGGCGTGGCCCGTTCCACTCCGCGCATCCGGACGTAGCGGCCGGTCACCTCCTGGGGGTACGTGTGGGCCGTGACCGAGCCTCCGGTGCCGGCGGTCTCCGTGTAGAACGGGGTCCAGTCCGTGCCGTTCCTCGAGACCTCCAGGACGTAGCGCTTGCCGTAGGCCGCCTCCCAGTCCAGGGTGACGCGCGCGATGCGGAGGGTGGCGCCCAGATCGACCTGGATCCAGGCGTTGTCCGCGAAGTCGCTGGACCAGCGGGTCGAGCCGTTGCCGTCGGTGGCGCGGCCGGGGCCGACGTCCGGATTCTCGCTGCCGGAGGCGGTGACGGCCGTCGGGTCGGCCGCGTACGCGGTGGCGGCGCGGTCGTCGTCCCAGGCGGCCGCTGCCGCCGCGGCCGGTTGCGGGACTGCGGCTGTCGGGGCCGCGAAGGCCGAGCCCGCGGACAGTACGGCGGCCGTGGCAAGGGCGGTCAGGACGGTGCGGCGGGAAGTTGCACGGGCAGTGCGGGGAGTGCGGGGAGTGCGGGGTGGCATGCGGCTCTCCTTGGGGAGTGTGGGGGCGCCGGCTCCCTGACTGATGTGCCTGTACGTGCCTGTACGTGCCTGTACCTACCGGTGGGGGCTTCTGTGTGCGGCTGTGTGCGTGTACTGCCGGTGGGCGCGAGGTGTGGGGGTTCGCTCGCGCCCACCGGGGTCCCGGGTCGGGGCGGGTGGCGCCGGGGGCGGTGGCCCCTACGCGGCCCGCCGGGCTTCGCCCTCGTGCCCGCGGATGATGTCCGCGTACC
>NZ_LIQT01000342.1 GCF_001418415.1 Streptomyces hirsutus
GTCGTCGGGGGTGGTGTCGGCAGGTGGTTCCCCGCCGTCGGAGGGAGCGGTGTCCGAGGCCGGGGCGGGTAGGGCGCCGGGTCCCGCGGGCGGGTACAGATCCGGGTCGGCCACCGCCTGGCGGTCGGCGTCGGGGCGGGTCGCGCTGTCGGCCTCCGCGCCGCCGAACTGCATGAGGGAGACCGTGAGCGCGAGCCCCGACACCAGGACGGCGGCGACCATCAGCCCGCTCCGGACGACCCGCGTCCGGTCCGGTCCGTCGGCGGGAGCTCCGCCCGCGTCGGGGCCGTCGGGGCGGCCGGGGCCGAGGCGCGCCTCGGTCGCGCGGCGGCGGCGCTCCAGGTAGGCGAGACCGCCCCAGCCGACGACCCCGCCGGTGAGCGCGACGGGCAGCCCGCCGCCCTGCAGCCGGAGGCAGGCTGCGGCCTCCGCGCACTGCACGCAGGTGGCGAGGTGCCGGGACAGGTCGTCGGGGGTGTCGGCGGCGGGTGAGCGGGTGACGGCGTCCAGCAGCCGGGCGTAGCTGCGGCACTCGGCGTCCATCGGGGAGTCGAGGTGGTTGCGGTGACAGCGGTCCCGGAACAGGCGTCGGACCTGGGCGAGTTCGTCGGCCGCGAGGGCGGGGTCGAGGCCGAGCCGGCGGGCCACCAGGGGAAGCGGCAGGCTCTCCGCCTCGGCCAGCCAGAGCAGTTCGGCGTCGGCCTGCTGCAGATCGCGCAGTCCGCGCAGGGCGACCGGACGGCTCAGCGGCGGGCCGGTGTAACGAGCGGCCTGGTCGGAGTGGAGCCACAGCCTCAGGTCGGGATCGAGCCGGTGCCCCTGCCCGGCGTCCTCCCAGTCCGTCGCGGTGGCGCGAACGGCCGTCAACAGCAGGGGTATTCGGGGCAGTCGGGAGGAACGGCGGCCGGTGCCGCGTACGGTGCTCGCCTCCGCTTCGCGCACCTCTCGTATGCCTTGTGCGAACGCTTCCCGCGCGAGTTGCGCGGCGGCGGTGGAGCCGGCCGTGCAGAGATCGGCGTACGAGAGCACCGCGTCCCAGCACTCCGAGAACAGCGCTGTCTCGGTGGCGTCCTGGGGGGCCGGCAGGTCGGGCATGAGTCTCCTGCATCCACGAACGAGGTCAACTCGCCACATTGGCGGCATAGTTGGGGGGACCCTCGGGGTGATGGACGAGCTTTTCACGTTCCCGACACAACTGACAAGCGCTGTCTCCGCTTCGGGCAGCACGGCGCCCGCGTACGCGCCCCTCGCGCGCGCCCCTCGCCGGAGAATACGCAAGGAAGGCCGGAACGTCTCGGTTCCGGCCTTCCTTGTTTTCTCCGCTTCTCCGCTTCTTCCCCTTGAGCCGTCTCAGGCCCTCGCGGCCCTCTCGGCGGCCCTCTCGGGTCTCACGCCTCGGCGGGCTCCTGTGCCGGGAGGCTGTCCATGAAGGAGCTGACGGAGAACACCGCGCGCCCAGGTCCGGGCTCACCGTAGCCGGGGGGCGAGGCCAGACCGAAGTCGTCCATCGTCGCGCGGTAGGCCTCGAGCAGCCGGATGTGGTACTCCAGCGGCGCGCCCTGCGGGTTGGCCTTGCCGAGCGGGGTGGTGGGCTCGGGGCACCAGGTGGTGAAGCGGGGCGTGATGCCGTGCGACATGAAGAAGCGCAGCCCCTCGGTGGTGGAGGCGATGGCCTCGTCGACCGTCTTGAAGCCGAACGGCTCGGCCATCTCCACGCCCGCCACGAAGTTGGGGATGACGTTGCGGGCGCCGAAGATCTCCGCGGAGTCCAGGATGCGCTTGTGCCACTCGTCCCGGCCGACGTACCGCTCCTTGCCGGGGCAGTACATCTTGAACAGGTACTCGTCCCACACCTCGTAGTTGGGGTGGTAGATCTGCACGCCGTGATCCTTGAAGCGCTGCACGTCGTCCCGGGGCAGCGCCTGGGCGACGACCTTGCCGATCCAGCGGCCGGGGAAGCGCTCCTCGATGGCCTTGGCGTAGTGGCCGTAGAAGTCGGCCTCGTCGCGGCCGGAGACGGTCTTGGTGATCGCGCCGCCGGTCAGCGTGTAGGCGGTGGACGCCTTCGCCGTGTCGTAGCGGTCGATGATCTCCAGGGCCTCGAGGACCTCCTCGACGTCCTTGACCCCGGTGTAGGGGCGGCCGGCCGCCTTGTGCTGGCGCCAGTTGTGGTTGATGTCGCAGTACTGGCACTCCTCCTTGGCGCCGAAGTACTGGCAGACCCGGAAGACGGTCAGGTAGATCAGGTAGCCCCACTGGATGGTCGGGGCCACCTCCATGACCGACTTCCCGTTGGAGAGGGTGTGCCGGTAGTACTCGGGCATCGGCGGCACGCCGACGTCCGAGATGCGCTTCCCGTCGAGGTAGAGGCCGAGGATCCCGTCCTCGTTCGCGGCGACCCGGTACGGGGAGGCGGGGTTCACCCGCACCGAGACCACGGTGCGGCGCAGGTCGTAGGGGCCGCCGGTGAGGATGATCTCCTCGGGCGGGCGCCGCAGCGCGGCCTCACCCAGCTCCGGCAGGGTGCCGTGGTCGAAGGAGAAGATGAAGTACGACTTCGGCTTGACCTCGCCCTTCTCGTTGTCGCTGAGGGCGGACGGATCGAAGGCGATCCCGCCCCGGAGCAGGTCCTCCTTGAAAACGGCCTCGCGCGGCACATGCGGGAACCGCTCCATCAGATCCTCGACCAGCGCGGTACGGCTGCCGCTGCCCATCCCGTGTCTCCTTCCGGCTCGGACGTACGACTCCCGGCTCGGACGTACGACTCCTCACGGTATGCCCCCGCCCCTCGGTCCGTGGTGCCGGGGCCCTCACGTGACGTGGGGCACTCCCTTGGACCTGCGAGAACAGTACGTCTTCCGGGCGTCCGCGGCTTCGGTGCCGTGCGGGTCCCGGGCCGGCCCTCGCGGAAGGACGGCCGGGCGACACGTACCCCGGGCCCCGCGATAAATTCCGGCGGGGGCCTCTCCGGTCCCGCACCTCGGGGAAGGACGACCGATGACCGGGACCGTGACCAACTGGGCGGGCAACATCACGTACGCCGCCAAGGAGCTGCGCCGTCCGCACACCCTGGACGCGCTGCGCGCGCTGGTCGCCGGGAGCAGCCGGGTCCGGGCCCTGGGCAGCGGGCACTCCTTCAACAAGATCGCCGAGCCGGGCGAGGCCGGCGTCCTGCTCTCGCTCGACGCCCTGCCCGCCCAGATCGACGTGGACACGACGGCCCGGACGGTACGGGTGGGCGGCGGCGTGCGGTACGCGGAGCTGGCCCGCCGGGTGCACGAGCGGGGGCTCGCGCTGCCGAACATGGCGTCGCTGCCGCACATCTCGGTGGCCGGTTCGGTCGCCACCGGCACGCACGGCTCCGGGGTCGGCAACGGCCCGCTCTCCTCGGCGGTACGCGAGGTGGAGCTGGTCACGGCGGACGGTTCGGCGATACGGATCGGCCGCGAGGACGAGGCCCGGTTCGGCGGTGCGGTCACCTCCCTCGGGGCACTCGGTGTCGTCACGGCGCTCACCCTGGACCTGGAGCCGGCGTTCGACGTCGAGCAGCACCTCTTCACCGAGCTGCCGCTGGCCGGGCTGGACCTCACCGCCTTCGAGACGGTGATGTCGGCCGCGTACAGCGTGAGCCTGTTCACCGACTGGGCGGCGCCGGGCTTCCGGCAGGTGTGGGTGAAGCGGCGTACGGACCGGCCGCTGCCAAACTTCCCCTGGGCGGCGCCCGCGACCGAGAAGCTGCATCCCGTCCCGGGCATGCCGGCGGTCAACTGCACGGAGCAGTTCGGGGTGCCGGGTCCCTGGCACGAGCGGCTGCCGCACTTCCGCGCGGAGTTCACGCCGAGCAGCGGGGCGGAGCTGCAGTCGGAGTATCTGCTGCCGCGCCGGTTCGCCGTCGACATGCTGCACGCGATCGACGGGATCCGGGAGACGGTCGCCCCCGTGTTGCAGACCTGTGAGGTGCGGACCGTGGCCGCCGACGGCCAGTGGCTGAGCCCTTCCTACGACCGGGACACCGTGGCCGCCCACTTCACCTGGGTCGCCGACACGCCCGCGGTGCTGCCCGTGGTCCGGCGGCTGGAGGAGGCGCTGGCTCCCTTCGAGGCGCGGCCGCACTGGGGGAAGGTGTTCACCACCCCGGCGGCCGAGCTCCGTGCCCGCTATCCGCGGCTGGGCGACTTCCGGGCTCTGGCCCGGTCGCTGGACCCGGAGGGCAAGTTCAGCAACGTGTTCGTGCGGGACGTCCTGGGCGACTGACCGTCCGACCGGCCCCGTCCCCTTCGTACAGCCCCTTTCCGAACCCCTTGTCGAACACCGGCACCGGCCATAGCCTTGCCGCGCGCCGGTGCCGACGCCGCCCGGCACGGCAGGGATGGGGGCACCTCCGGTGAAGCGCACCTCGCGGGACATCCGTACCGCCAACCGCTACGAGGTACTGCGCCAGATCGTCGCCGAGTCCCCCACCTCACGGCAGGAGCTGGCGGCCGCCACCGGGCTCAGTCTCGCGACGGTCGCCACCCTCGTCGGCGAGCTGCTCGACCTCGGCATGATCACCGAGGTCGGGTTCGAGGACTCGGCCGGCGGCCGGCCGCGCGGTCTGGTGGCCGTCGACGCGGCGGGCGGCGCCCTGATCGGCGTCGACCTCGCCGAGACCTACGTCCGGGTCGAGCTGTTCGACCTGGCGCTGAACGTGCTGGCCCGCGCCGAAGAGAAGATGCGCCCCGGCGAGAACCGGCCCGAGCAGGTCGTGAACCATGTGGCCTCGGCGGTCGGCTCGGTGGTGGAGCGGGCCGGCATCGAGTCCGCGCGGGTGCTCGGGGCCGGAGTGAGTGTGCCGGGCCAGGTGGACCGCGCCACGGGCGTCTCCGAGTACGCGCCGAACTGGGACTGGCACGACGTGCCGCTGCAGAACCTCCTCGCCGAGCGGATCTCCCACCCCCTGTACCTGGACAACCCGTTGCGCGCCTGCGCGGTCGCCGAACTGTGGTTCGGGGCGGCGCGCGGGCACGGTGACGCGGTGGTGGTCAACCTCGGGACCGGGGTGGGCGCCGGGCTGGTCCTGGGCGGCGGGGTGCACCGGGGGGTCAGCAACAGCGCCGGCGAGTGGGGACACACCACGCTCGTCCTGGACGGGCGCCCGTGCCACTGCGGCAATCGCGGCTGCGTCGAGACGTACACGGGTGCGCCGGGGATCATGCTGAACCTGCGGGAGGTGAGCCCGCGCAGCCCGCTGCTGCGTCCCGGCGACCAGACGGCCACGGTCGACGCCCTGGCGCGGGGGGTGGCCTCGGGCGACCCGGTGGCGGTCAAGGTCCTCGAGGACACCGCCCGTTACGTCGGTGCCGGGATCGCCGGCCTGATCAATCTGTTCAACCCGGAGGTGGTCGTGCTCAGCAGCTGGGTCGCGGCCGCGTTCGGCGAGCCCCTGCTCGACGCGGTGCGCGAGGCCGTCACCCGGCACGCGCTGCGCCGCCCGCTGGCCGCCACCCGGATCGTGCTCTCCCCGATTCCCACCGATCCGGTCTGCCTGGGCGCGGCGACGTTCGCGCTGGAGGGCGCGTTGCAGGCGGCACGCAAGGGCGGCAACGGCACACGCGCCACCGCACCCGCGCGGACCCGCGGCAGCGGCAGCGGCAGCGGCAGCGGCAGCGGCAGCGGCAGCGGCAGACCGTAGCGTCCCTCGCACCGCCTGCGTCCCGAGCCTCAACGTCCGTGCCCCGTCGGCTTGTTCGTCATCCCGAACGGTGCGCAACGCTTCGTGCGGGCTTTGTCCAACCCCTTGCCGAAGCCTTAGCCGAAGGTTAACGTCCGGCACCGCAGGCGTTTCCGCGCCCTCCACCGCACCACCGCCGGAAGCCGTCCGCCGTTCACCGCAGATCCCGCTGCTCCGCGTGCACCGCCCCGTACCGCCAGCGCCGCCTGCACTTCCCCGCACCCGTCCGGGCCACCTGCTCCGCCCACCCCACCTGCCTTTCGAGCCGTACTCGAGACAAGGACGTCGACATGTCGGCATGGAGTACTCACCACTGGGACCGCCGTTCCGTACTGCGGGCGGCCATGGGTCTGGCTGCCGCCGGCGGGCTCGCCGCGTGCGGCGGCAACACAGGCCGGGACGGCGGGCCGGGGTCGGGCAAACGTCTGGTCCAGTACTTCCACGCCTACGGCGAGGCCGGCACCGAACAGGCCATCAGGCGCTACGCCAAGGCCTACGAGGAGGCCGACGTGACCACGCAGTGGATCACGGGCTCCAACTTCGAGAGCAAACTGTTCGCCTCCCTGCTCACCGACAAGGCCCCGGACGTCTTCGAGTTCCATCCGCAGATCCAGCTCATCAAGAGCGGCCAGGTGGCGGACCTGACCGACCTGGTCGAGCCGGTGAAGGACGACTTCAACCCGGCCGACATCCAGTCGCACACCGTCGACGGGAAGATCTACGGGGTCCGGATGATCGACGACCCGCAGTTCTTCTTCTACCGCAAGTCGATGTTCGAGAAGGCGGGCGTGGGCGTCCCCGCCACGCTCGACGAACTCCTCACGACCGCAGCAGAGTTGACCACGGACAAGGTCAAGGGCATCTACCTGGGAAACACCCTGCACCCGATCGTCAACCCGATGATCTGGGCGTCCGGCGCCGACACCCTCGACGAGAGGAACGAGATCGCCTACCACACGGACGGAGTGGTCGGGGGGTTCCGTACCCTGCGCAAGCTCTTCACCAGCGGTGATCTGCTGCTCGACGCGCCGACCGACTTCTGGGACCCCTCCGCGCTCAACCAGGGGCTCACCGCCATCCAGTGGTGCGGCATGTGGGCGATGCCGCAGATGCAGCAGGCGCTCGGTGACGATCTCGGGATCTTCCCCTTCCCGAAGGTCACCGACACGGGCAAGCAGGCGGTCACCAACGGCGGCTGGTCGATGTTCGTCAACGCGAAGGGCAAGAACGTCGAGGCCGCCAAGGAGTACGTGAAGTGGCTGTGGATCGACCAGAAGGAGTACCAGGAGGACTGGTCGCTCTCCTACGGCTTCCACATCCCGCCGCGCACCTCGATCGCCCGGTCCGCCGACAAGCTCAAGTCGGGCCTGCCGGCCGAGGGCGTCAGGCTGTTCAACGAGTTCGGGCACTTCGACAACATCGGCTGGACGCAGGCCATGATCACCGCCCTGGAGGACGTCCTCGCCGACTGCGTCCGCAAGGGCGGTGACCCGGAGAGCGCGCTCGACAAGGCCGACGCGACGGTCGACCGCGAGCTGCAGAAGCTGTTCGGATAGACCGCGGACGGGCAGCGACGAGATGTCGACCACCACCGCGCGCGATGCCGCCCGCCCCGCCCCGGCCAAGGGCTCCCCCCGGCCGCGGCGGCCGCTGCGGACCAGCGGCACCTTCAACTTCTGGCTGTTCACCGGGCCCTTCCTCCTCGGCCTGCTGATCTTCGTCTACGTGCCGATCCTGTGGAGCGCGTGGCTGTCCTTCTTCGAGGCCCGGTTCACCGTCACGCCCAGCGAGTTCATCGGCTTCGAGAACTACCGGGTCATGCTGACGGACGACCAGTTCATGGGCTCCCTGGGCACCTTCACGGTGTTCGCGGCGCTCATCGTCCCGACCACCTGGGCGTTGTCGCTGGCGCTCGCGCTGGCGGTGAACCGGCTGCGGTTCATGCGGGCCTTCTTCCGCTCGGTCTTCTTCCTGCCGACGGCGGTGAGTTATGTCGCCGCCTCGCTCATCTGGAAGATGTCTCTCTTCAACGGGGTCCGCTTCGGTCTGGCGAACACCGTGCTCGGCGTGTTCGGCGTGGACGACACCGCGTGGCTGGCCGACCCGAACCCGCCCTGGTACTGGCTGGTCATCGTGACCGTACGGCTGTGGCTCCAGGCCGGTTTCTACATGATCCTGTTCCTGGCCGCGCTGCAGAACATCCCGCGCGAGCTGTACGAGGCGGCCGCCATCGACGGGGCCAGGCCCGGCTGGCAGACGTTCCGGTACATCACCCTGCCGCAGTTGCGCGCGACGTCGACAGCCGTGGTCCTGCTGCTGCTCGTGGCCGCGTACCAGGCCTTCGACGAGTTCTTCAACCTGCTGAACAAGACCACGTGGGGGCGCCCGCCGCTGGTCGAGCTGTACTACAAGGCCCTGGGCGACAACCAGGACTACGGCGCGGGCAGCGCGGGCGCGCTGATCCTCACGCTGCTGATCTGCCTGGTGACGCTGCTGCAGGGCCGGTTCATGGGCTTCGGCCGGGGGGAGGACGCCAGGTGACCGCCGACACACCCGCACCGAAGGCGGCGGAACCAGGGACAAAGGGGTCGCCCCGGAGACCGGGACGATCCACGGACAGGGCGGGCA
>NZ_LIQT01000343.1 GCF_001418415.1 Streptomyces hirsutus
GCCCGGTGGGGGGCCGCGGAGGCGCGGGGGGCTCGGTCATGTCAGCCGTGCAGTCCGCACTCGGTCTTGCCGCGGCCCGCCCAGCGGCCGGCGCGGGCGTCCTCGCCCTCCAGCACGCGGCGGGTGCAGGGGGCGCAGCCCACCGACGCGTACCCGTCCGTCAGCAGCGGGTTGGTGAGCACGCCGTGCTCGGCGACGTAGGCGTCCACGTCGTCCTGGGTCCAGCGGGCGATGGGGGAGACCTTCACCTTCCGCCGCTTCTCGTCCCAGCCGACGACCGGGGTGTTCGCCCGGGTCGGTGACTCGTCGCGGCGCAGCCCGGTCGCCCAGGCCACGTAGCCCCGCAGGCCTTCCTCCAGCGGCCGCACCTTGCGGAGACTGCAGCACAGGTCGGGGTCGCGGTCGTGCAGCCTCGGCCCGTACTCGGCGTCCTGCTCGGCGACGGTCTGCCGCGGGGTGAGCGTGATGACGTTGACGTCCATCACGGCCTGGACGGCGTCCCGGGTGCCGATGGTCTCCTCGAAGTGGTAGCCGGTGTCGAGGAACACCACGTCCACACCGGGCAGGGCGCGGGAGGCGAGGTGGGCGACCACCGCGTCCTCCATCGACGAGGTCACACAGAACCGCCCGCCGAAGGTTTCGACGGCCCACCGGAGGATCTCCAGGGCGGAGGCGTCCTCCAGGTCGCGGCCCGCCCGCTCGGCCAGCGCCCTCAGCTCGTCGGTGGTGTGCTCTTCCTGAACCGCCGTCATATTCGGTCCCCTCCCGTGTCGGGCCGCTCGATTCCCTGGGCGAGCAGACCGAGGAACTTCAGCCGGAAGGCCCGGTTGCACGCCCCGCACTCCCAGGCGCCGTGCCCCTCCTCGCTGGGACGCAGGTCCTCGTCGCCGCAGTACGGGCAGTAGAACGGCGCGGCGCGCTCGCTCACGAGAGGGCCTCCGCGTCCGCGCGGGCCGCCCAGGCGGCGAACCGCTCGCCGTCCTCGCGCTCCGCCTGGAAGCGCTTCAGGACCCGCTCGATGTAGTCCGGCAGTTCGTCCGAGGAGACCTTCAGACCGCGCACCTTGCGGCCGAAGGCCGGCTCCAGGCCGAGCGCGCCGCCCAGGTGCACCTGGTAGCCGCTGACCTGCCGGCCCTCGGCGTCGGTGACCAGCTGTCCCTTGAGACCGATGTCCGCGGTCTGGATACGGGCGCAGGCGTTCGGGCAGCCGTTGATGTTGATGGTGAGCGGCTCGCCGAAGTCGGGCAGCCGGCGCTCCAGTTCGTCGATGAGCTCGCTGCCGCGCTCCTTGGTCTCCACGATGGCGAGCTTGCAGAACTCGATGCCCGTGCAGGCCATCGTGCCGCGCCGGAAGGGCGACGGCTTGACCCGCAGGTCCAGTGCCTCCAGGGCGTCGACGAGCGAGTCGACCCGGTCCTGCGGCACGTCCAGGACGATCATCTTCTGCTCGGCCGTGGTGGAGACCCGCCCCGAGCCGTGGTCCTCGGCCAGCGCGGCGACCTTGGTGAGCAGCGAGCCGTCCATCCGGCCCACCCGCGGCGCGAAGCCGACGTAGAACCGGCCGTCCTTCTGGCGGTGCACCCCGATGTGGTCGCGCCACTGCTGCTTGGGCATCTCGGGCGCCGGACCGTCCGACAGCTTGCGGCCCAGGTAGTCGTCCTCCAGGACCTGACGGAACTTCTCCGGCCCCCAGTCGGCGACCAGGAACTTCAGCCGCGCCCGGTTGCGCAGCCGCCGGTAGCCGTGGTCGCGGAAGATGGAGATGACGCCTTCCCACACGTCGGGCACGTCCGCCTCGGACACCCAGGCTCCCAGTCGCACCCCGAACTTGGGGTTGGTCGACAGACCGCCGCCGACCCACAGGTCGAAGCCGGGGCCGTGCTCGGGGTGGACGACGCCGACGAAGGACACGTCGTTGATCTCGTGGGCGACGTCCAGCAGCGGGGAGCCGGAGACGGCCGTCTTGAACTTGCGCGGGAGGTTGGAGAAGCGCGGGTCGCCGATGTAGCGGCGGGCGATCTCGTCCAGCGCCGCCGAGCCGTCGATGATCTCGTCCTCGGCGACCCCGGCCACGGGGGAGCCGAGCATGCCGCGCGGGGTGTCGCCGCAGGCCTCCGTGGTGGACAGGCCCACCGCTTCGAGCCGTTCCCAGATCGCGGGCACGTCCTCGATGCGGATCCAGTGGTACTGGATGTTCTGCCGGTCGGTGATGTCGGCGGTGCCGCGGGCGTAGGTCTCGGCGATCTCGCCGATCACGCGCAGCTGCTCGGTGGTGAGCCGTCCGCCGGTGATGCGGACCCGCATCATGAAGTACTCGTCCTCGAGCTCCTCGGGCTCCAGCACACCGGTGCGGCCGCCATCGATCCCGGGGCGGCGCTGCGTGTACAGGCCCCACCAACGCAGGCGGCCGCGCAGGTCGTTGGGGTCGATCGAGTCGAATCCCCGCTTCGAGTAGATCGTCTCAACACGTGTCCGGACGTTGAGACCGTCGTCGTCCTTCTTGAACTGCTCGTTGCCGTTGAGCGGCGTGAAGTGTCCCGCGGCCCACTGGCCCTCTCCGCGGTGACGGCTCACCTTGCGGCGGGGGGTCGCGGCGGCAGGGTTCTGCGGGCTGGCGGCCATGGTTGATACGTCCTTCGGGACAGACGGGGATGCGGCTCTGACCTGTGCATGACGGGTATGGGCATACATGCGCGTCATTGCGCGGGAGTTCGTGAAACGAAGCGGAACGGGGCGGAACCGGACGGTGCCGAGCGGGGCGGACCGGGGCGGAGGGGAACTGTCGGGTGCTGCTGAACGTGCTCTCAGCGCGCCGGACAGATGGCGCTGGACATGCGGCCGAGGTCGACGTGCCGCCGACTCACCAAGGCGATTCCCGTTCCAGGCATGACGGAAGCGTGGCACGGGAATCTGGACACAGTCCAGCTTCATCCATTATGCGGACGCCTTCGTCTCGACATCAGAGACAAGGTGGTCTTGGTCACAGGCGGCGCGGGCGGCCCTGTCCGCGCCGCTCAGGAGCGGCTCGGGGGGACGGACGCCGTACGGCTCGTACGCGGGGTGTCTGCGGGGCGTGGTGCTCAGACCGCTCAGACCGGGTGGGCCCCCGGCCACGGGCCCGGGGTGGCGATCTCGGGCTCGTCCTCGACCTTGGTGTCGAACAGCCGGAAGCCCCGCCGACGGTAGTTGTCCATGGCGTACTCGCCGTCCTTGCTGCACGTGTGCAGCCAGACCCGCCCGGTCGGTTTCCGGCCCGGCCACCGCTCCGCCAGATCCCAGGCCCGCGCGACGCCGTACGACAGCAGGTGCCCGCCGACGCGCCGGCCCCGGAAGGCCGGGATCAGCCCGAAGTAGACGATCTCCACGACCCCGTCGTCCTGTGCCTCCAGCTCCACGTACCCCGCGGGCGTTCCCCGGTCGTACGCCACCCAGGTCTCCACGCCGGGCCGGTCCAGGTGCTCCAGCCACTGCGCGTACGTCCAGCCCAGCCGGTCGGTCCAGCGGATGTCACCGCCGACCGACGCGTACAGGAAGCGGCTGAACTCCGGGGACGGCACCTCGGAGCGGACGACCCGCACGTCCCCCTCCGGCACGGCGGCCGGCAGGAGATCGGTGGGCGAGGTCTGCTCCAGGGACCAGGTGGTCACGGCGATGGTCGTCATGCCGGAAAGGGAACCATCCGGCGCGGACGTCTGTCGAATGCCCGGTTCACGCGTCGACGGGAGTGGCGGCGGGTCCTAGTCCAGCGAGCCGTCGACGGAGGTCAGGGGCAGGGCGAAGAGCATGCGGCCGGTCTGGGACCACACCTCGCCGGTCTCCTGCCAGTAGGACAGCGACGCCGACGGGCCGCTCCAGCAGCGGTGCGTCTCGTCCGCCCCGCACCGGGTGGGCCGGGCCCCCTCCGTGTCCTGCCGCCACAGCGTCCCGCGCTCGTCCGGCGTCCCGGTCATCCGGCCCAGGTACCAGCCCGACCCGTACGACAGCACACTGCGCACATGGGTCAGCTTCGTCTCGTAGGCCGAGACGGGGTCCGCCCTCAGCAGCGGGTCCGTGGCCAGCAGCCCCGCGCGGGCCCTGTCGTCGTCGAACGCGTAACGCCACAGGCGGGTCGGCCCGTCGTGGTCCTCGGCGACCGCCTCGTGCGCGACCAGGCTGTCCGGCACCGTGCTGCGGTCCAGGGAGATGCCGCCCGGCTGCGGGGCGTCCGCGTCGGCCGTCCGGTACACGGCGACGGCGGGCAGGACGTACCGCGCCCCGGCCGCCGACCAGCCACCGGGCACCCGCCCGACCGTCGAACCGTCCGCGGTGGCCCGCTGGACGCGGTCCACGTCGTACACGTACAGCGCGCTGCCGTCCCCCCGCCCGGCGGTGACCAGCAGCTTGTCCTGGTACCAGACCATGCCCGTCACGGGGGAGACCAGTCCGCGGTAGTCCTGTCCCCCGGCGACCGGGACGGCGAGCTGCGCCCAGGTGTAGCGGAGGTCGGCGGGGTCGCCGGCGTCGATGAACGCGACCCGGGCCAGCCCCTGCCCCGCGCCCGTGCCCGTCACGGCAGGGCCCTGTGCGGCGGTGCCGTCCGCCGTGGCGTCGCCCTGGCTCCAGGCGGAGAGCACCACCCGGCTGGGACCCCAGAGGCCGTCGTCGTCCGCGTCCCCGGAGGTGGTGACGGCACCGGGACGCCAGCCCTCGACGTCGGCGCCGTCCCAGCAGTACGCGCGCGTGGCGGCGGGTTCGACGGGCAGTGCGCGCTTGTCGTCGTCCGTACAGGACCCCGCGCCGCGCAGGGAGCCGTCGGTGTCGTCGAGCACGGCCCGGACGCCGACGGGCCGGCCCATCTCGGAGGAGAGCCGGTCGAGCCATTCCGGCGGCACATGGTCCTCGGACAGCCGCAGCGGCGCGGTCTCCGCGGACGAGGTGAGCGGCTTCAGCGCCCCGGGGTCGTCGGCGTCGGTGGCCTGCGACGTGCTGATCAGAGTGGCCGTCGCGGTGAGCGCGAGCGCGGTCCCGGCCAGCGTCGCCCGCAGCGCCTTGCCCCGCCTGCGCCGACGATGTCTGCCGCGATGCTTCATAACGTCCTCCCGAGGCGGGCCAACTGCGTCCGGCGATCCGACCGTCCGACCGTGGAGCAGGTGAGGGTGGCCCGAGGAGCGATGCTACGGCAGACGACCCCGCAGAGGTACGAAGACCCCGCAAATCCGTGGAACGCTCGGCCTGATGGGTGCCGATGTGCTGTGCTCGGACGCCGGGCCGATGACGCCCATGACACCGATGACGCCGACCTCCGCCTTCAGGCCTCCCCGCAGACCTCCGCCCCCTGCCCTCCGGGTTCAGAGCCCGGTGGCCGGCCGGTGCTCGCGGCCGCCCAGTGCCGGAGCCGTCGAGTGCGGCAGCAGATCACGCGGGTCGTCCGGGAGCAGGACGTCGACCTCGGCGCCCTGCGCGAACCGGTACGGCCGGTGCTCCAGCAGGCCGCCCAGATAGCGCCGCACCCTGGATATCTCGGCGCGCACCGTCACCGTACGGGCCGGGTCCCCGAACACGTCCTCGGCCAGGCCCGCAGCGCTGCGACCGGACCGCTGCACGGCCAGCAGATACAGCAGTTCGGCATGGCGGGGGCTCAGCTTCCGGGACCAGGAGCCCGCACCGCCGGACACCTCCACCGACGCGTCGCGCGGCTCCCGGAGATCCAGCACGATCCGGCTCGCCGCGCGGGTGACCGGCTCGGCCGCCGCCCGCACCAGCCAGCCCCCGGCCAGCGGCTCCAGCGAGCACCGGCCCAGTGCCGGCAGCCACCGCGACCCGGCCGACGCCGAAGCGGGCAGCGCCAGCCGTCTCAGGTACGGCATCCCGGTCACCGCGGCCGTCCACCCGTGCCGGTCCACCACCAGGGCCCGTCCGTCGAGCCGGGCCAGCACCGGCGCCGCCACCGACCGCAGCCGCTCCAGCGACTCCAGATGGCGCTCCCGCAGCCGGGCCTCGGCGAGCTTGGCCACCGCGTCGACCCAGGCCAGCGTGGACGGATGCATCGTCTCCAGCGGCCCGCTCACATCCACCACGCCGATCAGCCGCCCGTCCCGCGGGTCGGTCAGGGGCGCCCCCGCACACGTCCAGTCCGCGTGCGACTCCACGAAGTGCTCGGAGGCGAACACCTGCACCGGCCGTCCGGTCACCGCCGGGGTGCCCACACCGTTGGTGCCGACGACGTCCTCGCGCCAGTCCGCGCCCACCGCGAAACCGAGGCGGTCCGCCTTGCGCAGGACGGCCGTGCCGCCCTCCCGCCACAGCACCCTGCCGTCGGCGTCGGCCACCACCATGATGTGGCGGGTGGCGTCCGTGAACGGCAGCAGCCCTTCCCGCAGCACCGGCAGTACATGCCGCAGCGTCGAACTCTCCCGCCGCCGCTGCACCTCCGCGCGGGACAGCAGCCCGGTCCGGAAGTCGTGGTCCGGGTCGACCCCGCTGCGCAGCACCCGCTCCCAGGACTCCTCGATCACCGGCCGGGGCGCCATGGGGGCGCGCTGCCCGGAGAGCGTCGCGGAGCGGACCTCACTCAGCATCCTGGCCGCGCGCACCGTGTCCAGGCCGGCCAGGTGCGTCACGTCCATCGGCGAGAGCGGCACTGATCCTCCCGGGGAAAGCCTCGGAGGGCAACGCTCGGCCGGCCGGCCGCGCCCCCGAGATCCGTTCTGGCTGTCGTCGGTCCCATAGTGCCGTGTGCCCGCCGCGAGGTCGCTCGGTACGGAACTCGGTACGGAAACGGACAGCACCGCACCGCGGCACGTTGCAACCCCCTGCAACCCTGGTGGATCGCCCCGCACTGCTTGAAAATTGAGCGACGCCGTCCCGAGCGGCGTCCACGGCCCCAAGGGGCCTGTGCGGCGGGGGTGGTGCCGTGTCGGCGCAGCACCACCCCCGCGTCACAACCGGGTTGCCGTGCCAGAGCTGTCAAAACCGGCTCGTCCCGGCCGGGTTGTCCCGCTCGATCCGCCGTCGGGGCAGCCCTCCGCCGTCTCACCCGGGGCAGCCCTCCGCCGTCTCACACCTGAGGCCGGGCGCGTTCCACCACCGTCGCGAGGTCGAGGGTGTGCGGCAGCGTCCCGAAGGCCGCGCCCCCGTCACCGCCCAGCCGTGCCGCGCAGAACGCGTCGGCGACCTGCGGCGGCGCGTACCGCACCAGCAGTGAGCCCTGGAGCACCAGCGCGAGCCGCTCCACGAGCCGCCGCGCGCGCCCCTCGGCACCCTCCAGGTCGGCCAGCTCGGTCAGCAGGTCCTTGATCGCGCCGTCCAGCCGGTGATCGGCCCCGCGGGCCCGCCCGACCTCGCCCAGGTACGCGTCCAGCACCTGCGGGTCCCGGCTCAGCGCGCGCAGCACGTCCAGCGCCTGGACGTTGCCCGCGCCCTCCCACACCGAGTTCAGCGGGGACTCGCGCACCAGCCGTGGCATCCCCGACTCCTCCACGTACCCGTTGCCGCCCAGGCACTCCGCCGCCTCCACCGCGAGGGGCGCACACCGCTTGGTCACCCAGTACTTGGCGGCCGGCACCGCGATCCGCAGCAGCGCCCGCTCCCGCTCGCTCCCGTCGTCGTAGGCCGCGGCGAGCCGCAGCGCCAGCGTGGTGGCCGCCTCCGACTCCAGGGCGAGATCGGCCAGTACGTTGCGCATCAGCGGTTTGTCGATCAGCTTGCCGCCGAACGCCTCCCGGTACGCGCAGTGGTGCACCGCCTGCGCCACTGCCTGCCGCATCAGTCCCGCCGAACCCAGCACGCAGTCCAGCCGGGTCGCCGCCACCATGCCGATGATGGTGCGCACCCCGCGCCCCTCGTCCCCGACCCGCCGCGCCCAGGTCCCCGCGAACTCGACCTCCGAGGACGCGTTGGACCGGTTGCCCAGCTTGTCCTTGAGCCGCTGGATCAGGAACACGTTGCGCGAGCCGTCCTCGAGCACGCGCGGCACCAGGAAACAGGTGAGACCTCCGGGCGCCTGCGCCAGTACCAGGAACGCGTCCGACATCGGAGCCGAGCAGAACCACTTGTGCCCGGTCAGTTCGTACGTCCCGTCCTCGGCCAGCGGCCGCGCGGACGTCGTGTTCGCCCGTACGTCGCTGCCGCCCTGCTTCTCCGTCATGCCCATCCCGAAGAGCACACCGGGCTTCTCGTGGGCGGGCCGCAGCGCCCGGTCGTACACCACCGACGTCAGCCGCGGCTCCCACTCGGCGGCGAGCGCCGGGTCCGCGCGCAGGGCGGGCACGGCCGCGTGCGTCATCGACAGCGGGCAGCCGTTCCCGGCCTCGACCTGCGACCACACCACGAACCCCGCCGCCCGCCGCACATGTCCGCCCGGCCGCGCCCACGCGTTCGTCAGGCCCGCCGAGACGCCCTTGCCGAGCAGCCGGTGCCAGGCGGGATGGAAATCGACCTCGTCGATCCGGTGCCCGTACCGGTCGTGGGTGCGCAGCCGGGGCGGGTTCTCATTGGCCTGCACCCCCCACTCCTGCACCTGGACGGAGCCGGAAGTGCGTCCGAGCGCCGACAGTTCGGACAGGCCCTCGTCCAGCAGCGACGGGTCCAGATGCCGTTCGACGGCTTCCGTCAGCGCCCGGTCGGCGGTGAACACGTCGTACTGCGCCAGCGGCGGCGCCTGGTTGGTCACGGTGTGCGTGGTACCTGCCATGAACACGAACCTACCCGCCACCGCCCTCCGCATCACCCCGCGGGCACCTCACGACCATCGAGCGATCACCGAGCGATTACCGAGCGATTACCGAGCGACCCTTCGGGTGAGGCCGACCAGGCACGACGGATACCTTTGGTTCGTGCAGCCAGCAAGCGAACCCCCCGACGCGCCGTCCGGTCGACTTCACCGGGCCCGAGCCCTGTACCGCAATGTCTCCAAACGCAGGACCGCCTGGCTGCTGCTCAAGGACACCGTCAACTCCTGCATGGAGTACCGGATCCTGGGCCTGGCCGCGGAGGCGGCCTTCTTCACCCTGCTGTCGGTGCCCCCGCTGCTGCTCAGCATGATCGGCCTGCTCGGTTACGTCGACATCTGGATCGGCGCCGAGACCACCCAGAGCCTGCGCACCAACATCATCGAGGCCTCCCGCGCGGTGCTGTCCGACCAGGGCGTGAGCCAGATCGCCGAGCCGATCCTGAACGACGTGATGAAGGGCGGCCGGCCCGACGTCATCTCCCTCGGCTTCTTCTTCGCCGTGTGGTCGGGCTCCCGCGCGGTGGACGTCTTCATCGACACCATCACCGTCATGTACGGCCTCGACGGTATGCGCGGCATCGTCAAGACCCGGCTGCTGGCCTTCCTGCTGTTCATCGTGGCCCTGCTGGTCGGCTCGGTCGCGCTGCCCCTCATGGTGGCCGGCCCCGACGCCGTGGTCAGTGTCGTCCCCTGGTCGACGACGCTCGTGCAGATCCTCTACTGGCCCGTGGTCATCCTGCTGTCGGTGGCCTTCCTGACCACGCTCTACCACGTCTCCGTGCCCGTACGGTCCCCGTGGGTCGAGGACGTGCCCGGCGCGCTGGTCGCCCTCGCCATGTGGGTGTTCGGCAGCTTCCTGCTGCGGATCTACCTGACCAGCGTCATCGAGGGCCCCACCATCTACGGTTCCCTCGCCGCCCCCGTCGCCGTACTGCTGTGGATCGGCGTGTCCGCCTTCGCCGTGCTCGTCGGAGCCGCGGTCAACGCCGCGATCGACCGGGTCTGGCCGGCCGCCGCGACCGCCGCCGCCCGCGAGGCGAACGAACGGATCCGGCAGGCGCAGGTCGCCGAGTACGTCGCCCGCACCGCCGCGGTGGACGACGACGAGGCCGACCCCGACATGCCCTCCGAGTTCCCCGAACGCTGGTCCCGCTTCCTGCCCCCGGAGGACGTCACGGCCCGCCTGCGCACCCACGCGAAGAACAGCCACCACCGTCCCCCGCGGAACAAGGAGGGGGAGGGCTCCGAGGACGAGGAGAAGTGAGGCCGAACGTCCGCCCCGCCCCGCGCCCGAGACCTGACTGAGGGTACTGATCCGCTCGGCGTCGTCGCGGCTGCCGCCCGTGCCCGGCACCGCTCGCCCGGTTCACCCCTGCGCGGCGGCGACGAATCCGCTCTCACGAATCCTGCCAGACGCATCAGATCCCAGTTTGGTCACGGAGAACGGGACAGAGTTGCTAATTAGGTAAGCCTAACCTTAAGTAATCATGACCCATGATTTGGAAAGGCTTCGACATGAGACGTTCCTCCTCCCGCACGATTGGGGCCCTCGCCGCCTCAGCCCTGCTGGTCCCCCTGATGGCCGCCTGCGGTTCGGACGGCAGGGGAACCGGCTCCGGTACCGAGGCCGGGGGGAAGAACGAGGGAGGGACGCTCGTCATCTACTCCGGCCGCAGTGAGGAACTCGTCGCGCCGCTCATCGAGAAGCTGGAGAAGGCCACCGGCGCCAAGGCCGAGGTGCGTTACGGGGACAGTGCCGAACTCGCCGCCCAGCTTCTCGAAGAGGGTGACAGGACCGACGCGGACCTCTTCTTCTCGCAGGACGCCGGCGCGCTCGGCGCCCTGGGCAAGGAGGGCCGCCTCGCGGCGCTGCCGCAGAAGTCCCTCGACACCGTCGACAAGGCGTTCCGCGCGGAGAACGGTAACTGGGTCGGTGTGTCGGGGCGGGTCCGCGTCATTGCCTACCACAGCGACAAGGTCGCCGAGGCACCGGACAGCGTGCACGAACTGACCAAGCCGGAATGGAAGGGGAAGGTCGGCTACGCGCCCACCAACGCCTCGTTCCAGGCGTTCGTGACCGGTATGCGGGTCCTCGAGGGCGACGACGCCACGCGCAAGTGGCTGAAGGACTTCCAGGCCAACGACCCTCAGGTGTACGAGAAGAACGGCGCGGTCCTCGACGCCGTAGACGACGGCAAGGCCGAACTCGGCCTGATCAATCACTACTACTGGTACGAGAAGGCCGCAGAGGAGGGCGCGGACAAGCTCAAGGCCAAGCTGCACTTCCCCACGAAGGGCGACCCGGGCGCGCTCGTCAACGTCGCGGGCGTCGGGGTCATCAAGGGCAGCGACCAGAGCACCGCGGCGCAGAAGGCCGTCGACTTCTTCCTGGCGAAGGAGGCGCAGACCTACTTCGCGAACGAGACCCACGAGTACCCGCTGGCCGCCGGAGTCACCAGCGAGGACGACCTTCCGCCGCTCGAGTCCATCGACGCGCCGGAGATCGACCTGAGCCGGCTGGAGTCCCTTCAGGTGACGCTGGAGATGCTCCAGGAAGCCGGGATGGTCTGATCGGTATGAAGAGTCCGGGTACCCGAGGTCACCAGGCCCCGCCGGCACCCGCCCGTTCCGACCCGGGCCCGGACGACGCCCCCGCACCGTCCAGGCCCGGGCGTGCCGGGCGCAGACCGCCGCTCTTCCTCCTGGCCCTGGCTTCGGCAGCCGCAGCCCTGGCCCTCCTCCCGCTGGTCTACCTGGTCGTACGGGCCGTGGAGCGAGGTCCCGAGTACGCGTGGAACGTCGTCGCGACCGACCGCACGCTGGAACTGCTCGCCCGGAGCGTCGGTCTGGCCGCCGTGGTGGTGACCGCCTGCCTCGTCCTGGGCATCTCCCTCGCCTGGCTGACAGTCCGCACCGCGCTGCCCGGCCGGCGCGCGTGGTCGGTGCTCGCCACGCTACCGCTCGCCGTGCCCAGCTATGTCGCGGCCTTCGCCTGGATCTCGGCGCGCCCCGATCTCGCCGGATTCAGCGGTGCCGCCTTCGCGCTCACCCTGGTCAGCTACCCGTACGTGTATCTGCCGGTGGCTGCCGCGCTGCGCGGTATCGACCCCGCACAGGAGGAAGCGGCGCGCGCCTTGGGCCACGGGCCCTGGAGCACGTTCCGCCGGGTCACCCTGCCGCAGCTCCGCCCGGCCGCGGCCGGTGGCGGGCTGCTCGTGGCGCTGTACGTCCTCTCCGATTTCGGGGCAGTGTCGATCATGCGCTACGAGACCTTCACCCGGGCCATCCACACGTCGTACAAGGCGAGTTTCGACCGTACGCCCGCAGCCGCCCTCAGCGTGGTGCTCGTCCTGATGACAGTGCTGCTGGTCGCCGCCGAGGCGCGCACCCGCGGCCGTGCGGGCCATGCCCGGACCGGCGGTGGCACGGCCAGGCCCGCGTCCCCGGCCCCGCTCGGCCGACTGAAGTGGCCCGCACTCGGCTGGTGCTCGGCCGTCGCCGCGGCCGGGGTCGCCTTCCCGGCCGGGACCCTCGGGTACTGGCTGGCGGTCGGCAACTCCCGTACCTGGGATCCGCGGGGGCTGCTGGAGACCGGGGGGATCACGCTGCTCGTGGCGGCCCTCGGCGCCGCGCTCACCACGTGTCTGGCGCTTCCCGTCGGCGTGCTCGCCGCCCGCCATCGGGGCCGCACCGCGCATCTGCTGGAGCAGGCCGCGTACGCGGGTCATGCCGTGCCCGGGATTACCGTGGGCCTTGCGATGGTCTTCCTCGCGGTGCGGTTCGCCTATCCGCTGTACCAGGAGCTGCCCCTGCTCGTCACCGCCTACGCAGTGCTGTTCCTACCGATCGCCGTGGGCGCCACCCGGGCAGCGGTCCTTCAGTCACCGCCCGTGCTGGAGGACGTCGCGCGTTCTCTCGGACGAGGGCCTCTGGGCGTCCTGCGTGAGGTCACGGTTCCGCTCGCCGCTCCCGGTATCGCCGCGGGCGCCGCCCTGACCTTCGTGGTCTGCATGAAGGAACTCCCGGCGACCCTGCTGCTTCGGCCCACCGGTATGGACACCCTCGCGACCCGTCTGTGGACCGAGACCGGAACCGGCTCGTACGCCGCCGCCGCTCCGTACGCGGCCGTCCTCATCCTGATCGCGGCCGTTCCCTCGTACCTCCTCGGAAGGCACCGCACATGACCGACCTGCGGATCACCGGGCTCACCAAGTCCTACGGTCCCGGCGCCCCCGTCCTGAACGGGGTCGACCTCTCCGTCCCCGCGGGGCGGCTGGCCGCCGTCCTCGGGCCTTCGGGCTGCGGCAAGACGACCATGCTGCGCATCGTGGCAGGCTTTCTGCGGGCGGACGCGGGGACGGTCGAGATCGGCGGGCGGATCGTCACCGGACCCGGCACCCACCTGTCCCCGGAACGACGGCGTATCGGCATCGTGCCGCAGGAGGGTGCCTTGTTCCCGCACCTGAGCGTGGCGCGCAATGTCGCGTTCGGGCTGGCGGGCTCCTCCCCGGCCGAACGCCGTCGGCGCACCGGGGACATGCTCGATCTCGTCGGCCTGCACGGCTACGGGGACCGGATGCCCCACGAACTGTCCGGCGGCCAGCAGCAACGCGTCTCGCTGGCGCGGGCGCTCGCCCCGGAACCCGCGATCGTCCTGCTCGACGAACCGTTCAACGCGCTCGACAGCGGACTGCGAACAGGCGTACGGGCTGATGTACGCGCGGCGCTCAGGTCCACCGGGGCGACGGGCGTCCTCATCACCCACGACCAGCAGGAGGCACTCTCCACAGCAGACCTCGTGGCGGTCGTCAGGGCGGGCAGAGTGGTCCAGTGCGGAACTCCGCAGGACGTCTACCGCAGGCCGGACGACCCCTGGGTGGCTGCTTTCGTCGGTGGCGTCGTCATGCTTCCGGGCACCGGCAGGGGCACGACCGCGGACACCGCCCTGGGCCGCATCCCGTTGGAGACCCCGGTGGACGGCGCTGCCGGAACGGTTGTGCTGCGCCCCGAACAGCTCACCCTCGGTGCACCGTCCGGCCGGGCTCCCCACGGCACGGTGGCGGACGTCTCCTTCCACGGACCGGACACCCTGGTGACGGTGGCGGTGACCGGACTGGACTCACCGGTGCACGTCCGTGTTTCCGGGCCGGTCGCTCACCGGCCCGGCGATCCGGTGAGCCCGGCCGTAACCGGCACGGCGACCCTCCACCTCCCCCGGCGGGACGGCAACGGGTGCGTGGCGGGCGGGGACGGCCCCGCGGCAACCGCCTGACCGGTGCAGGACGTCGAGCGGGCGCGCGGGGGTCGGCCCACGGAAGTGGCGGACGCGTGTGGCGTGGTGGGGCGCGGTCGGCACCGCCACCCCTGTCTCGCGGGCCACGACCGTCGGTGTCGGCCCGGCCACCACACTCGCACTTCCCGTACGGAGTCGACGGGACCACCGGACGACGAGAAGTAAGCGGGCCGGGGCACGGCCCGCCCCGCGTCTACGCTGGGCCCATGGACGCCCTCACCGGCCTGCTGGAAGGCCCCCGCGCCCGTGGCGCGTTCATGATCCGGGCCTGTTTCGACCCGCCCTGGTCGGTCCGGATCGAGGACCGTGCCCCGCTGACCGTGATGCTCCTCGTCCGCGGCGAGGCATGGCTGGTGCCGGACGGCGGCGACCGGCGGCTGCTGCGCCCCGGCGACCTCGCCATCGCGCGCGGCCCCGACCCGTACACCTGCGCCGACGACCCCGGCACCCCGCCGCAGGCGCTGATCCTGCCGGGCGGGGAGTGCCACTACCCCGACGGACGCCCCCTGAACGGTGTCATGGACCTCGGCGTCCGCACCTGGGGCGACAGCACCGACGGCGCCACGGCCATGCTCATCGGCACCTACCGGGTGCGGGGCGAGATCGGCGGCCGCCTGCTCGACGCGCTGCCGCCCCTGCTCTTCCTCACCGCCGACGACTGGGACTGCCCGCTCGCCCCGATCCTCGCGGCGGAGATCGTGTGGGACGAACCCGGTCAGGAGGTCGTCCTCGACCGGCTGCTCGACCTGCTGGTCATCGCCGCGCTGCGGACCTGGTTCGCCCGCCCCGAGGCGGCGCCGCCCGCCTGGTACGGGGCGCTGGGCGACCCCGTTGTCGGCCCGGTGCTGCGCCTCCTCCAGGGCGACCCGGCCCACCCCTGGACGGTCGCCGCGCTCGCCGCGAAGGCAGGCGTCTCGCGCGCCGCGCTGGCCCGCCGCTTCACGGAACTGGTCGGCGAGCCCCCGATGACGTACCTCACCGGCTGGCGCCTCGCCCTCGCCGCGGACCGCCTCCGCGACACGGACGACACCCTCGGCGCGATCGCCCGCCACGTCGGCTACGGCAGCGCCTTCGCCCTGTCGACGGCCTTCAAACGGGCGTACGGCGTCAGCCCGCAGGAGTGGCGGACGCGGGCCGCGTAGCCTGGACGACGTGTACAGCGAGCGGGCGTCGCGACTGCCGGACGCGGTCGTGTGGACCAACACCCCGACCGGCGCCGGAGCGGGCCGGGTGCTCCCCGACGGCTGCATGGACCTGCTCTGGCACGACGGACGCCTGTTGGTCGCGGGCCCCGACACCCACGCCCACCTCACCGAGGGCGGCACGTCGAGTTCCTGGGCGGGCATCCGCTTCCACCCCGGCACCGCCCCCGCCCTCCTGGGCGTCCCCGCACACGAACTGCGCGACCGGCGGCCGGACCTGGCGGACCTCTGGCCGGCGGCGGAGGTACGCCGGGCGACCGCCCGGGTGAACGCGGCGGCCGACCCGGCCCGCGGCCTGGAGGACCTGGCCTTGAGACGGGCGGCCGAGGCGGCCACCCCACCCGACCCGGTGCTCCGACACGTCGTGGCCGCCCTGGACGCGGGCCGCCCGGTCGCCGAGACCGCCGACGAACTCGGCCTGAGCGCACGCCAGCTGCACCGCCGCTCGCTCACCGCGTTCGGTTACGGCCCCAAGACCCTGGCCCGCATCCTCCGCCTCCACCGCGCCCTCGCCCTGGCCCGCGGGGGCACCCCGTTCGCGGAGACGGCCACCCGCACCGGTTACGCGGACCAGGCCCATCTGTCCCGCGAGGTAAGGGACTTGACGGGTCTGCCGTTGGGCAGGCTCCTCGTCGCCCACGGTTGAGTGAGTGGGTCCGGGAAGACCACGGAGGCGGAACCCCTCCGGAGTTTCCGCTCGCCCGTCCCGTAGGGGGCAGGGGCGCCCTTACGGGACAGGTACGCGTACCAGCTGGAGTTCGGGGCGCTTCGCGAGGCGGTGGTCGCCGGAGGACCGGCCGCGGAGGCGGCGGCCGAGCCAGGGGCCGAGGAACGTGGCGGCCCAGCGCAGTTCGGCGGCCGTGGCCCGCAGGCGGGTGGGGGCCGGCAGGAGCGGCAGCGGGCGGGTCCAGGAGTCGTCGGTGCCGGGCAGGCCGATCGCCTGGGCGGCGGCTTCGGCGATCCGTGCGTGGCCGAGCGGGCTCGCGTGCAGCCGGTCGGTGCTCCACAGGCGTGGGTCGGTGGAGACGTCGTGCGGCTCGATCTCGGCGACCGAGACCCCGTGGCGGGCGGCCGCCGCGCGGATCCGGTCGTTGATGTCGAACAGCCGGGACCGCAGGGGCCGGGCCGCGGGCGCGATCCGCCCGATGTCGGGGAAGGTCAGGGTCACCACGTGGGCCCCGGCCTCCGTGAGCGCGGCGAACATCGCCTCCAGGTGTCCCGCCACCTCCGCGGCGTCGAACCGGGGCCGCAGCAGGTCGTTCACCCCGGCGACGACGGTCGCGAGGTCCGGGCGCAGGGCCAGGGCCGGGCCGAGCTGCTCCGCGCGGACCTGGCCGGCGACCCGCCCCCGTACGGCCAGATTGGCGTACTCCAGACCGGGGTCGGCGGCCGCGACGTGTTCGGCGAGGCGGTCGGCCCAGCCGCGGAGGCCGGTGACGTCGTCGCCGTCACCGACGCCTTCGGTCTGACTGTCGCCCAGGGCGACGTAGCGGGTGTAACGGGCGCGGTGGGCGGTGTCGGTGGGGGGCACGTTCCTGGAGTTCTCGGTGAGCGCGGTGATCTCGGTGATCGCGGCGGGTTCGACGGTGTCGGCGGTCTCGTGCGGCATGGTCTTCCCGGCCGGTGCGGCTTGCCCGGCCTGCTCCGCCGGCCCGGCGTGTTCAGCGTTCGGCACGGGCCTGCCTCCTCTCGCGCAGGACCGCCGCCGTGCGCAGGCACCACGCGCGGTGCTCACGCTCGAAGGACAGGCCGCGCAGGCAGGTCAGGTACGGTCCGATCCGCTCGCCCGTGCGCAGGTACTCCTCCTCGTCCAGCACGCCGCGCATCGTGTCCAGCAGGGAGGTGAGGAGCCCGGCCCTGGCCTCGGCGGCGGACGCCCGCTCATCGAGCTGTTCGATCAGCGGGGAGGTGTCGATGCGGTCGGCGGCGTGGATCTTGACGAGCAGGTCGTCGCGGATGAACGACGGTTTCGACACGGCGGCGGCGAATGTCTCCAGCTCGGCGAAGCCGGCGTCGGTCACCTGGAACAGGCGTTTGTTGGGCCGGGTCTCCTGGACCACCTGACGGCCCGTGATCAGGCCGTCCTTCTCCAGCTTGGCCAGCTCGGCGTAGAGCTGCTGGGGGAGGGCGTGCCAGAAGTTCGCCACGCCGATGTCGAAGGCCTTCGCCAGCTGGTACCCGCTGTACTCGCCGTGGAGGAGTGCTGCCAGTACGGCGTGTCGCAAGGCCATCGCGGCAGCCCTCCCCTTCGCGTCCCGGATGCTCAGCCGCACCCTGCCGGGTTCTTCCCCCGCATCCTACTCAAGAAACTGACTAATCTCTTTATTGAGTAGGCGCGGGGTCGCCCGGGCACGAGCCGAGCGTCGTGGCCGCCGCCGGCGCCCCCGCCGGGCTCATCCGTCCAGCGGCGCGAACAGATCGACCCCGTTGCCGTCCGGGTCGAGGACGGTGGCGTACCGCTGCCCCCACACCGCATCCCACGGCTTGAGCTCGCTCCGGCAGCCGCTCGCCACCAACTCCTCGTGGAGGGAGTCCACTTCGGCGGGACTGTCGCACCGCAGGGCGAGCGAGGCCCGCCCTCCGCCCGAAGGCGGCTCCCACGCGGCGTGGAACGACCGGACGACCTCCTCGGTGTCCATCAGCAACCGCAGCCCGCCCGGCAGTTCCGCCTCGGCGTGCCCCTGCTCCTCGGCCCCCGCGGGAAACGCGAACCCGAGCCGCCGATAGAAGGCGACCGAGGCGCCCATGTCGGAGACGACCAACCCGATGGCATCAAAACGCGCACTCATGGGGCCACCGTAGGCGCGCCCCGTCTCCCCGGTCTTGAAGGAATCGGACACGGCCGCGCGCGGGTCAGTCGCGCGGCGGTGCCGTGCTCGCGCGTTCGACCAGGCGGGTGGACAGCTCGGTGCGGGTGCTCTCCGGGTGGTGGCCGTCCATGATGCGGAGCAGGAGGAGCAGGGCCGTCGCCGCCATCTCGGACAGGGGCTGGCGGACCGTCGTCAGCGGTGGGGCGAGCCAGCGGGCCTCGGGGAGGTCGTCGAAGCCGATCACGCTCATGTCGTCCGGCACGCGCAGGCCCCGCTCGGCCAGGGCCTCGTACACCCCGAGCGCCATCCGGTCGGAGCAGACGAAGACGGCCGTGGGAGGCTCGGGCAGATCGAGGAGTTCGCGCATGCGGCGCAGGGCTGCGGCCTTGTCGAAACCGGCGTGACGGACGTACTCGGCATGATGTCGGACGCCCGCCGAGGCGAGGGCCGAGCGGTAGCCGGCGACGCGCGCACCGCTGGACAGGGTGTGCCGGTGGCCCGCGACGACGGCGATCCGCTCGTGGCCGAGGGACAGCAGGTGCTCGGTCGCCGTCACCCCGCCCTGCCAGTTCGCCGCGCCCACCGACACGACGCCCGGCGGGGGTTCGAGTACCGGGTCGATCATCACGAACGGAATGCGGTGCTGCTCCAGCCAGGCGTACTGGTGCCCGTCCAGCTCGGCCAGATTGAACAGGACCCCCGACGACCCGCGGGTCACCAGCTTGTCCAGCCAGCCCCGCTCGGGACGCCCGGACCGGCCGCGGGTCAGCGCCGCCGACACCACGATCTCCAGCCCCGCGTCGTGTGCCGCCTCCTCCGCGCCGTGGAGGACCGCGCCGGACCCCGAACTCTCCAGCGAGTCCACCACGAGGTCCACCGTGCGAGGCGTCCTCGCCCCGTCGAACCGGGGCCGCCGCACATAGCCGAGCCGGTCCAGGGCCTCCGTGACGCGGCGGCGGGTGTCCGGGGCCACGTCCTCGCGCCCGTTGACCACCTTGGACGCGGTCGGCACCGACACCCCCGCCTCGCGGGCCACGACCGCCAGCGTCGGCCCGGCCGCCACGCTCGTCCGTCCCGCACTTCCCGTACGGACCATCGGGACCTCACCTCTCCGGCCCAGCCGAGGGCCACCGTATAGAAAGCGCTTCCTACTGTAGGTCCGGGGCACCCCGGCGGGAAGAACCTTCACGCGTGCGCAGGAATACCGATGAGCGACGTGGTGCTCTTCGGGGAACCGGCGGACCGTGCCGGTGCGTGGACGCCGGTACCGCCGAGATCGTCGGCCAACTCGTCACCGACCACCTTCTGCGCATTCCGCTCCACCGCCTCGCCGACGGTCGCGAAGACCCCTCCTACGTCTACGAGTTCGCCTGGCCCTCCCGCCGCCCCGGCATGGGCGCCTGCCACGCCCTGGAACTCGGCTTCGTCTTCGACAGCGGCGACGAGCCCGACGCGCGCAAACTGGCGGGCGAGGGCGCGCCCCAGGCCCTGTCCGACGCGATGCACGGCGCATGGGTGCGGTTCGTCTCCGACGGGGAGCCGGGGTGGGAACGCTGGGACGCCAGGCACCCGGTGCGGAGGTTCGGCCACGGCGCGCCGCACACCGCGTACGGCCCACGAGACCGCGAACTCGCCCTGTGGACCACCGACACCGTTGACGCCACCCAAGACCCCCCGCCCGGCACTCCCTCGGAACTCCGCCCGGTCATCAGCCGGTTGCGCCGCAACGGCGCGCTCCGGCGGCGCTGAGAGGCAGGATTCCACCGCACGCGGTCATCCACCCCTGGTGGTATCGCCGTTCTCGCTCCGGCCCCCCTCGGCCCGTGGTTCTGCGAGGCTTGGTCTCCCGTGCGGGGTGTCGAAGAGGAGCAGGGAAGCATGCGTGAAGTGAGCCGGGCCGACGTGGTGCTCTCCGGATACGGTCCGGTCGGTCAGGCCTTCGTCGAGTACCTGGCGCGGCAGGGGGACGAGCTGGCTCGCCGGCACGGCGTACGGGTGAGCGTGGGTGCCGTACGGGCGAGTTCCGCGCAGTGCCGGCTCCGCGAGGGCGAGCCCGTGCCGCCCCGCTCGGCGTGGACTCCGCCGGCCCCGCTGGAGGAGACGCTCGACCGGACCGCTGCCCGCGTGTTCGTCCAGGCGATCCCGTCCTCGCCCGAACTCCGGCTGCACGCCGCGGAGGAGGCCCTCGTCGCTCTGCGCAGAGGGGTTCATGTGGTCACCGCCACCAAGAGCCACCTGCTCAGCCACTGGCGGGACCTCGACGAAGCGGCCCGCGCGGCCGGCAGCATGATCAGGATCTCCGGGGCGACGGGTGCCGCTCTGCCGGCGGGGGACCTGGCCGGGACCTCGTTGCGCGGGTTGGGCTGCACGACGATTCGGGCCTGCCCGAACGGCACCGCCACCTTCGTCCTCGATCGCCTCGCCGAGGGCGACTCGCTGGGGGAAGCGATCCGGGAGGCTCGGCGTCGTGGGACCGCGGAGGCGGACCCGTCGTCCGACCTGTCCGGCGCGGATGCCGCCACGAAGGTGCGGCTGCTGGCAGCGCTGGCCTGGGGATGGGACCCGGCGTCCGTGCAGGTGCGGGCGGAGCCGGTGGACGAGGGAACTTCCCGGGCGGCGCTGGACGCGGTCTCCAGGGCGCGCCGCCTGCGGGCCGTGGCGAGCGCGTCCCTGGACGAACCTCACCTTGTCCGCGTCCGGCTGGAGGAGACGGAGCCCGGCGACCCCCTGCACGCGCTCGTCGGGCCGGAGAAGGCCGTGGTGTTCGGCTGCCCCGAGGCCGGCGACGTGATCGTGAGCGGGGGACGCTCGAGTCCGCTGGGCGCCGCGCTCGCCCTGGTGAAGGACACCATCGAGGTCACGGCTCCCCGCACCGGGTTCCTCTGACACATGACATGCGAGTACCTCGAGTACCTGGTCTCCGGGACGGTGGGAACGGGGCGGGGCGAGTGGGGTGGTCAGCCCTTGACGATCCTGTTCTCGACACGGGGAGACCCCTTGTCCCACCAGGTCCGTGGCCCCGGTGGACGGCGGGGTCACGGTCGGCGAGCAGCACGGACCACTTCTCCGCCTCCTCGGTCGGACCGGGCCCCTCGTCCCCGATCCGGGGCCCCGGCTGCGCAGGCAGGGGACGGCCCGGCGCCCGACGTGCAAAGCTGACCCGGTTCCTCGGGCGGCCCGCACCCCCGGGAAGGCGCACGCGGTCCTACTCGGCAGTAAACGATCAACGTTTGCGCAGGTCTTGACCGACTGCCGGTGCGGGCCTAGCCTCACATCGCCGTCCATCCCGCTGCGGGAGAGAACCGGGTCAGCCAGACCCGGGCGCCGAAGGAGCAACACCTCCCCGGAAACTCTCAGGCACCCCTACCGCTCGGGCAGGCACCTCTGAAAAGCAGGCGCTCCTGCGCCTCGCCCACAGTGCAAGCCGCGGACTTCCGCGGCGAAGCTCTCAGGCCCCATGACAGAGGGGGAGGCTCCACTCGGCAGCGCGGGCTCCTGCCCGTGCTCGACCTTCGAGGACCCCCTCCATGACTTTCCTGTTACCTCGCCTCAAGCCGCCGACCGCCCACCGGCGCCCCGGCTGAGCTCCGGCTTCCTCATCCCCGCCCTCGTCGGCCAACGCCCCCTTGTGGGCATGTTCGAAGTACCCGGCGCCCTCCCGGCCGGCCGCCATACCTGGTGCCGGCTCTCCGCGCCCACTCGTTCCCCCATGCGTGCGTGGCTGCTTCCCGAGACACGCCTGTCACGGCCCGCACGTGCCAAAGATCCACGAGGTTCGCTCATGCACGAAAGCAATAAAGTCGGCCCGACCATCGCTCCCGTACCCGAGACGGAGCCCGGACGGACGCCCTCCCCCGCGGGCGAGCAACACCTTTCCCGACAGTTGTCCAACCGGCACATCCAGCTGATCGCGATCGGCGGGGCGATCGGAACCGGTCTGTTCATGGGGTCGGGCAAGACGATCTCACTGGCCGGCCCCTCGGTGATCTTCGTTTACATGATCATCGGCGCGATGCTGTTCTTCGTGATGCGGGCGATGGGAGAGCTGCTGCTCTCCGACCTGCGCTACAAGTCCTTCGCCGACTTCGCCTCGGACCTTCTCGGACCGTGGGCTGGCTTCTTCACGGGATGGACCTATTGGTTCTGCTGGATCGTCACCGGTGTCGCCGACGTCATCGCGATCTCCGGGTATGTGTCGTACTGGTGGGGAGGGCTCGCGCTGTGGATCCCGGCGCTCGCGGCGGTCGTCCTGCTGATCGTCCTGAACCTGCCCACGGTGAAGGCGTTCGGTGAGACCGAGTTCTGGTTCTCACTGATCAAGATCGTCGCCATCGTGACGCTGATCGTCGTCGGATTCGGCATGGTGCTGGGCGGCTTCCAGGCGCCCGGGGGCGCCACCGCGAGCTTCTCCAACCTCTGGAACGACGGCGGCTTCTTCCCCACCGGCCCCATGGGGTTCGTCGCGGGATTCCAGATCGCCACCTTCGCCTTCGTCGGCATCGAACTGGTCGGCACCACTGCGGCGGAAACCAAGAACCCGGAACGGAACCTGCCCAAGGCGATCAACTCGATCCCGGTGCGCGTGATGCTGTTCTACGTGGTGGCCCTGATCGCGATCATCTCCGTCACGCCCTGGCGCCAGATCAGCGCGGACCGCAGCCCCTTCGTCGTGATGTTCACGCTGGCCGGCCTCGGCATCGCCGCCTCCGTGATCAACTTCGTGGTGCTGACCTCTGCCGCCTCGTCCGCGAACTCGGGCATCTACTCCACCTCACGGATGGTCTACGGCCTGGCCCAAGAGGGTGACGCGCCGGCGCGGTTCGGCAGGCTCACCTCCAGGAAGGTGCCGGTCAACGCCCTGCTCCTGTCCGGCCTCTTCCTGCTCCCCGGTGTCGTCATGGTCACCATGGGCGACTCGATCATCGAGGCCTTCACGCTGGTGACCACCATCTCGGCACTGCTGTTCATCTTCGTCTGGTCGATCATCCTGATCTGCTACCTCGTGTACCGCAAGCGCCGTCCTCACCTGCACGAGGCGTCGACGTTCAAGATGCCTGGCGGCGTCGTCATGTGCTACGTCGTACTCGCCTTCTTCGCGTTCCTCATCTGGGCACTGACCCAGAAGGAGGACACCCTGCAGGCGCTGCTGGTGACTCCGGTGTGGTTCGTCATCCTCGGCATCGCATGGGCGGTTCACCGTCGCCGTCGCCGCCCCGATCAGGTCCGGCAGGAGGCATCCCCGGTCGGCTCCGTCGAGTAGCGGCTGGAGGGAGAAGCCGTTTCTCGACCGATCTTGGAACGTGCAAGTCGAACAGAGTTCCTGATCGGGTGTTCTTCCGGCCGTACGCGCAGGAAGGCAGGGCCTCCTGGTAGCTCGGGGTGCGACCCCGTTCCGAGCGGTTCCCGGAGGCCCTGTCGTCGTTGTTGTACGCGCCCGGTCCCGTTGACTTCAACCCGCCCGCGCGGTCGTGTGATTGCCTCGCGCACGTGTACGGCGACAAGGGCTGTCGCGGCAGCCCGTGCGGGGACGGCCAACGGCGATCACGGGCGGACGCCCACGCTCCCGTCCTTGTCCACGTCTCAGCCCGGCACCGGGCGGGTGAGGTGCGGCGCGGAAAGGAGCTGCCCGGCGATGCTCCCTCCTCGCCCCATCGTCGGTATCGGCGGCAACAGCCGCTCCCACCGCGCCCACTGTTCGCCCGTCAGATCGCCACGAGCCATTCCGAGATCGTTTCAGGTCCTGATCAGCGCCTCGGCACGCGTCCTAGCCCTGCGTCGGGTTGCTGTCCAGCTTGCGCCGTTCCCGGCGGTTGGGGTGGCGGATGACCACTCCCGCCATGCCGCCGGACCCGGTGAGCCGGATCAGCGGAGTTCCCGGGAGCCGGTCGGGAGTGGTCTTGTCCGTCAGGCCGCCGACGCCGGGATCCATGCCGCTGGTGTCTGCGGCCCAGCCGTCGGGGATGACGATCGTGACACCGGATGTCTCCCCGTACGCCTCCAGTGCGACCTCCGTGAGGCGGCACTCGACCCGGGTGAAGTCAACCTTCACACCCCCCAAGCCTCCGTGAGCGATCACGTGCCCGGGAACCTCCCAGCGCCCGGGGCCTCGAGACGCGCCGTACATGCCGCCCTTGAGTACCAGCGGCGGCCGGCTCTCAGAGGAATCCAGCTTCGGCAAGTCGGCGGTCAGGACGGCCAACTCGGCGTAAGTCTTGGACTGCAGCGCCTGCTCCAGGCGCGAATCCAGCTCATCGAGATCGATTCGCCCCTCGGCTGCCGCATCGCGGAGCTGCTCCACCACTGCGTCCCGGTCGTCGTGAGAGGCGCGGAGCTCTCCTGAGGGAACAGGGCGCGGAGAGGGTCCCGGAGGCTGGGCAGTCATGGCCACCAGGATAAGCAGCCGGCGGACTGAGCGGACTGGAACTGCACATCTCGAACACCGCTCCAGGGGCCGAGATGCGGTCGAGGCGGGCGCAGGGGGAAGGGCGGCTGTTCGCCTGCGACGGCAACGAGGCGCTGTACTGGAGGCGCTGTGCTACGAGTACCGTATGTCGTTCTCCGAGTGGCTCTACCGGTATCTGGTCGGTGAGGACATGTTCGGTCAGGGCAGTGGTGTCTTCCACCCCGGCCCGATCGTCTTCGAGAGCATGCCGCTGAGCGAAACGGACACCACGGTCAGCTGGGAAGGTCCTGACCGCGGCATGTGAGGGATCGGCGCTACGCCCATGCCTACGCCGTGCTGGTGTGCTCCGACGGTACGGGCAGGAACGCGGTCCAGGTTTCCGGGGCGACGGTGAGGTGGGGTGCGTCCGGGGTCTTGGAGTCGCGGATGTGGATGGCGGTGGGGTGGGCGGCTACTTCGAGGCAGTTGCCGCCTTCACTGCCGCTGTGACTTGACTTGCGCCAGGTGTAAGCGATTTCCAGGCAAGCTCCGCCTTCACCGCTGCTGTAGCTGGACTTGAACCACTCAAGTGCGCTGTCGCTCATGCCTCTCCCAGAAGACGGTCCAACAGGTCCCTCGTGTCTTCAGTGTTGAGGGCCTGGGTCCGCAGCATCGCATACTTCTGGGTGAGGATCCCTACCTCGTAGGGAGCGGCGATGAGGGTGCTGCCCCGTTGCGTTTCGCTGTAGCCGAGCCGCTGGTTCTCCGGGGTTTCCAGCAGAATGAAGGGGCCCTCGAGCCCAGCGTGCGAACTGCGGCCCAACGGCAGAACTTGCAGTGCGATCCCGGGGGTACCGGCGCACCGCCGTAGGTGATGCAGCTGTTCGGTATACACGTCCGGTCCACCCAGGCGGTCCCGTAACGCTGCTTCCCAGATCACAAAGCTTGCTGTTGGCGGTACTCGACGCTCCAGAATCTCGTGTCGCTCGATCCGCGCTGCTACGAGTTGGCCGATTTCGTTCTCGTCGTAGACAGGGACGCGGCTACGGAATACGGCCCGTGCGTATGCCTCGGTCTGTAGCAACCCCGGCACCAGAAGGCTCTCGTACCACGAGATCGCGATAGCTTCGCGTTCCTGGTCCAGATACTCCTCCGCCCACAGCGGGACCAGGTCCACCTCCGGCATATGAGCCAGCGCGGCCGTCAACGCGCCCTTGGTATCGAGGAGGTCGTCCAGTTGGTCTGCGAGGTCCGGCTTCAGGGGGCGTCTGCCCTGTTCGATCGACGCGATCTGCTGCTCGCTCACGACGAAGTGTTCGCCCAGGGAGCGCTGTGTGTGGCCCGCCGCCTCGCGGAAGGTGGCGAGCAGGGCGCCCACCATCTTCATCGCGGACGCGTTCCTGCGTGACCGGGACCGTGGTCTTGCCGTGGTGCTCATAGGGTCGAACTCCCCACCCGTGCCTGTACGTTCACTGTCGCGCAGGCGTACATGCAGGACGTACGGGTGCGCGGACTGTTTCAGGATGGGTACGGAGCGTGACTCTCGTCCTGTGAATCAGGAAACTTCACCCTTGTCCCGGGTCCCCGCCCCGCTCGAGCGGTTCTTCCGCCGTGAGCGCCGGTCCGTGCCCGCCGCCCGGGACTTCGCGCGCCGGGTGCTCGCGGAGTGGGGCATGCGCGGGCGCGAGGACGATGTGCTGCTGTGCGTCAGTGAACTCGCCACCAACGCACTGGTGCACGGTGTGCCGCCCGGCCGTGGCTTTCTGCTGAGGATGCTGCCGTACGGCGAGGGCGCCGATGGAGGCGTGCGGGTCGAGGTGCATGACAGTGGGGGCGGCGTGCCGGCCGTGCCCCAGGCGGAGGGCGACCGGGAGCCGGCGGAAGGCGGGCGGGGGTTACTGCTCGTGGACGAGCTGGCGGACAAGTGGGGGGT
>NZ_LIQT01000344.1 GCF_001418415.1 Streptomyces hirsutus
CGCCGGGTCGACCCGGCGGCCCTGCTCCAGCACGATCTCGCCGTTGATCTCGACCCGCGCCTGCTCGATCAGCTCCTCGCAGGCGCGCCGGGAACCGTACCCCGCGCGGGCGAGGACCTTCTGCAACCGCTCGCCCTCCTGTTCGGCGCCCGGGAAGGTCTTCGGGGTCCTGACGTCCTTCTTCTCCGCGTACCGGTCGCGGTTGCGCTCCTCGATCCGCGTCTCGTATTCGCGCGAGCGGCCCGGAACCGTACGGCCCCCGCCGCCCTTCTGTCCGGACCGGGAGCCCTGGGAGGAGCCGCCGGACGGCTTGGCGCCGGTGCGGCCGGACTTCGGGCCCTCCTTGGTGGACCCGGGTCCCACGTCGTAGCGGCGCTCCTCCGGGCGGGGCTTGCCGGGGCGGCCCTGCCCCTGCTTCTGGTCCCTGTTGCCGCCGGAACCGCGGGGGTTACCGCGTCCGCCGCTCTTGCCGCTGCCGCTGCTTCGCATCACATTTCCGTTGTTGTCGTTTTAAGCATGCTCGTCGGATGGACCGTCGTCCGGGTCCGGGGCGTCCGGATCGAACGACGGCACGGCTTCCTGGGTCTCGGCCTCGATCGCCTCCGCCTCGGGGAGGAAGGGCGCGAGCTCCGGGAGCTCGTCCAGACCGCGCAGGCCCATCCGCTCCAGGAAGTAGTTCGTCGTCGTGTACAGGATCGCACCTGTTTCGGGTTCCGTGCCCGCCTCCTCGACCAGACCGCGCTGCAGCAGGGTGCGCATGACCCCGTCGCAGTTCACTCCGCGCACGGCGGAGACCCTGCTGCGGCTGACCGGCTGGCGGTAGGCGACCACGGCGAGGGTCTCCAGGGCGGCCTGGGTGAGCCGGGCCTGCTGGCCGTCCAGAACGAAGCCCTCGACGGCCGCGGCGTACTCGGGACGGCTGTAGAAACGCCAGCCGCCGGCGACGAGCCGCAGTTCGAAGCCGCGTCCCTGGACGGTGTACTCGTCGGCCAGCGCCCGCAACGCGTCCGCGACCTGCCGTCGGGGCCGCTCCAGGATCTTCGCCAGCCGCTCCTCGGTCGCGGGCTCGTCCACGACCATGAGAACCGCCTCCAGCGCGGGCCCGAGCTCGAGGTCCGCGACGGTGCGCGGCCCCGCGGGAGCATCGTCTGTGTCCTCACTCACGTCCTGCTCACCCCTTCTCCTTCCTCCGGCGGCTCTCCCGGTGCTTCGGGCGGTCGGTCGAACTCGTCGGTGACCGTGGGGGCGGCGGCCCCGTCACCGCCGGTCCAGCGCACGGTCAGCTCGCCGAGCGCGGTCTCCTGGTCGAGGGCGACGGCCTTCTCCCGGTACAGCTCCAGGAGCGCGAGGAACCGGGCGACGACGGTCAGGGTGTCGTCCGTGTCCTCGGTCAGGGCCCGGAAACTGGCCTCGCCGAGCTCCCTCAGCCGCGCGACCACGATCCCGGCCTGCTCCTGCACGCTGACCAGCGGCGCGTGGATGTGGTCGACGTACACCTGCGGCTTGGGCCTGGGCTGCATCGCCTTGACGGCGAGCCGGGCGAACTCCTCCGCGCCGATACTGATGACGACCTCGGGGAGCAGCTCGGCGTGGTGCGGCTCGAGCCCCACGGTACGGGGGTGGCGCCGGGCCTCCTCGTCCAGCCGCAGGCCGAAGATCTCCGCGATCCGCTTGTACGCGCGGTACTGGAGCAGGCGGGCGAACAGCAGGTCCCGGGCCTCCAGCAGGGCGAGGTCGGCCTCGTCCTCCACCTCGGCGGCGGGCAGCAGGCGGGCCGCCTTGAGATCGAGCAGCGTGGCCGCGACGACCAGGAACTCGGTCGTCTCGTCCAGGTCCCAGTCGGGTCCCAGCGCCCGGATGTACGCCATGAACTCGTCGGTCACCCTGGACAGCGCGACCTCGGTGACGTCCAGCTTGTGCTTGGAGATCAGCTGAAGCAGCAGGTCGAACGGTCCCTCGAAGTTCGACAACCGGACCTTGAACCGGCCGTCGCCCTCCTCCTCGGCCGCTTCCGCCGCCCCGACCGCTTCGGACCCCGCGAGCGCCTCGGGCCCCGCGGCCTCGTCGGCCGTCCCGGCTCCATCGGCCCTCGGGCGCCCCTCGGCACGCTCCGGGTCGTGCGTCCCCGATCCGGCGTCCCCCGCACCCGCCGCCACGGGCCCGGCGGCCGGTTCGTCGCCCGTCCCGGGGCCCGCGGGCGCCGTCCCGGGCGGCAGACCGGCGTCCGGCTCCACCCCCGCCTCCGCGGGCGGTGTCGTCGGCGGCACGCCCCCCGCCCCCCGCCCCAGCGTGCCACGGCGGCCGGGCCGCGGCCCGCGTCCGGCGGCGGGGGTGTCGGTCGAGGTCATGGCCTCCGCAGGCTACCGCTACCGTCCGCGC
>NZ_LIQT01000345.1 GCF_001418415.1 Streptomyces hirsutus
CGCGGTGGAACACCCTGCGGGCCCCTCTCCCGCCCCCGCGACGGACCTCCTTGCGGGCCCTCTTGTGGCGCATCACCCCGTGGCCGCCGTCCTCGCCCCACAGTCCGGATCGGCGGCCACGGGGTGATGCGTCACAAGAGGGCCCGCAAGGAGGTCCGTGGAGGGGGCGGGAGAGGGGCCCGCAGGGTGTTCCACCGCGGATCTCCTCGCGGCAGGACGCTCCGCCGGACCCGGCGCGGCGTGCTCCTGCCGACCCGGGCGTGGTGTCGCCCGGGTCAGGAGGATCACGCCCCACGACGCGAGTGCCGCGCCGGTCAGGGCGAGCAGCACCTCCGTCGGGCCGCCCCGGAACCGCTCGCCGAGCAGGCAGAGTCCGATCACCGCGGCGGCCACGGGGTTCGTCAGGGTCACCACCGCGAGAGGAGCGTCCAGCCCGCTGCGGTAGGCGGTCTGGGACAGCAGCAGTCCGCCGGCCGCGAACACGGCGACGAGCAGGGCCACCCCGATCACCCGCACGTCCGGCAGCGGACCCGGATGGCCCGTCACCGCCACCGTCACGGTCTGGGTGAGCGCCGAGGCCACCCCGGAGGCGATGCCCGACGCGGCCGCGTGCCGCAGCCCGGGCCGGGCACGCGGCCGCGACAGGACGCCGATCAGGGCAGCCGTGGCACCCGCGACCAGCAGCGCCTCGGACACGGACAGCGTGTCGTCCGGTGCCGTCCCCGAGGCGGTGACCAGGATCGCCGCGAGACCGGCGAGGGTGAACGCCGTACCCCGCCACTCCGTGCGACCCACCCGTCGCCCCGCGACCCATGCCCCCAGAGGCACGGCCGCCACCAGCGTGAGCGCGCCGAGCGGCTGGACCACGGTCAGCGGGCCGTACGCGGCGTTCAGCTGGTGGCAGTGGTGGTGCCGGGTCGTGCTGTGGTGCAGGCCTTCGCCGGTGCGGGTTCGATGCGAAACACGTCCGTACCGATACGAGTCCGTACCGATACGGAACCGTTCCGGTACACTCCCGTATCGATGGGCAGGGACGCAGGCGCACAGGAAGCCGGCGCCCCGGAGGGCCCGTCCCCAGGACGAGGAGTCGAGTCGATGACGTCGCAGGCCGCGGACCGGCCGGAACCGGTCGGCAGTTCGCGCCGCTCCAAGATCACGCCCGAGCGTGAGCAGGAGTTCTTCGATGCGGTTCTGGAACAGATCCGTCAGTGCGGCTACGACGCCGTCACCATGGACGGGGTCGCGGCCCGGGCGCGGTGCAGCAAGTCCACGCTGTACCGGCAGTGGCAGACCAAGCCCCGGTTCGTCGCCGCAGCCCTGCGCTCCAGCGGGCAGGCGCGCTTCGCCGGCATCGACACCGGTACCCTGGCGGGGGACCTGCGCGAGGCCGCCCGGAGCGCGGGCGCGTGGTCGGCGAAGGACACCTCGTTGTTACAGGCGCTCGGGCACGCGGTCACGCAGGACCCGGAGCTGGCCCAGGCGCTGCGCGAAGCGCTGGTCGAACCGGAGATCGTCGCGCTGGAGGCGATCCTGCGGCGCGGGGTCGAACGTGGTGAGGTCTCCGCGGAGAACCCGGCGCTGGCGTACGTCCCGGCCCAGATCTTCGGCGTGCTGCGGGTGCGGCCCCTCCTGGAGGGGCGGAACGCGGACCCGGACTATCTGCTCCGGTTCGTGGAGGCCGCCGTACTGCCGGCACTCGGCCTCGAATGAGACCAGGGCCGCCGTTCCCGGATGACCGGGCGGCGACCCGACCGCGCCGCACCGTGGGGACGGGGGCGGCGCGCACCACCGGCCGGGTGGGGCTCCCCTTGAGCGGAGGGGAGCCCCACCCGGCCGTCTGCCCGGCGTGGCGGACGCCGGGCGGCGGGCTCAGACGTCCTGGCCGTTGCCGCGGCCGCTGCTCTCCGCCTTCTTTATGCCCCTGGTGATGTCGTCGAGGACGGACTGCTTCTGGTCGGTGTCCAGACCGAAGCGGACGACGACCATCTGCTCGGGCTGCGCGGGGGAGGGGAAGGCCAGCGACTGGACGTACCCGTCGGAGCCCTTGCTGGTGACCGCCTTCCAGCGCACCAGGTAGCCCTTCTGCCCGGCGACGGTCACCGCCTTCGACTCGAGGACCTCGTGCGAGCCGATCCTCCCGTAGGAATCGCCGCCGTACGACTCCTCGGCGTTGGCGGAGATGTCCGCCTTGGCGACCGCCTCCGCGGTGGAGCCGCGGGTGCCGAGGGCCCGTGCCGGTGCCGAGTACGCGCCGCCCTTGGTGCAAGTGCTGGAGGCGTCGCCGGGGCAGTCGTACGTGTCCTCCGACATGATCTGGGCGCCCACCTGGCCCTCCTGGCCGTACCAGCCGTCCGGGATGGGCAGGCTGATTCCGCTCAGCCCGTCGGTCACCGACCCGCTCTCGACCCGCGGCGGCTCGGAGGCGTCCGGGCCGGGGCCGTCCTCGGGATCTCCTGGACCCCCGTCCGACCCGCCGTCCCGGCCGCCCGGCTCCTGCGAGGCGGTGGAGGTGCCGCTCCCGTCGTCGTCGGTCAGCGCGTACACGCCGACCCCGATGCTCGCCAGCACCGCGACGGCCGCTGCCACGGCTATTCCGATGCGCAGCCCGCGCCCCCGGCCGGAGCCCGGACCGGACTGCACGACCCCGGGGTACCCGGGATGCGCCGGATACGCGGGGTACGCCGGCTGGGCCGGATACGCCGGTCCGGCGGCCGTGCCCGGCGCAGGAGGGTCCCAGGCGGGTGCCGATCCCGTCGGCCGGACCTGGTCCGTCCAGGCGGTACCGTCCCACCAGCGCTCGGTGGCCGGTCCGTCATTCGTCTGCCCGGGGTCGGGATACCACCCGGGAGGAGTCGCCTGCGTCATGCCCCCACCGTATGAGGCGTCGGTGAAAGAGGGATGAGAGAGGTCCGTAAGTTCGGGGGTCCGAGGTGGTGCGGGCCGCGAGCGCGTGCCCGGCGAGCATGTCGGCAGAGCGGCCGGGCTCCGGGGGCCGGGAGGTCCGGACCTCCCGGCCCCCGGAGCCCGGCCCGGGAGTCCCCGACCCGGCCCCGCCCCCTGCAGAAAAGATCCGACGAACCGTCACTTTCCCTTCCCTTGACAGGTGTTGACCGCAGGACCCCTGATGAGGGGCAGGGTGCGTCGACCCCTGTACCCGGTGTCACCCGTCACGGCAAGAGCCCGGTTGGTAGTCCTCCGTCGGGGCCCTCGGAGGACTACGCTCGACGCCTGTACGTCGTTCGGGCGGCTTGGGGAGGTAGCGGAATGACGGAGGTGCGGCCCACGGCATCGGCCTCTCTCTGGGAACGGGACGAGGAGATCGCCACCATCACCGCGGTGGTCGACACCCTGTGCGCGGACCGTTCCTCGCCCGGCAGCCTGCTGGTGCTGCGGGGCGAGTCGGGACTGGGCAAGACCGCGCTGCTCGCCGAGACCCGGCGCATCGCCGAACAACGCGGCTGCACCGTGTGGTCGGCCCGCGGCGGCGAGACCCTGCGCACCGTCCCGTTCAACGTCGTACGCCAACTCCTCCAGCCCGCGCTGCTGTCGATGCTGCCGGAGGAGGCCCGCGAGTACCTCGGCGACTGGTACGACATCGCCGGCCCCGCCCTCGGCATAGCCGAGCCCGGCGACCGGCACGCCGACCCGCAGGGCGTCTGCGAGGGCCTGGTCGCCGCCGTGCGCCGGCTGGCCCGCCGGGACTGGCCGCTGGTACTGACCATCGACGACGCCCACTGGGCCGACCAGGAGACCCTGAACTGGCTCTCCGCCTTCACGGAAAACCTGACGGACCTGCCCGTTCTCGTCATGGTCGCCCGTCGGCCCGGCGACATCTCCGGAGTGAGCACCCGCCACCTGGACGCCGTCGCCGCCGCGACCGAGCACCCGGTCACCGTCCTCAGCGCGCTGACCCCGCCCGCCGCGGCCGGCCTCACCCGCGCCACCCTCGGCGAGAACGCGGACGCCGCGTTCTGCCGCGAGGTGTGGGCCGTCACGGGCGGCAACCCCTACGAGACCGTGGAACTCCTCGCCAAGGTCCAGGACAGCGAACTCGAACCCGTCGAGGCGAACGCCGGTGAACTGCGTGCGCTGAACCGCTCCGCCCGCGGCGGCGGACTCGTCGCCCGACTGGAAGAACTCGGCATAGACGCCACCCGGTTCGCCTGGGCCGCCGCCATCCTCGGCAGCGACATCACCGTCGACCTGGTGGCCGAGCTCGCCACCCTCGACCACGACGACGCCGTCCGCTGCGCCGAGCGGCTGCGCAGCGCCCGCATCCTCACCGCCCCCGACCCCGGCACCGGCCGTACCGCACCCGCCGACCTCGAGTTCGTCCACCCGCTGATCGCCACCGCCGTCTACAACTCCATCCCCGACGCGCTGCGCCGCGCCATGCACGGCATCGCCGCCCGGATCGTCACCGAGTCCGGACGCGGCGCCGCGGCCGCCTCCCGCCACCTCCTCGAAGTACACCCGGACGACGACGAGGAACTCGTCCGGCAACTGCGGGACGCCGCCGGTGAACACCTCGCCGTCGGCGCCCCGGACGCCGCCCGCCGCTGCCTGGAGCGTGCCCTGGAGGAACCTCCCCGCCCCGAGGTCCACGCGCGCGTGCTCTACGAACTGGGCTGCGCCACCTTCCTCACCGCGCCCGCCCGGACCATCGGCCATCTGCGGACCGCGCTCGGCATGTCCGGCCTCGACGGGGACGCACGGGTGGACGCCGTGGTCCGGCTCTCCCAGGCGCTGCTGCACAACGACCAGATGGAGGAGGCCGTCCGCACCGTCGACGAGGAGGCCGCCCGGCTGGAGCCCGGCCCCGCCCGGATGCGGTTGCAGGCCGTGCAGTTCATGTGGGAAGGCATCCACGCCGGCGAGACCACCGCTCCCGGCCGTTCCGAACGCCTCGCCGCCCTCGCCGCCACCTGCACCGGCCGGGACAACTCCGAACGCGCGCTGCTCATTCTGCGCGGCTTCGACGCCATGATGCGCGGCGAGAACGCCGAAGTGGTCACCGAGAACAGCGACCGCGTCCTCGTCAACGGCCGCCTCGCGCCCGGCCTCGGCTGGACCGACGCCGAATGGGGCGTCGAACTGCTGCTGATGCTGGCCAGCACGTACGCCTACACCGACCGCCTCGACCGTGCCGAAAGCCTCTACAACGAGGCCCTGCGCTCCTACGAGACAGCCGGCTGGAGCGGCGGCCACCTGGTCCTCGCCCACGCCTACATCGGGCTCGCGCACCGCAGGCGGGGCCGCCTCGCGGCGGCGGAGAAGTCGCTGCGCGAATCCCTGCGCCTGGCCGAACGCGTGGGCCGCGGCCTGCCCCTGTACTGGACGGCGACCTGCAACCTGGTCGACACCCTGCTCGTCCGCGGCCATGTGGACGAGGCCTGGGAAGTCGCCGAACGGCACGGGTTCGCGCCGCCCTACCCGTCCACCATCGTGCTGCCCGACCCCCGCTCGGTGCGCGGCAGGCTGCTGCTCGCGGTCGGCCGTACGAAGGACGGCATCAACGAACTGGAGGCCGCCGAGAAGGCTGCGGCCTCCCGCGGCCACCACAACCCCGTCCACCTGTTCTGGGCCGCCGACCTCGCCCGTGCCCTCGCCACCGAGGACCCGGCCCGTGCCGCCCGGCTCGCCGTCGAGTACCGCAGCCAGGCCGAGCGCTTCGGCACGGACACCGCCATAGGCGAGGCCCTGCGCTGCGCCGCCGCCCTGGAGACCGGCCGGCGGGCGGTGAGGCTCGCCGCCCGGGCCGTCGCCTACCTGGAGTCCTCACCCTGCCAGTACGAACACGCGGTGGCCCGCGTCGAGTACGGCATCCTCGCCCGCTCGCGGACCGACCTGGAGCGGGGCCTGGCGCTCGCACGCTCCTGCGGCGCGGACGGCCTGGCCGCCCGCGCCGAGGCCGAACTGGCCACGGCGACCGGCCGGGCCCGGGCCGCCGGCTCGGCCACGGCCCCGGGCCCGTGCCCCGACCGGTCTCGGTCCGCAGTGCTCCGGCGGCAGCGGACGTCGTCACCGTCGTCGGTGACGTCACTGACGACGGTGACGACGTCCGC
>NZ_LIQT01000346.1 GCF_001418415.1 Streptomyces hirsutus
GGGCGCCGGTGCCGGTCAGCGCCCCGGCGCCTCCCAGTCGTCGGGCTCTTCGGGGACCTCGGGCCCGGCTGCCCCGGCCGGTCCTTCCGCCTCCGCGCAGTCGGGCGGCGCCCCGGCGGCCGCCCCCGCACCGGCTCCCGGCCCGGCGTCCCGGCCCTACGCCCCGGAGCCGCCGCCTCCCGTCTCCCCCGAGGACGACATCCCGGAGGACGACGACCCCGACCTGGACGAATCCGCCCTCTCCGGGAAGGAACTGATCGTCCGGGAACTCGGCGCGACGGTGGTCGAGGAGATCACGAACGAGTAGGGCGCCCCGGCGGCAGAAGCCCGGTGACACCGGCCCGGCGACCCGGGTGGGCCCGCCCGTCCGGCGTCCGGGTTGGAGGAAGCCACGAACAGGTTCGGCCCGGTCCTTCGGAAGCCCGTACAAAGCGAACCCCCGGCTCCCGTTAGGCTGACCCCGTGAAGGTCCTCGTCATCGGCAGCGGTGCCCGCGAACACGCCCTGTGCCGTTCTCTGTCCCTCGATCCCGACGTCACCGCGCTGCACTGCGCCCCCGGCAACGCCGGTATCGCCGAGGTCGCCGAGCTGCACCAGGTCGACGCCCTGGACGGTGCGGCCGTGTCCGCGCTGGCCGCACGGCTCGGCGCGGACCTCGTGGTGGTCGGCCCGGAGGCCCCCCTCGTCGCCGGTGTCGCCGACGCCGTGCGCGACGCGGGCATCCCCGTCTTCGGCCCCTCGAAGGAGGCCGCGCAGCTCGAGGGCTCCAAGGCCTTCGCGAAGGACGTCATGGCGGGAGCCGGCGTCCCCACGGCACGGTCGTACGTCTGCACGACTCCCGACGAGGCCGCCGACGCCCTCGACGCCTTCGGCGCGCCGTACGTCGTCAAGGACGACGGGCTCGCCGCCGGCAAGGGCGTGGTCGTCACCGACGACATCGAGGCGGCCAAGGCGCACGCCGGCGCCTGCAAGCAGGTCGTCATCGAGGAGTACCTGGACGGTCCCGAGGTCTCCCTCTTCGCCGTGACCGACGGCGTCACCGTGCTGCCCCTCCAGCCCGCCCAGGACTTCAAGCGCGCGCTGGACGGCGACGCGGGTCCCAACACCGGCGGCATGGGTGCGTACTCCCCGCTGCCGTGGGCCGATCCGAAGCTGGTCGACGAGGTCACGCAGTCGGTGCTCCAGCCGACCGTCGACGAGCTGCGGCGGCGCGGAACCCCGTTCTCCGGTCTGCTCTACGCGGGTCTCGCGATCACCTCGCGCGGCGTCCGCGTGATCGAGTTCAACGCCCGTTTCGGCGACCCCGAGACGCAGGTCGTGCTGGCCCGTCTGAAGACCCCGCTGGCCGGGGTGCTGATGGCCGCCGCCACCGGCGATCTCGCCGATCTGGAGCCGCTGCGCTGGAGCGACGACGCCGCCGTCACGGTCGTCGTCGCCTCGCACAACTACCCCGGCACCCCGCGCACCGGCGACCCCATCACCGGCCTGGACGAGATCGCCGCGCAGGACGCCCCGCACGCGTACGTGCTGCACGCGGGGACGAAGCGCGAGGGCGACGCGACCGTCAGCGCGGGCGGCCGGGTGCTGTCCGTCACGGCGACCGGCGAGGACCTCACCGAGGCCCGCGACCGCGCCTACCGCGCGGTGGCCCGCATCCGCCTCGACGGTTTCCAGCACCGTACGGACATCGCCGCGGAAGCGGCCGAGGCGGCGAGGACCGCGTAAGCGCTCCCGCGCGCCCCGGCGCGGGCCGGCCCGGCCGTGCGGGCGCCGTCGGGCCGCACCGCGAACGGCACTGAACCCCAGGGGCCCCGGATCCGTCTCAGGATCCGGGGCCCGATCCTTGCCGTCCGTCATCCACCTTTCCCCTGAGCCATTCCATCGAGTGACCGATGCGCTATCCGGCTGACGGGGGCCGGACCCCCAACTAGGGTGCCGCGCAAGCGTTCCGGCACTTGGCCCACCGGCATTGCGATGTCAGTGGCGGGTGCCACAGTGGGGGGAGTGGACAACGCCGGGGCAGCGTCAGAACCGTCGGGAGGGGGTGAGGGCGGGGTCATGAGCGGAGGCGGCATGAGCAGTGAGGCGGGCGTGCAGACCGCGCGTTCACGGGCGCTCGCGGTGCTGCGCCTGCGCGGCAGAGCGCTGGCCGTCGCCCTGCTGCCCGCGGCCGTCGCCGTGATCCTGCTCGTCGGCGTTCCCACCGGCCATTTCACCGGCACCGGCTGGGACATCGCCCGCTGGACGCTCACGCCGCTCGCGGCGCTGGTCCTGCTCACCGCCGCCGGGGTCGCCCTGGTCGTGGCCCGTGCGCGGCCCGCTATGAGTCCGACGGTCGCGATCGCCGAGGAGGCCGCCCCGGACCTGTACCGGATGGTCCGCGACCTCGCCGACCGGCTCGCCGTCCCCGTTCCGTCCGCGATAGCGCTCACCCCCGACTGCGACAGCTGGCTGGAGGACCGTACCCATCCGGCGCACGGCCGCCCCCCGCCCGCCGAGGAGCACGGCGACATAGCGGACGCGGGCCGGCATCCGCACCGCCGGGCCGTCGCCGCACCCGTGCTGGTGATCGGCTCCCCGTTCCTGTGGTGGATGCGCGTCGGCGAGCTGCGCGCGGTCCTCGCGCCGGTCGTCGCCGGTACGGGGCCTTCGGCGCACCCGGACATAGCCGCCGCCCGGCGCTTCGTCCGCGGTCTCGACGCGGCGGTGGCCGTGACCTCGGAGCACCGCCGCGGGCCGGTGTTCCGCACGGTGTTCGCGGGCCTCGGCTGGATCGCGCGAGTGCTGCTGCGCAGCTGCCGGGTCCATGCCGCGGAGATGGAGCGCGGGGTCGCGGCGGCGGCGGCCGAGCGCGCCCAGGCGGTGGACTACGGACTGCGCATCGTCGCCCAGGAGCAGGTGGGACTGGCGTACGCGGGCTGGGACCGGCTGCTCACCCGGGTCGCGCTGCCCGCCTGGCGGATGGGCCGCTGGCCCTCGCGGCTCAACGCCGGGGTGGTGGCCGCGCTCACCGAACTCTCCCGCCGGGACCGGCTGGCCGAGGGATTCGCCTCCCGCCTCGGCGAGCGCCCCGCCTGCGACCTGCTCGAGGAGCCCGGCACGGTGGACGAGGCCACCTCCCTCCTCGCCGCCCGCCTCTTCCACGGCGGCCCCGCCGGGAGTGGACCGGACTGGTCGCCGGTCCACTGGGGCGACTACCCGGAGGAGGTCGTCGACCGTAAGTGGCGTACGGACGCGGCCCGCCTCCACCGCGTCCTGGACACCCTCGGCGTACGCCCCGGAGCCGGCGCGGAGAACCCGGGTCCCGACGGCCCGACGCTCTCCCGCGTGCTCGACCATCTGACGCATCCCGGCCCGGACTCGGACCCGGACCTGGACCCACGCCCGGACCCGGACTCGGACCCGGACCCGGACCTGGACCCACACTCGGACCCGCACCCGGGCCCGGACTCCCGCGCGGAACGGCCTCCGTCCGCGTCCCCACCCGCCGACGGAGGCCGCGGGGCGGACGGGGAACGAGAAGCCGCCCCCGTACCCGTCTCCGGAGCCGACCCGGACGACGAGGACCTCGTCGGTGAGGACCTCGTCGGTACCACCCCGCGCAGCGCGGCCCTGGCCGCCCGTATCAGCGCCGAAGTGGCCCGCGAGGGAGCGGCGGCCACCGCGCGAGCCGCCTCGACCGCGAGCGCTCCGACGGCCCCGACGGCCGCGTCGGCCGGCCTCGCTTCTCCCTGGGACGACCGGGCGCTGCCCCTGCTCCCCCTCCAGCCCCCGCGCACCGGGCGTGAACTGCTCGCCGACCACATCACGGCGATGGTCTGCTGCGCGGCCATGGACACCCTGGGCGCGACCCCCGGGCTCGACTGGCTCGACGGACCGACTCTCCTCGTGGGCGGCGTACGCGTCACGGACCTGCCCGCCCAGGTCATGATGCTGATCGAGGACGGCGATCCCACGGCCCTCCGCCGGTGGCTGGCCCGGCAGGGCATACGCCCGGAGAAGCCGGTCCGGCTCGTCTGAGCCGGACGACCGGGAAAGCCGAAAGCCGGAGCCCGCCCTTCCGCTTATGGTCGATTCACGACGAAGGGTGATGTGATGCATGCGTAATGTGATGTGCTTGGGCTGTTCGCGCTCCTTGACCAGGGCTTGCGACATACGACAAGCACACTGCTGACCGTCGGCGGCGGGGCCTGCGGGAGGGGAGCGACCATGGGTGCGCAGCAGGGGCACTGCCGGATCGAGGGGTTCAGCTCCACCGGCGGGGTGGCACCCGGAGAGGCGATCGACTTCCACGTCACCGTCGACCCGCCCCAGGAGTTCCGCGTCGACGTCCACCGCGTCGGCCACTACGACGGGCGGGGCGCCGCCCGGATCATGTCCGGCCCCCGCCTCGCCGGCATCGCGCAGCCCCCGCCGCTCACCGCCGACCGTACGGTCTCCTGCCACCACTGGTGGTTGTCCTGGCGGCTGGCGGTCCCGTCGGACTGGAGCGTCGGCGCCTACGTGGCCGTTCTGACCACGGCCGACGGCCGCAACCGGGCCCGGATTCCCTTCACGGTCCGCGACCACCGCCCGGCCGACCTGCTCCTCGTCCTGCCCGACATCACCTGGCAACTCCACAACCGTTACCCGAAGGACGACGGGACGGGCGGAGCCCGCGCGGCCGACGGGATCCTCCACCAGTGCAGGGACGATGACGGGGACGAGAGCGGGGACGGGGACGGCCGGCTGCCCGGCGAGGCCGGCACCGACCCCCTCTCCGACCTCGCTGCCCACTCCCACTCCGCGGCCACCGTCTCCTTCGACCGCCCGTACGCGGGCGCCGGTCTGCCTCCGTCCGCCGGTCACGCCTACGACGTCATCCGCTGGGCCGAGCGCTACGGCTACGACCTCGCCTACGCCGACGCCGGCGACCTGCACGCCGGCCGGGTCGACCCCACCCGGTACAGGGGCCTCCTCTTCCCCGGCCCCGACGCGTACTGGTCCCGGGCCATGCGCGGTACCGCGGAACACGCCCGTGAGTACGGCACCTCCCTGGTCTTCCTCTCCGCCCGGACGATGTACGGGCAGGTGGAACTCGCACCTTCCCCGTCCGGAGTCCCCGACCGTCTGCTGACCTGTCGCAGCGGCAGACGCCGGGGCCCGGACCGCGGGGCTCAGGACCGTGGGGCACCGGGCAGGGCGGCGCTGTGGCGGGAGGCGGACCGCGCGGAGCAGCAGCTGATCGGCGTCCAGTACGCAGGCCGGGTTCCCGAGCCGCATCCGCTGATCGTGCGCAACGCCGGCCACTGGCTGTGGGAGGCGACCGGGGCCTTCGAGGGCGACGCGATCGAGGGGCTGGTCGCGGTCGGGGCCGACCGTTACTTCCCGCGCACCCCGCTGCCCGAGCACGAGGAGCGGGTGCTGCTCGCCCACTCCCCGTACACCGATGGGGCGGGCGCCGGACGGCACCAGGAGACCTCGCTCTACCGGGCGCCCTCCGGTGCCTGGGTCTTCGCGTCGGGCACGCTTGCCTGGCCCCCGGCCCTGGGCCGCCCCGGCCGGACCGACCCGCGCGTCCAGCGCGCCACCGCCAACCTCCTCGACCGCATCTGCAAGAACGACTGACCCGGTCCGCCGACGCCCTGCCTGCTCGGCACACGCCACCGCGCCCGAGCGGCCTCTGCCACCGGCCCCGGCCCGGCGCCGCCGCCCCGACCAGCGGAGTCGGCCGCCCGTACGGGACAATCGGAGGCACTTGTCCCGCCGTCTCCCACCCCACCCTGTGCGAGCCCCGCGGGCGCCCTGTTGTTCCGAACCACGCGGAGGAACCGTGTCCGGATTCGTCGAGAAGCCCGAGCCGATCCAGGTTCCGGGTCTGGTGCATCTGCACACCGGAAAGGTGCGCGAGCTGTACCGGAACGAGGCGGGCGACCTCGTGATGGTCGCCAGTGACCGCATCTCCGCCTACGACTGGGTGCTGCCGACCGAGATCCCGGACAAGGGCAGGGTCCTCACCCAGCTCTCCCTCTGGTGGTTCGACCAGCTCACCGACCTGGTCCCGCACCACGTCCTGAGCACCGAACTTCCCGCGGGCGCCCCCGCCGACTGGGAGGGCCGCACCCTCGTCTGCAAGTCGCTGCGGATGGCCCCCGTGGAGTGCGTGGCCCGCGGCTACCTCACCGGCTCAGGTCTCGCCGAGTACCAGGAGTCCCGTACGGTCTGCGGCCTGGCCCTCCCCGAGGGACTGGTGGACGGATCGGAACTGCCCGGCCCGATCTTCACCCCGGCCACCAAGGCCGCCGTCGGTGAGCACGACGAGAACGTCTCCTACGAGGAGGTCGCCCGCCAGGTCGGCGCCGACACCGCGGCGCAGCTGCGGCAGGCCACCCTCGCCGCGTACACCCGGGCCCGCGACATCGCCCGGGAACGGGGCATCATCCTCGCGGACACCAAGTTCGAGTTCGGCTTCGACGGCGACACGCTGGTGGTGGCGGACGAGGTGCTCACCCCGGACTCCTCCCGCTTCTGGCCGGCCGAGCAGTGGGAGCCGGGCCACGCGCAGCCGTCGTACGACAAGCAGTACGTGCGGGACTGGCTGACCTCCGCCGAGTCGGGCTGGGACCGGGCGAGCGAGCAGCCCCCGCCGGCGCTGCCGCAGCACGTCGTGGACGCGACCCGGGCGAAGTACGTGGAGGCGTACGAGCGTCTGACGGGCCTCGGCTGGAGCTGAGGCCCGAGCCCGGGGGCCCTCAGCCCCCGGGCCCTCACTCCGGGCACGCACGAAGAAGACCCCGGTCCGATGGACCGGGGTCTTTCCGTTGCCGAGCGGACGACGAGGTTCGAACTCGCGACCTCAACCTTGGCAAGGTTGCGCTCTACCAGCTGAGCTACGTCCGCATGCGCCGTGGCGCGAAAGCAACTATACCCAACCCCGCTCGCGGGCGAGTCGCACCGCGGCGTGCCGGTTCTCCGCACCGAGTTTCGTGGCGGCCGACGACAGATAGTTCCGCACGGTCCCCTGGGACAGCGCGGCCCGCTCCGCGATCTCCGTCACCGGCGCTCCGTCGGCCGCGAGTTCCAGCACCTCGGCCTCACGCGCGGTCAGCGGCGAGTCACCGGCGGCGATCGCGTCGGCCGCCAACTCGGGATCCACGTAACGGTTTCCCGCGTGCACGGTACGGATGATCTCCGCGAGGTGCTGGGCGCTGACGGTCTTGGGGACGAAGCCGCGCACTCCCGCCGCGAGGGCCCGCTTCAGATGCCCGGGACGCCCGTGACTGGTCACGATCAGCACGCGGCAGTCGGGGAGTTCCGCCCGCAGCGATGTGGCGACCTTCACACCGTCGGCGCCGGGCATCTGCAGATCCAGTACGGCGACGTCGGGGGCGTGCGCCCGCGCCATCGCCAGCGCCTCCGGACCGGAGGCCGCCTCGGCGACGACCAGGAGGTCGTCCTCCAGCGACAGCAGGGCGGCGAGCGCCCCCCGGATCAGATGCTCGTCGTCGGCGAGCAGCAGCCGGAGCGGGCGCACGGGCCGAGGTGTCGTCATGGCGTGACCTCACTCACGTTCGTTCGGGGTGCGGGCGACGCGGTGGACTCCCCCGACGGGGACGGTCCGGAGGGCGACGGCAACGGGACCTCGGCCGTGAGCAGGAACCGCCCGTCCCCGGCCGGGCCCGCCCGCAGGGACCCCCCGATCTCCGCCAGCCGCTCACGCAGTCCGACGAGCCCGGATCCCTGGCCCGAGCCGCCGTTCTCCGGCACCCCGTCGTTCTCCACCGTCAGCACCGTCCGCCCCTTCAGCACCCGTATCCCCACCGCGCACCACCGCGCGTTCCCGTGCCGCAGCACGTTGGTCGCCGCCTCCCGGACGACCCATCCCAGCGCGGACTGCACCTGCGCCGGGAGCCCGGTCGTCGGGCCGGTGACCGTGCAGTCGATACCGGCCGCGTCCAGGACGCCCTTCGCGCCCGCGAGCTCGCTGCGCAGGTCGGCCTCGCGGTAGCCGCGGACGACCTCGCGCACCTCCCGCTGGGCCTCGTGCGCCAGCCGCTGCACCTCGACCATCTGCGCCACTGCCTCCGGCCGCTCCCGCTGCGCCAGCTGGACGGCCAGCTCGCTCTTCAGCGCGATCACGGCGAGGTTGCGGCCCATCACGTCGTGCAGGTCCCGGCCGAACCGCAGCCGCTCCTCCGCTACGGCGAGCCGGGTGCGGGTCTCGCGGGCCTCGTCGAGTTCGTACACGGCGTTGAGCAGCCGGACCGAGAACACCGAGGTGAAAGCCACGAACCCGCCGCCGAACAGCACCACCGCGGCGACGGTCAGCGTGGCCGGAGCCGGCATGCCGAAGGGCAGGGACCCGAGGGTCGCGCCCGCCGCGAGGGCGAGCACCCGCAGCCGGTTCCGCACCCCCAGGGCGACGATCCCGGCGCCGAAGGCCGGGACGATCAGCAGGATCCCGGCGACCGCCTCATCGACGTCCCGGCCCGCCGGCCCGTGTTCGGTGATCGCCACGGCCGACCCCGCGACGACCGCGGTGAGGCCCCCGAGCGCCCACACCAGCCGACGCGGCTGCTCCCGCTGCCCGCGCAGCCAGTCCAGCACATGCGAGGCGGCCACGGCGCAGAGCGCGCAGTGCAGGGTGACCAGGAACACCAGCAGAGCCGTCAGCCCCGGCCCGATCTTTCCCGCCCGCCCCAGTACCGGCCCGCCGACCGTCACGAACTCGATCAACGGGAAGGAGTGGAACGACCACCGTGTGTACGTCTCGAACTTCGCCGGGGTGCTCTTGCGCCCCCACCAGCCGCCCGGCCTGCTCATGCGCCCGGCCCCCGCAGCCGGCACGTCAGCGCCTCGGTTCCCAGCGGAACCACCGGCGGACGGCGAACACCGCCAGCAGGACCCAGGCCACTCCGGTCACCACGGCGAACAGTGTCTCGGAGACCGACAGGTTGCCCGTGAAGCCGCCGCGCAGCAGGGTCACGGCGGGGGTGAGGGGCAGCAGTTCGCAGAAGGAGGCCAGCCGGTCGGGCAGCACCTCCAGCGGGACCGCCATCCCGGAGCCCAGCATCGAGACCATGACCACCGGCATCGCGGTGACCTGCGCGCTCTCGGTGGTCCGGGTGAAGCCCGAGGTGACCGCGGCGAGCGCCGCGCACAGCACCAGGCCCAGCAGCAGCCCCAGCACGGACAGGTGGACGGCCTGCGGCGCGGCCACGTCCAGCAGCAGCGCGCAGCCCACCGCCAGCACCAGCGACTGCACCAGCCCGGTCGCGACGGACGGCAGCGAGGCCCCGCACAGGATCTCGGCGTCCCGCAGCTCGCCGGTGCGCAGCCGCTTCAGCACCAGTTCCTCGCGCCGGGTGACGAAGACGCCGACGAGCGCCGAGTAGACGGCGAACAGCAGGGAGAAGCCGATCGCGCCGGGCAGGATCATGGCGCCGATGCTGAGCCCCACCTCGTCGAGGTTCATCTCGCCGGCCGCCGAGTAGAGGCTGAGCGGCAGCACCAGCGGCACGAACAGCGCGGCGAAGAGCATGCCCTTGCTGCGCCCCAGCAGCGTCAACTCGGCGCGGGCGAGGGACCGCATACGCCCCATGGGGGTGCTGGCCGCGGTGTTCCTCCCGCTCCCCGCCTCGGCCGTTCCTCCGGTCGGCCCCTCGGTCGTGCTGACCGTCCCGCTCATGCCGCGTACTCCTTTCCGGTGGTGGTGCTCTCGCCCTGCTCGAGGGTTTCGTGGGCGGAGGCCTCGCGGGCTATGCCGAGGAACGCCTCCTCCAGCGAGGCCGAGCGCACGTCCAGTCCCTTCAGTTCCATGCCGGTCCGCTCGGCCCACACCAGCAGGCGGGTGGCCGCCCGTTGCAGCTCGCGGGTGTGCAGCTTGATGGTCCGTCCGTCCCACTCGTGTCCGGTCACGCCCAGCTCGTCGAGCGGCGGCAGGTCGCCGGGGAAGTAGCCCTGGGGCAGTTCGAAGGTGATCCGGGACGGCTGAGCGGCGGTCACCTCGGCGGGCGTGCCGGTGGTGGCGATGCGCCCCTTGTGCATGATCGCGAGGCGGTCGGCCAGTGCCTCGGCCTCTTCCAGGTAGTGGGTGGTCAGCAGCACGGTCGTGCCGTTGTCGCGCAGGGCCCGCACCAACCGCCAGGTGTCGCGCCGCCCTTCGGCGTCCAGGCCGGTCGTCGGCTCGTCGAGGAACAGCACCTCGGGGTCGCCGAGCAGCGCGAGGGCCAGGTCGAGGCGGCGCCGCTCGCCCCCGGACAACTGCTTGACCCGTACGTCGCCCTTGTCGGCCAGGCCGACCAGCGGCAGCACTTCCTGCGGCGGACGGGCGCCGCTGACGGAGCCGGCCCACATCCGGGTGGTCTCCATGACGGTCAGGTCGGAGGGGAAGCCGCCCTCCTGCAGCATCACGCCGGTGCGGGGCCGCACCGCGGCGCGGTCGGTGTACGGGTCGTGCCCGAAGATCCTGACCTGCCCGCCGGTCGGGGCGGCGAGGCCCTCCAGCAGTTCGACGGTGGAGGTCTTGCCCGCGCCGTTGGTGCCCAGCAGTGCGAAGACCTCCCCGCGCCGTGCGGAGAAGCTGACCCCGCGTACGGCCTCGAACCCGCCTGTGTACACACGGCGCAGGTCGGTGACCTCGATCACCTGCTCGTGTTCGTTCGTTCGCATGCTTCGATCATCCCGGTCGTACCGGCCGGGCAGCAGTGCGCCCTGTCATCAGCGCGCATGACAAATGTCAGAAACCCGGTAGGGCCCGGGGCGCGGAGCACATGGGACCGGAGCGGCACGTGAGGCCGGAGTGCACGGGAGAGGTACGAGCACACGAAAAGACCCCGGTCCGATGGACCGGGGTCTGATTCCCGAGCGGACGACGAGGTTCGAACTCGCGACCTCAACCTTGGCAAGGTTGCGCTCTACCAACTGAGCTACGTCCGCATTGCTCCCGACCGGCTTTCACCGATCGGTGCGAGCACCAGCTTACCTGATCGACTCGGTCGATCGGTACAGCTACGCAGAGCGGGTGACAGGAATTGCACACTGCGCCTTCCCCCTGGAAGGGGGATGTTCTACTACTGAACTACACCCGCATGTACTCCGTGAGCCGGGCCTTTCGGCCTTGCCCCTCGGCGTGCTCCAGACTCTAGCTGATCAATGGGGGTGCTGCGCAAGTCGGCTGTTCCGAGGGGCCGGTGGCCGGGGATCCGGGCCGCGGACGCGGCCGTCGACGCCCCCGGCCCGCCGCGCGGGCCGCACTACGACCGCCCGGCCGGTCCCGCGACAGGCCGGGCCCGCGACGCCCAGCCGGTCCCACGGCCGTCCGGCTTGCGACCGCCCGGCCCGCGGGTCCCTTCACCGCGCCGCGGCGAACGCCTCGTAGACCCGCTTGGGAATCCGCCCCCGCGCGGGGACGTCCATCTGGTTCGACTGGGCCCAGGCGCGCACGGCCGCCGGATCGGGGGCGACCTCCGTCTGCTTGTACGTCCGCCCCGAGCGGGAACGCTTGCGGCCGGCCTCCACGTAGGGCGCGAGCGCCTTCCGCAGTCCGTCGGCGTTGATCTCGTTCAGGTCGATCTCGTACGACTTGCCGTCGAGTCCGAAGGCGATCGTTTCCGCCGCTTCCGAGCCGTCGATGTCGTCGAAGAGAGTGACCACGACCTTCTGCGCCACGAATATCGGTCCCTTCGTGCGACACCTCTGTGTTGACGTCCGTGATGACGTGCCGGAGCGTCTCCGAGATGTCGGCTGTCCGCCTGTAATCGGGCAAAGTATCTGCTAATGACAATTCATTTGTACAGTGCCCGGCATTGCATTGTGAAGCTCGACTTAATCTGTCCGCGCGTCCTGTGCGCAATAGCGATACGTGACAGAACGTGGATCTTTCCCGGATCTTTTCCCGGAGGTCTCCCCGAGATGCCGAATCGTGATCACGGTCACGTAGATTCCTCCAACTCTACCCGCGTAGAAATTTTGTGCGGGTAGTCTGAAGGAACCTGCTCAGCACCACACACCGGGAGTGCCAGTGGCACGCGTCGTAGTCGACGTCATGCTCAAGCCGGAGATCCTCGACCCCCAGGGCCAGGCGGTGCAGCGCGCACTGCCGCGGTTGGGATTCGAAGGGATCTCGGACGTCCGCCAGGGAAAGCGATTCGAACTGGAAGTTGACGGGCCGGTCGACGAGGCCGCGCTCGCCCGCATCCACGATCTTGCGGAATCCTTCCTCGCCAACACCGTGATCGAGGACTTCACCGTCAGGGTCGAGGAAGTCGCGGAGGCCGTGAAGTGACCGCTCGTATTGGCGTCGTCACTTTCCCGGGCAGCCTCGACGACCGTGACAGCCGGCGCGCGATCCGGCTCGCGGGTGCCGAGCCGGTCGCCCTGTGGCACAAGGACAAGGACCTCCAGCAGGTCGACGCCGTGGTGCTCTGCGGCGGATTCTCCTACGGCGACTATCTGCGCGCCGGGGCCATCGCCCGTTTCTCGCCGGTGATGGACACCGTCATCGAGCAGGCGAAGGCGGGACTGCCGGTCCTCGGCATCTGCAACGGCTTCCAGATCCTCACCGAGGCGCACCTGCTCCCCGGCGGCATGCTCGGCAACGACCACCTGCACTTCATCTGCCGCGACCAGAAGCTGCGGGTGGAGAACGCGGACACCGCCTGGACCGGCGACTACACCGCCGGGCAGGAGATCAGCATCCCGCTGAAGAACATGGACGGCCGCTACGTCGCCGACCGGCGCACGCTGGACGAGCTCGAGGCCGAGGGCCGGGTCGCCTTCCGCTACGTCACCGACGGCGAGGCCGCCGACGGCTACGGCAACCCCAACGGCTCGCTCAACGACATCGCCGGCATCACCAACGCGGCGGGCAACGTCGTCGGCCTGATGCCGCACCCCGAGCACGCCGTCGAGCCGCTGATCGGCACCGGCCGCACCGACGGCCTCCCGTTCTTCACCTCGATCCTCAAGAAGCTGGTAAGCGCATGAGCAGGACGCCTCTGGACACGGTCGAGCACGCGGCCGAGACCCCCGACGTCGAGCTGCCGTGGGCCGAACTCGGTCTGAAGAAGGACGAGTACGAGCGCGTGGTGGAGATCCTCGGCCGCCGCCCGACCGGCGCCGAGCTCGCCATGTACTCGGTGATGTGGTCCGAGCACTGCTCGTACAAGTCCTCCAAGGTCCACCTCCGCCAGTTCGGCGAGAAGGCCCCCGAGTCCGACGCGATGCTCGTCGGCATCGGCGAGAACGCCGGTGTGGTCGACGTCGGCCAGGGCTACGCGGTGACCTTCAAGGTCGAGTCGCACAACCACCCGTCCTACGTCGAGCCCTACCAGGGCGCCGCGACCGGCGTCGGCGGCATCGTCCGCGACATCATCGCGATGGGCGCCCGTCCGGTCGCCGTCGTGGACCCGCTGCGCTTCGGCGCCGCCGACCACCCGGACACCAAGCGCGTGCTGCCCGGCGTCGTCGCCGGCATCGGCGGCTACGGCAACTGCCTGGGCCTGCCGAACATCGGCGGCGAGGTCGTCTTCGACGCCTGCTACCAGGGCAACCCGCTGGTCAACGCCGGCGCCATCGGCGTCATGCGGCACGAGGACATCCACCTCGCCAAGGCCTCCGGCCCGGGCAACAAGGTCATCCTGTACGGCGCCCGGACCGGCGGCGACGGCATCGGCGGCGCGTCCATCCTGGCCTCCGAGACCTTCGACGACGCCAAGCCCTCCAAGCGCCCCGCCGTCCAGGTCGGCGACCCCTTCCAGGAGAAGCTCCTCATCGAGTGCACCCTGGAGGCGTTCCGGGAGAAGCTGGTCGTCGGCATCCAGGACCTCGGCGCGGCCGGCCTGTCCTGCGCCACCTCCGAACTGGCCTCCAACGGCTCCGGCGGCATGCGCGTCACCCTCGACGACGTACCGCTGCGCGACTCCACGCTCTCGCCCGAGGAGATCCTCATGAGCGAGTCGCAGGAGCGCATGTGCGCGGTGGTGGAGCCGGAGAAGGTCGACCGCTTCCTCGAGATCTGCGAGAAGTGGGACGTCATCGCCACCGTCATCGGTGAGGTCACCGACGGCGACCGCCTGGAGATCTACTGGCACGGCGGCAAGATCGTCGACGTCGACCCGCGCACCGTCGCCCACGACGGCCCGGTCTACGAGCGCCCCTACGCCCGCCCCGACTGGCAGGACGCGCTCCAGGCCGACGACGCCGGCAAGCTGCCCCGCCCGGCGACCTCCGAGGAGCTGAAGGACCAGGTCCTGAAGCTGGTGGGCTCGCCCAACCAGGCCTCGAAGCAGTGGATCACCCAGCAGTACGACCACTTCGTGCAGGGCAACACCGTGCTCGCCCAGCCCGAGGACTCCGGGATGATCCGCGTCGACGAGGAGACCGGCCTCGGCGTCGCCATCGCGACCGACGGCAACGGCCGGTACGCCAAGCTCGACCCGTACACGGGAGCGCAGCTCGCGCTCGCCGAGGCCTACCGGAACGTGGCGACGACCGGCGCCACGCCCCTCGCGGTCTCCGACTGCCTGAACTTCGGCTCGCCCGAGGACCCGGCCGTCATGTGGCAGTTCGCCGAGGCCGTGCGCGGTCTGGCCGACGGCTGCCTGCAGCTCGGCACGCCGGTGACCGGCGGCAACGTCTCGCTCTACAACCAGACCGGGGAGGCCGCCATCCACCCGACCCCGGTGGTCGCGGTGCTCGGCGTCATCGACGACGTGGCGCGGCGCACGCCGGTCGCCTTCCGGGAGGAGGGCCAGCTGATCTACCTCCTCGGCGACACGCGTGAGGAGTTCGGCGGCTCGGCCTGGTCCCAGGTCGTCCACGACCACCTCGGCGGCCTGCCGCCCGCGGTCGACCTGGAGCGCGAGCGGCTGCTCGGCGAGATCCTGATCTCCGCCTCCCGCGACGGCATGATCGACTCCGCGCACGACCTGTCCGACGGCGGTCTGGTCCAGGCCGTGGTCGAGTCGGCGCTGCTGGGCGGCAAGGGTGCGCGTCTCGTCGTACCGGACGGGCTGGACGCGTTCACGTTCCTGTTCTCCGAGTCGGCCGGCCGTGCGGTCGTCGCCGTACCGCGTTCGGAGGAGCTCCGCTTCACCGACATGTGCGGTGTCCGCGGCCTCCCGGCGACGCGCATCGGCGTCGTCGACGGGGACACGGTGGAGCTCCAGGGCGAGTTCGCGCTCACCCTCGAGGAACTGCGCGAGACCCACGAGGCGACGATCCCGGCGCTGCTGGCCTGACCGGCTCCCGTTTCCTCCGCTCCGTACGAAGCCCCCGCCCGGGACCGGGCGGGGGCTTCGGCGTGATGCGGGTCCGCATGCCCGGAAGGGGTTGCATGAAATTACGTAGTTACGTAATCTCAAAGTCGTGGAACTCGAAGACCGCGTCGCCGACCTCGAACGCCGGCTCGCCGCACTGGAGGCGGCCGAGGCGGCGGAGCCGGCGCGCCGCGGCGACCCCCGCCCGGGGGAGGGCGTCTTCTGGGCGCTGGAGGGACTAAAGAACCAGCTCGCCGAGCTGAAGGCGACCGACGGGGGCGTGCTGTTCACCGGCGCGGTCCGGCTGCCGACCGGCGAGCAGTACGAGTGGCAGCACGGCGCCCTCACCGGAGGACTGCTGGACGACGACTGGCCGACCGCCGCCGAGCCGCTGGCCGCCCTCGGTCATCCGGTCCGGCTGCGGCTGCTCCGCGAGATCCTCGGCGGCCGGCGCACCGCCGCCGAACTCGCCGAGCTGGACGGAGTCGGCACGACCGGCCAGATCTACCACCATCTGCGCCAGCTCACCGGCGCCGGCTGGCTGCACACCACCGGCCGGGGCCGCCACGAGGTGCCGGCGGGCCGGGTCGTACCGCTGCTGGTGCTGCTGTCCGCGGCACGGCCCTGACCGGGGCCGGTCACCGCACCCACGACGACCAGGGGGAACCATGTCCGCACGCAAACTCGCCATGAGGACCTTCCGCGGTTTACAGCTGGGCTTCATCGCCCTGGTGACCGCCCACATCTGCCTCGGCTGGGGCTACCCGTGGTGGTGGAACCTACTGCCGCTGGTCCTGGCCTACGTCCTGATCACCGTGGTCAACCGGTGGGGCGGCGGCGCCCCGGACCACCCGCGTGTCGCGCGTGAACCGGTCGAGGTCGGCCCGCCCGTGACCGGCCGCTGGTCCGCGTTGAACAGCCCGGCCGACCGCACCCCGAGCCACGGCGTCCACGCCTACGGGCAGACGTACGCCATCGACATCGTCGCCGAACCCGAGCCGGGCGCCCGTCCCGCGTTCTCCCCGCTGTGGCCGTTCGCCCGGCGCCCCGCAGACTTCCCCGCGTTCGACGTCCCGTTGCGGGCGGTCGCCGACGCCACGGTCGTCCGGGTCTCGGACGGGCAGCGCGATCACCTCAGCCGCGCCTCGCTGCCCGGGCTGGTGTACCTGATGCTCGTCGAGGGCTCGGTCCGCGAGCTGTCCGGGGTCCACCGCATCCTCGGCAACCACCTGGTGCTCGACCTCGGTGACGGCGTCCACGCCGCCTACGCCCACCTGCGGCGCGGCTCGTTCACCGTCCGCGAGGGCGACAGGGTACGGGCCGGACAGGTGCTCGCCCACTGCGGCAACTCGGGCAACTCCTCCGAGCCCCACCTGCACTTCCAGCTGATGGACGGCCCCGACCCGGACACCGCGCGGGGCGTCCCGTTCACCTGGCGCGGCGTCGGCGTGCCCCGGGGCGGCGAGGTGTTCGACGTCCCCGAACCGGCGCCGGTCGCCCCCGCATAGGCTGCCGCCATGCCCCCGGCCAAGAAGCGCACCCGCTCCTACGACCCCGCCAGGACCCGGGCCGCCGTACTGGCCCAGTTCGAGAACGTCCGCACGGCCGTCCGGACCCTCACCCCCGAGCAGCTCGCGCTGCCCACCCGCCTCGGCGACTGGACCGTACGGGACCTGATCGCACACCTGGCCCTGACCGTCGCGAGCGTCGGCCGGGCCCTGGAGCGGGACGAACCGGCGAAGCCCGACCTCACGCTGCTGGACCACCTCTCCGCGACCGCCGCCCACGCCGGCGCCATCGCCGAGGGCTCCCGGGACCTAGCCGGGGCGACCCCCGACCTCGACGCCCTGCTCACCCGCACCGGGGAGGACCTGGCCCGGCACCTCGCCGCCGCCCCGCACACCCGCGTCCTCGCGATGCGCGCCGGCGCCATGACCCTCACCGACCATCTGGTCACCCGCGCCGTCGAGCTCGTCGTCCACACCGACGACCTGAACGCCGCCGTGCCCGGCCTGGACATCCCCCACGACCGTCAGGCCCTGGCCACCTGCACCCGGCTGCTGGCCGACACGCTCGCCGCGAAGGCGCCCGGCGGCTCGACGGAGGTGCGGATCCCGCCGTACGCGGTCGTCCAGTGCGTGGAGGGGCCGAGGCACACCCGGGGCACCCCGCCCCACGTCGTCGAGACCGACCCGCTGACCTGGATCCGTCTGGCCACCGGACGCACGACGTGGCAGGACGCGGTGGCCGACGGCACGGTCGGCGCGAGCGGGGAGCGGGCGGACCTCGGGCCGTACCTGCCGCTGATGACGTGAGGCGACGGCGGTCGACGTGAGGGGAACCGGACGTATCCCGTCTCCGTCGAAGCGGCATGTACACACACAGGCACAACCTGCGCAAGCGGCGCACTGTTCTCGCGGCGGCCACCGCCGCCCTCTCCGTCCCCTTCGTGGCGGCCTGTGGCAGTGGGCAGGCAGGTGCGGGGGCGGGCAGTGCCACGGCCGGTACGGCGGAGCAGTCCCTCACCGGCATCCGCTGGAACGTCGACAGCGTCACCGTGGACGGCACCACCCACCGCGCCACCTCCGACGCGTACATGATCCTGACCGAGGGCGGCGGGGTCGAGGGTAGTTACGGCTGCAACAGCTTCCGAGGCGACAGCGCCCTGGACGGCGACCGCGTCCGGCTCGACCTCCTCGAGAGCACCCTCGTCGCCTGCGACGGACCGGGCAGGGAATTCGACCACGCGCTCCTGAACGCGTTCACCGCCGGAAACCCCCGGGCCGAGGTGAAGGACGGCCGCCTCACCCTCACCTTCGGGGACGGCAATACCGTCCGTCTCAGCGAGGGCGGCGCGGACACCCCCCTGCACGGCACGAAGTGGAAGATCAGCACCCTCGACGCCGAGGACCGCGCCCACCTCACCTTCGACGAGGAGGAGGGCACCGTCTCCGGAAGCCTCGGCTGCAACAAGGTGAACGCCGATGCCACCGTCCGCAACGGCCATATCACCGTCGGCACGCCCACCACGACCCGAATGGTGTGCGAAGACTCACTCATGAAGACCGAGAAGCGGTTGCTGCGGTTTTTCGATACCACGCTCAGCTATCGGATCGATCACCGGAGCATGACGCTGACCAGCGAAAACGGCACGTCCTTCGAAGCCTTCGCCGCCGCGTGAGCCGCGGCTGAGGCCGTGCACCCAATTCGGATCAGCACTCGACCTCGCCTACACTCGGTGGCGTGCCACGTGGTGACGGACGACTCAACCACGACCTGCTCCCCGGAGAGAAGGGCCCCCAGGACGCTTGCGGCGTCTTCGGTGTCTGGGCTCCGGGCGAAGAGGTCGCCAAGCTCACGTACTTCGGGCTCTACGCCCTCCAGCATCGGGGCCAGGAATCCGCGGGTATCGCGGTCAGCAACGGCTCCCAGATCCTCGTCTTCAAGGACATGGGCCTGGTTTCCCAGGTCTTCGACGAGACCTCGCTCGGTTCGCTCCAGGGTCATATCGCGGTCGGTCACGCCCGCTACTCGACCACCGGCGCCTCCGTGTGGGAGAACGCCCAGCCCACCTTCCGCGCCACGGCGCAGGGATCGATCGCGCTCGGCCACAACGGCAACCTGGTCAACACGGCGGAGCTCGCCGAGCTGGTCGCCGAACTCCCCAAGGAGAACGGCCGCGCCCCCCGGGCGGCGGCCACCAACGACACCGACCTGATCACCGCCCTGCTGGCCGGCCAGCGCGCCGCCGACGGCGAACCGGTGACCGTGGAGCAGGCCGCGCACGTGGTCCTTCCGCAGGTCAAGGGTGCCTTCAGCCTCGTCTTCATGGACGAGGACACGCTGTACGCGGCCCGCGACGCGCAGGGCATCCGCCCGCTGGTCCTCGGTCGGCTGGAGCGCGGCTGGGTGGTGGCCTCCGAGTCCGCCGCCCTCGACATCTGCGGCGCCAGCTATGTGCGCGAGATCGAGCCGGGTGAGTTCGTCGCCATCGACGAGAACGGCCTGCGCTCCTTCCGATTCGCGGAAGCGAAGCCCAAGGGCTGTGTCTTCGAGTACGTGTACCTGGCCCGCCCGGACACCGACATCGCCGGACGCAACGTCTACCTGTCGCGCGTCGAGATGGGCCGCCGCCTCGCCAAGGAGGCTCCCGCCGAGGCCGACCTGGTGATACCGACGCCGGAGTCCGGCACCCCGGCCGCCATCGGCTACGCGGAGGCGTCCGGCATCCCCTTCGGCGCCGGTCTGGTCAAGAACGCGTACGTCGGACGGACGTTCATCCAACCGTCGCAGACCATCCGGCAGCTCGGCATCCGCCTGAAGCTGAACCCGCTCAAGGAAGTCATCAAGGGCAAGCGCCTGGTCGTCGTCGACGACTCGATCGTGCGCGGCAACACCCAGCGCGCCCTGGTCCGCATGCTCCGTGAGGCGGGCGCCGCCGAGGTGCACATCCGGATCTCCTCGCCGCCCGTGAAGTGGCCCTGCTTCTTCGGCATCGACTTCGCGACCCGCGCCGAGCTCATCGCCAACGGCATGTCCGTCGAGGAGATCGGCACCACCCTGGGCGCCGACTCCCTGGCGTACATTTCCCTCGACGGCATGATCGAGGCGACGACCATCGCCAAGCCGAACCTGTGCCGCGCCTGCTTCGACGGCGAGTACCCGATGGATCTGCCCGACCCGGAGCTCCTCGGCAAGCGGCTGCTGGAGACCGAGCTGGCCGCCGGTACGGCCGAGCCGGCCGCGGTCGACGCGATCCGCCGCCCGTAAGCCCTGCCGCAACGAGACGAAGGCTTTCACCGTCATGTCCGAGAACACTGGCGCCGGCCCCGCGGCGGCGTCCTACAAGACCGCGGGCGTCGACATCGACGCGGGCGACCGAGCGGTCGAGCTGATGAAGGAATGGGTCAGGAAGACCCGGCGTCCCGAGGTCCTCGGCGGCCTCGGGGGCTTCGCCGGCCTCTTCGACGTCTCCGCGCTGAAGAACTACGAGCGTCCCCTGCTCGCCTCCGCCACGGACGGTGTCGGCACCAAGGTCGACATCGCCCGCCGGATGGGTGTCTACGACACCATCGGCCACGACCTGGTCGCCATGGTGATGGACGACATCGTGGTGTGCGGCGCGGAGCCGCTGTTCATGACCGACTACATCTGCGTCGGCAAGGTCCACCCCGAGCGGGTCGCCGCGATCGTCAAGGGCATCGCCGAGGGCTGTGTGCTGGCCGGCTGCGCCCTGGTCGGCGGAGAGACGGCCGAGCACCCGGGCCTGCTGGGCGAGAACGACTTCGACGTCGCCGGCGCCGGTACGGGCGTCGTGGAGGCCGACCGGCTGCTCGGCGCGGACCGTATCCGCGAGGGCGACACGGTCATCGCCATGGCCGCTTCCGGACTCCACTCGAACGGGTATTCGCTGGTCCGGCACGTTCTGCTGAACCAGGCCGGCCTCGCCCTGGAGAGCCACATCGACGACCTGGGCCGCACGCTCGGCGAGGAGCTCCTGGAGCCCACCCGGATCTACTCGCTGGACTGCCTGGCCCTGATCCGCACCACCGAGGTGCACGCCTTCAGCCACGTCACCGGCGGTGGCCTCGCGGCCAACCTGGCCCGCGTCGTCCCCGACGGGCTGCACGCGGTCGTGGACCGCTCCAGCTGGGCCCCGGGCCCGGTCTTCGACCTCGTCGGCCGGACCGGTTCGGTCGAGCGCCTGGAGCTGGAGCGGACCCTCAACATGGGCGTCGGTATGATCGCGATCATGCCGGCGGAGTCCACGGACGTGGCGCTGACCACACTGGCCGACCGAGGGCTGGACGCCTGGGTGGCCGGCGAGATCACCGGCCGTGGCGACCGGACCACGGGAGCGGAACTGGTGGGTGACTACGCGAGCTGAGCGAGCCGGGCGACCGGGTGCGCCGGGCGTCCCGGTGCGCCGGGCGTCCCGGTGCCTTCGCACGCAGAGCATGCGAAGGCACCGGACATGCCGAGCACACCCGGTACGGAGCCGGCCCGCGCGGGCGGGCAGCACAGAACCCGGTCGGTGACCGGAGCCACCGACCGGGCTGATGATTCAGTGCAGGGTCAAGCGCCGCGACGTTGTGGCGGGGACTGGTCGTCCTCGTCATCGTCGTCGTCCTCATAGAGGTCGGCGTACCGTGCGTACAGGTCGTCGTCCTGCTCATCGTCCTCCACAGGGTCACCGTTGACATTCGGTGACGTGTTCGAAGGCGATGCACCCAGCTCCTCAGCCAGGCGTGCGAGGTCTGTCCCGCCGCTGTTGTACTTCAGCTGGCGGGCGACCTTCGTCTGCTTGGCCTTGGCCCGGCCGCGCCCCATGGCTCGACCCCCTCAACGACGGGGCTCGACGGCCCCAGAGTCTTGACACGCGTTCATGGTCCGGCACGGACTCTCCGTGGAGAGGCCGGTCCGTAGGGCTCCCACGGTACCTGAGCCCACGCCCATACGGTACGTCGCCCGCATGACGTGCCCCCTTCCGGGACCCTCGGAGCACCCTGTTCTCCCTGGTCACGTGCGATTTCAAGCACTTGTCGGGGGGCGACCCGCCGGGAGAAGTGAGAGTTCTCTCGAAGTGGCACTCCGCGGGTACCGGCCACATGTGCGAACAGCGTGCGGGGGCGGACCCGCCGGCCCGCCCCCGCCCTCCGTACCGCACGTACCCCGTACGCGCCCTGATACGTCACGCGGGCGCCCGTACGCGCTCTGTACGTGTCATGGCCTTGTCCCGTACGGCTCCCGTACCGCTTCCGTACGGCTTCCGTACGGGGTTCAGCGTGACGCGCGCGCCTCCGCCATCCGCTGTTCGGCGATCCGGTCGGCCGCCGCGGCCGGCGGAATCCCGTCCGACTTCGCACGTGCGAATATGGCGAGCGTGGTGTCGAAGATCTTCGCCGCCTTCGCCCTGCACCGGTCGAAGTCGAAGCCGTGCAGCTCGTCGGCGACCTGGATGACCCCGCCGGCGTTCACCACGTAGTCCGGCGCGTAGAGGATCCCGCGGTCGGCGAGGTCCTTCTCGACCCCCGGGTGGGCGAGCTGGTTGTTGGCGGCGCCGCAGACCACCGCGGCGGTCAGCACCGGCACGCTGTCGTCGTTCAGCGCGCCGCCCAGTGCGCACGGGGCGTACACGTCCAGACCCTCGGTGCGGATCAGCGCCTCGGTGTCGGCGACGACCGTGACGCCCTGCGGGTGCCGGTCCAGGACCCGCCGTACGGCGTCCTCGCGCACGTCGGTGATCACGACCTCCGCGTTTTCCTTGCGCAGGTGGTCGACCAGGTGGTGGCCGACCTTGCCGACGCCCGCCACACCGATCCTGCGGCCGCGCAGCGAGGGGTCGCCCCACAGGTGCTGGGCCGAGGCCCGCATCCCCTGGTAGACGCCGAACGCGGTGAGGACGGACGAGTCGCCGGCGCCGCCGTTCTCGGGGGAGCGGCCGGTGGTCCAGCGGCACTCGCGGGCCACGACGTCCATGTCGGCGACATAGGTGCCGACGTCGCAGGCGGTGACGTACCGGCCGCCCAGCGAGGCGACGAACCGGCCGTAGGCGAGCAGCAGCTCCTCGCTCTTGTCCGTCCCGGGGTCGCCGATGATCACTGCCTTGCCGCCGCCGTGATCGAGACCGGCCATGGCGTTCTTGTACGACATTCCGCGCGCGAGGTTCAGCGCGTCGGCGACGGCCTCCTCCTCGGTCGCGTACGGGTAGAAGCGCGTGCCGCCGAGGGCGGGGCCCAGGGCGGTGGAATGGAGGGCGATGACGGCCTTGAGGCCACTGGCACGGTCCTGACAGAGCACAACTTGCTCGTGACCGCCCTGCTCCGAACGGAACAGGGTGTGCAGGACGCCGTCAGATACGTCGGTCACGGTGGTGACTCCTGAGTAAGTAGCGGCGGGTGGACACAGTTCCCGAAACTCCCCCGCGCTTGTGGCTGTGGGGGCGGTGGCGGAGGCTGTGAGCACGAGGTTAGGGCCTGCCGCCGGTGAGGGCGGCAACGTGTCCAGGATCACCTTCGCGCGGCTTCTCGTGCGGGAGCGCCGTGCGACGATTTGTCCGGATGGCCCGTATGTCCGCGCCATCAGTCCGCCGCCCGGGCGTCCGCGGGCGGACCCGCAGGTTTTCGCGCCGGTGCGCGGGGGAGGGAGCAGGCGTGCCCAAGGTCTCCTCGGTGATCGTCCCCTACGCGACCTACCTGCGCGTGTACGAACCGCTGACCGCCTTCCCCGAGCCGGAGCGCAGTCACTGGGCCCGTTACGCCCGCCGCCTCGACCTCCCCTCCTACCAGGACGAACTCCGCCTGGCCCTGGCCGGCGTCGTGCCGACGCCACCGGTCCCGGTCCCGGTGCGGGAGAGCGAGGACGCGTTCGTGCTGGAGGTCGACGGCGTGGTCTGCGTCTGCCCCTGGCGCACCCGGCTGCGCGGCTGGCAGGCATTGGGAGAACTCGCCGAGGAGTTCCCCCTGCCGGTCCTGGACGTGCTCCTGCCCCCGTTCGTACGGCGCCAGGCCGCCGAGGACTACGAGCGCTGGATGACCGCCCACCCCGACGCCCGGCCGTGGATCCGCACTGCGACCTGGCAGGTGCCGATCAACTGGTTCGTGCTGGTCTCGGACGAGGAGCGCGAGTACGACGAGGGCTCCCGCAGCTCTTCCGGTTCCGTCGGCTCCGCGAGTTCCACCGGCGAGGCCCCCGTGCTGCGGTACCGCACCCCCATGGTCGAGGCGCGCCGGCGGGTGGCGCGCGGGCTGCGGGCGCTGAAGACCGCCATGGACGAGGGGCCGCTGATCGACGGCCTGGTGGACGTGGGGCGCTGGCTGGAGGAGTTCCATCCGCGGTCACTGGTCGAACTGGACTACGGAGGCCTGGTGCACGCCCTGCCGGCCGGCGTGCTGGAGGGCGACCACTCCGCGGCGGACGTGGCCGAGGGGATCGCGGCGCTGCGCCGCGGCGACGGGGTGACCGCGGGAGAGGCCTACGGGCGGCTGGTGGAGCGCTGGCGCTCGGTCCGGGACCTGCGGTCGGCCAACTGACGCCCGGCCGCGATAACGAACTGGCGTTTGACCAAACGTCCTTCTTGGGGTTTTGTCTTCGCCCTGAGGTTTCGTCACCCTGGACCGGACAACGGACGTACCAGCCGATCCGGGCGTATGTCCCAAGCGGGTCAAGGGTGACGGACCGCACGTACGCGGCCCTTGCGCCGCTTGCCCCCCCTCGTGCCAAAATAGGACAAGGAGTCCGGGGAGGACTCCTCCGTCCTGCTGTGCTCGACTATGGGCGGAATCTCGGTATTGCGTGCTTTGGGGGTCCAGTGCCTCCTGATCGCGGCTGTGACTGATCGTCACAACCGCGTGACTGTCCGCTATGGCATGGTCCATCGGCTTCCGCGGCTGATGAACACCTGGGAGGGCAATTCCATCGGTTTGGCCGACGCGGCTGGACGGATGGTGTAGTTGTAGTGCCGAGGACAAGCCGTTCGTCCTATAACCGACTCGACTCGCGTCCGCCATTTCGGGCAACGCGGGTCAAGGTGCAGAATTTAGAGGAAAGAACCGAGAAGGTTCGGTTCTCCCGAGGAGGCCGCTCATGACCGCTCGCACCCCTGATGCCGAGCCGCTGCTGACCCCGGCTGAGGTCGCCACCATGTTCCGCGTCGACCCGAAGACGGTCACGCGTTGGGCGAAGGCCGGCAAGCTCACGTCGATCCGCACGCTCGGCGGGCATCGCCGTTACCGCGAAGCCGAGGTTCGCGCCCTGCTCGCGGGCATTCCGCAGCAGCGCAGCGAAGCCTGAACAACTGAATAAACCGGACAAACCGGCTGGTCCCCCAACTCGCCGAGGTGTTCGGACCCCTAGCTCCACACGACGTGGGGACTGCCCCAACAGGCCCCTCGCCCAAGCCGATCAGAGCTTTCCCGGCAGCTGAACCGGGTGCGTCGTCGATCGCGCTGGACTCCGCCGAGTCCAGCGCGATTTTTTTGTGCGGTGCTGTGCGGTGCTGTGCGATGCGCCGCCGGTGGCGTGTCGGCGCGGCTTCCGGGGGCGGGCGCGTGCGGTGTCCGTGCGCGGGCCTGTCCGGCTCCGGGGGGCGCCTGCGAGGTCACCTGTGCGGAGGTTTGTGCGGGCCTCCGAGGGTAGTGCAATTGCACATATTAAATTGACTTGTTGTAGGGGGCGGGTAAGCGCCGGACTTTCCAAAACTCATAGGGTGACACCCGTCACATGCCGGTCGTCTTGTTGGGCCACCGGCATATGCGTTAGAGCGGCGGGCGCCGGGCCCGGTGGGGAGCAACTCGGTTGCAGGGCAAGGGGACTGGGCGGCCGGGGGTACTGGGCTAGGCGGCGGGGGCGCCCTCGCCTTCGACGCGCTCCGGGGGGCGCTCCGTGGACTCGGCCGGCCGCGAGGGCTCGGCGGTGCGTGATGGCGGCTCGGCGTACTCGAGGTACTCGAGGTACTCGACGTACTCGACGTA
>NZ_LIQT01000347.1:0-23320 GCF_001418415.1 Streptomyces hirsutus
CCCCCGCCTGGCTCCCCCCCACGACCGGCCGCCCGCCCCTGCTCGCCCTGCGGAGCATCGACGACTACCACCGCCACTACGACTGGATCTGAGGGGACATCACATGGACCGGACCGACGAAGCCGGCACCGCGAGCGACACCGGCACCGGAATTGAGCCCGACGGGGCCGTTCTGGCGGCGATCCGCCGCCACGCCATCGCGATCCTGCCCGACCTGAGGCCCGCCGACGTCGTGCCTGAGCGCACCCTCGCCGAGCTCGGACTCAACAGCGTCGACCGCAGCGAGGTCGTGACCAACGTGATGGACGATCTGAACGTGTTCGTCCCGATTACCGAGTTCCGCCAGGCCATGCCCGTCGGCGACCTGGTCGGCCTGTTCGAGCGGTACCGGTGACCTCGGCCGGGCCCCGGGTCGCCGTCACCGGGCTGGGGGCGCTGTCGCCGCTCGGCCCCGACGTGCCCCGCCTGACCGAGGCGCTCCGCGCCGGCCGAGGCGCGATCGCCCCGACCGGCGCCGGGGAGACGGTGCCCTACCGGGCCGCTCTGCCGGACAGCGCGCTGCACGAGGCGCTCGCCTCGGCGGCCCTGCCGCCCGAGGCGACCCGCCGCACGTCACGGCCGGTCCGCGCGTCGCTCGCCGTGGCGGGCCAGGCCTGGCGGGACGCCGGGCTGCACCACGGCGGACCGGACCCGCGGCGGATCGGCGTGGTCGTCGCGGGGAGCAACCTCAACGGCGCCCAGAGCGCCGCCGCCGCGGCCCGCATGGCCCGCGATCCGATGCTCGTCCCGCCCCGGCTGGCGCTCCAGTACCAGGACACCGACCATGTGGCCACGCTCAGCGAGGCGTTCGGCATCCGGGGCGAGGGCCTGACCGTGGGCGGCGCGTCGGCCAGCGGCAACCTCGCCCTCGTCCAAGGAGCCCGTCTCGTCGGCTGGGGGGTCCTCGACGTCTGCCTGGTCATCGGCGCCCTGGCCGAACCCGCACCGGCCGAGCTGCGCAGCTTCCTGAACCTGGGTGCGATGGTGCCCACCGCCGGCACCGGCCCCGGCGGCCCCTTCGACCGCTCCCACCGCGGCTTCGTTCACGGGCCCGCCGCGGCTGCCGTGGTACTGGAGTCGGCCGATTCGGCGGCCCGCCGCAGCGCTCGGGTCCTGGCCGAACTGGCGGGCTGCGCGGCCGGACTCGACGCCAACAGTCAGCCCGACCCGACGGTGGCCGGAGAGGCCGACGTCATGGCCCGGGCCCTGCGGGACGCCGGGATCGGCCCCGCCGACGTGGACCTGGTCGGCGCGCACGGCACCGGCTCGCCCCTGGGCGACCGGGTCGAGGCCGACGCGATCACGCAGGTCTTCGGGGACGCGAGGCCGTGGGTCAACGCCGTCAAGGGACTGGCCGGGCACGCGCTCACGGCGGCCGGACTGCTGTCCGCCGTCGCCGTCGTCGTCCAGCTGCGCGACGGCTTCGTGCACCCCAACCCATGGGTGCGCGACCCGATCGACGGTGTCCCCGAACTGGCCGGGGACACCGCCGTGACGACCCCGCTGCGCTGGGCGGTGTCGAACGCCTTCGGTTTCGGCGGGTTCAACTCCGCCGTGGTGTGGCGGGCGGCCGGCTGATCCGGTCCACCCCGTCCAGCAGGGTGCGGCGCAACGCCTCCGGCAGCCCCTTGAGGTAGAAGTGGTCCCCCGGAAAGACGTGCAGACCGAAACCGCCCACCGTGAGATCGCCCCAGCGTGCCATCTGCGCCGGGGTGACCTCCGGGTCGGCGTCCCCGGTGAGCGCGGTCAACGGGCAGGCCAGCGGCGGCGTGGCCGTCGGCCGGTAGGTCTCCACCAGCTGGAAGTCGGCCCGCAGCGCGGGCAGGAACAGGTTGGCCAGGTCGGGCGAGTCGAGCAGCGCCGACGGCGTGCCCCCGAGCCCGTTCACCACCCGCAGCAGGTCCCGGTCGCCGAGCAGATGCCGTTCGCCCGTCACCCCGGGCACCCGGCGGCCGGAGACGAACATCGTCCCCGGCGCCGGTCGCAGCCGCTGCGCCACCTCGTAGGCCACCATCGCGCCCATGCTGTGCCCGAACAGCACGTAGGGCCGGTCCAGCAACGGCTCCAGGGCGGGCACGAGATCCTCGACCAGGTCGGCCATGCGGGTGTAGGGCCGCTCCTGGATCCGCCGCTCCCGCCCCGGCAGCACGACCGGAACGACATCGATCCCCGGTCCCAGCAGACGGCGCCAGGGCAGGAACAGCGCGCTGCCACCGCCCGCGTGGGCGAAGCAGATCATCCGGACCGCCGCGTCCGGGTCACGCGTTCCGGCGGTCCAGTGCGCGGTCGTCGTGTCCGGGTCGCGTGTGCCGGCCGTCCAGTCAGCGGTCATCGCGTCCGACCCCCGTCGCTCATCGTGTTCCTTCCGGATCGCGTACCACCACATGGCCGTACGAGCCGCCCGAGCCCACGGCGTTGACGACGGCCCGCCGCGGCCCGTGGGCCGCCTCCCAGTCCATCGCCCGCCGCGGCACGAACAGGTTCTTGTCGTCCCAGTCCACCAGCGGGCTCGGCAGTTCGGAGACCAGGGTCGGGGCGATGCGGCCGTGCCGCAGCTGGAGCATCACCTTCATCACCTGCCCGATGCCGGAGGCCCCTTCGCTGTGACCGACGTTCGGCTTCAGCGTCCCCATCGGCACCGGCCGGCCGCGGTCGGCCAGCAGTTCGGCGAAGGCCGCGAACTCGGCGGCGTCGGCCAGCCCGGCGCCCGCCGCCGCGCTCTCCACGTAGGACACCGTCGCCGGGTCCAGCCCCGCCTCGCTCAGCATCCGCCGCAGTGAGGCGGTCAGCGGCTCCGGGCCCGGTGCACCGAAGCGGCCCTCGCCACCGGCGTGGGCGCTCCACGACGTCTCCAGGATTCCGTGGACCGGGTCGCCGTCGCGGGCGGCCGTGTCGGCGCGCCGCAGCAGCAGGGCGCCCACCGCCTCGCCCACGTACCAGCCGGGCGCGGCCTCGTCGTAGGCGCCGCCGGGCCGCCCGTCCTCGGGCGCGGCGAGCAGACCGAGTCCGGCCAGCAGCCCCAGGTGCCGACGGTGCGTCACCAGGTTGACACCGGCGACGACGGCGCTGTCGCACTCGCCCGCCCGCAGCGCGTTCATCGCCAGGTGCAGCGCGGTCAGCGACGACGAGCAGGCGGTGTCCACGGCGAGGCTCGGCCCCTGCCAGCCGAACGCGTGCGACAGCCGGTTGGGGGTGGTCGCCCGGGTGGCGACGACCTCGACCGCGCCGCCCCGTTCCCAGCCGTCGCCGGCGGTCGTGAGGTGGTCGTCCCACATGGACGCCACGAACACGCCGACCCGGCCGCCGCCCTCGGTCAGGGACCGGGGCGTGTGCCCGGCCAGCTCCAGGCACTGCCAGACGGTCGGCAGCAGCAGCCGCAACTGCGGGTCCAGGACGTCGGCCTCGGCGGGGGAGACGCGCAGCGGGCGCAGGTCGACCGGCCCGGTCGGGTCGAGGAACCCGCCGATGACCGGTGGCCCGGTCCAGCCGAGCGCCGCCGCCCGGGCGGGCGGCAGGGGACGCAGGGCGGACCGGCCCTCGGACAGCAGCCGCCACAGCGCGTCCGGGCCGGCGGCACCGGGGAACCGGCCCGCCATCCCGACCACCGCGATCTCGGCGGTGCGCGGTACGGCGGGGGCACTCGCCGCCGTCCACAGCGGCTCGCCGGGGTCGCCGTCGTCGGCCGCCTCCAGCGGGGCGCACAGCATGCCCAGCAGGAACGTGTGGGACGGGCCGAGTCCCAGCGCCTTTGCGAGGTCGCTCTGCCGCAGGTCGCCCACCGGGCACACGGCCACGCCGGACGGCACCTGCTGCTGCATCAGCAGCTGGGCCATGTGCCCGGCCTCCAGGGCGAGATAGCGCGGCGCCTGGTCGCCGTACAGCGGCTCGATGCCCCGCGTCTCGCCGACCAGGTAGATCTCGGCGGCGGCGCGGGCGGCGAAGGGCCGGTTGTAGAAGACATGCGCGGCGACCGGCACGTCGGCGCCGGTGCCGAGCGGTTCCAGGACGTGGGTGCGCGGCCGGTAGTAGTACGCGCCGGCCTCCAGGCCGTCGACGGCGCCGTCACGGACCAGCACGTACACCTGGACGGCGTAGGTGTCACCCGCGGAGGGGTAGAGCGCCCCGTCCTCAGCGCGCTCGCCCGTCCGGGCCAGTACCCGCAGCAGGTCGCCCAGGCGTGCGCCGTCCAGCCGTCGCCCGGCCGTGGGACGCCTACTGGCCCGCCACCGCCGCTGCCCCTCGGACGGCCGGTCGCCGCTCAGCGGCCGGGCCGGGCCGGACAGGGGCCGTTGACCGTGCCCGCCCTCCTTGAAGCGGCGCCGGTCCTCGGCGGCGAAGAAGTCGACCCGCGGCGGCTCCGCGACCGGCTCGGGGGGCGGCGGCGCGGCCACCGGCGAGCCCGCCGCCCCTCCCACCGCTGCTTCCGTTCGGGGTGGCGCCGCTGCGTCCGCCGCCTCCGCCCCGGGCGGCACCGCGCCGGACATCCGCGCGGCGATGGCCCGCACCGTCGGCTCGGCCAGCAGGACCGACACCGGTACGTCCCGCCCGTACCGCTCCCGCAGGACACGCCCCGCCCGCACCATGGTGAACGAGGTGGCACCCAGGTCCCACAGGTCCGCACCCGGGTCGACCGGCGGCAGGTCGAGCAGTTCCCCGAAGAGCACGCCGATCTCCTCGACGACGTCCCCGGCGGGCGGGACCTCCGGGCCGGTCCGCACCTCGGCGTCGGCGGGTGCGGGAGGCGGCAGTGGGGCCGGGCGCGCGGCCACCGGGGTGACGCCGGGACCGTGGACCGGCCACGGCAGGGCGTCGCGGTCCAGCTTGCCGTTGGCAGTGGCCGGCCACTGCGTCACGAACCCCACCACGCCCGGCACCATGTAGTCGGGCAGCGCCGCCGCCACATGGGCCCGCAACTCCTCCGCCGTGGGCGGCGGGCCGTCCGGCAGCACATACGCCACCAGCCGGCCCTCCCCGCCCGAACCCGTCCGCAGCAGCACCACCGCGTCCGCGACCCCGGGATGCCCGCGCAACCGGTGTTCGATCTCCGGGAGTTCCACCCGGAAGCCGCGCACCTTGACCTGCCCGTCCTGACGGCCGAGGAAGTGCAGCAGTCCGTCGGCGCCGTAGCGGGCCCGGTCGCCCGTCGCGTACATGCGGGTCTCGGGCGGACCGGGGAGCTCGGGGAAGTCCCCGGTGACGAACCGTTCCGCGGTCAGCTCGGGCTGCCGGTAGTAGCCGACGGCCAGACACTCACCGGCGATGTACAGTTCGCCCTCCGTCCCGATCGGCACCGGACGACGCCGCTCGTCCAGGACGTAGTAGCGGCTGTTGTCGATGGGGCGGCCGTACGGGATGCTGCGCCACGCCGGATCCACCCGGTCCACCACGAAGTAGTTGGACCAGACCGTCGCCTCGGTCGCCCCGCCGAGACTGACCAGGGTGGCCGCAGGGAACGCCGCCCGCAGCCGGTCGGGCAGCCACAGCGGGGTGTAGTCGCCGCTGAGGAACACCAGGCGCAGCGCGTCGCCGCCCGGCAGGCCGGCCGGACCGTCGAACTCCGGGACCAGGTTGGCCAGGGTCGTGGGCGCCGAGTTCCAGAAGGTGACCGGCTCGGTCCGCAGCACCTGCAGCAGCAGCCGCGGGTCGCGCTGCTGCTCCTCGTCCGCGACGTACAGCGCGGCGCCCAGGCCGAGCAGGCCGAAGATGTCGAAGACGGACAGGTCGAAGCCGAGCGAGGTGACACACAGACCGAGGTCGCCGGGGCCGAATCCGAAGGTGCGCCGGGCCCACTCGAACAGGTTCAGCATCGGCCGGTGGGTGATGCCCACCCCCTTGGGCCGCCCGGTGCTGCCCGAGGTGAAGATCACGTACGCCAGGTCGTCGACGTCGTTCACCGGCTCGGGCGCCGTCGCCTCCCGAGGGTGCGGACGGGCGAGTACCGCATCCAGATCGACCGGCCGCACGTCGGGCACCGACGCCGCCCAACCGCAGGAGACGTCGCTGATCAGGAACGCGGCGGCCGCGTCGCCGAGCATCACCGCCGCGCGGTCGCGGGGCAGGGACGGCAGCACCGGCAGATAGGCGCCCCCGGCCTTCAGGATGCCGAGGACCGCGACGACCATGTCCGGGCCGCGCCGCACCGACACCCCGACCACGTCGCCGCGTCCCACGCCCGCGTCGAGCAGCGTCCAGGCCAGCCGGTTGGCGCGCAGCTCCAGTTCGGCGAAGGAGAGGGCGCCGCTGGACCAGCGCAGCGCCACGTCGGCCGGGCGGAGCCTGGCCTGGTCCTCGATCAGGATCTGCACCGGCAGGTCGGCGGGGAAGGGGCGGGTGGTGTCGTTCCACCGCGAGGGGGGCAGCTCAGGGTCGTCGGCCGGGGTTCCGGCGAGCGAGGCCAGGCCCGCCAGATCGGCGGCGAAGCGGCTGAAGGCGTCCTCCAGCCAGTCCGCGGGCAGTTGCTCCGGCAGCGCGTCCCAGGCGTACTCCAGGACGCCGCCCTCCTGGACCGCCACGCAGTCCAGCGCCACACCGGGCGTGCTGGTCACCCAAGCCCCGGCCGTGACACCGTCGGGCAGCGGGTGCGCGTCCAGGTCGAAGAGGCTGGTGTAGACGACGGGCAGGGAGGAGTCCGTGCGGCGGGACCGGCGCAGTTCGGTCAGTCCGCGAATCGCGTCGGCGGCCCGGTCCTCGGCCAGCACGGCGTCGTAGCGGCGCGCCAGATCGAGCAGCGGGCACCCCTCGGCCGTGACCGTCACCCAGCTCAGGGCGGTCAGTTCGGCTGGCCGGGCCGCGTCCGTGCCGTCCGGCCAGCGCACCACCGGCACCGTGAACACGTCACCGAGACCGGGCGACAGGGCCCGCGCGTAGGCCGCCAGCAGGAGCCCGTCCGGTGTGCAGCCGTGTTCCGCCGCGGCGGCCACCACCGTGTCCCAGCCCGGCAGGGTGCCGCGCAGCCGTCGACGAGTGCCGTCGTCGGCTGCCGCGGGCAGCCGCGGGCCTGGAGACAGCGCGGCCACCCGTCGCCGCCAGTGCTCGCCCGCCTCGTGCGGGTCGAGTGCGGTGGCCGTCCCGGCGGAGCGGGAGGGGGGAGCGGTGCCCGGATCGTCGCCGCCCGCGTACAGACGCATCAACTCCCGCCCCACCAGGTGGATGCTGCGCGCGTCGATCAGGGCCAGGTCCACCGTCAGCAGGACGACGTCCGGGCCGTCCTCCCCGCGCCCCACCCGTACGTCCAGATGCCCCACACCCAACGGGAAGGGCTGCCGCAGCAGTTCCTCGCGCAGCTCCGGCGTCAGCGGCACCTCCGGCACCTCCGGCGCAGCCACCGACGCCGTCCGGGAGGGCAACCGCAGCCCGTGCTCCGCGTCGACGCGGGCCCGCAGCACCGGGTGACGGGCTATCAGGCGGGCCTCGGCGTCCCGTAGACGGCTGACGTCCAGGTCCTCGACCTCGTAGCCGAGCAGCATGCGGCAGCCGCCCACGTCCTCGTCGCCCAGCGCGCGGGCGACGAGGTACGCCTCCTGGAGGTCGTCGAGCGGGCGCTCCACCTCCACCTCCATCTGCTCCACCGGCTCCGTCGCGCCCGTCAGGGCGCGCAGCCGCGCGCCGTACGCGTCGAACAGGGCCCGCGCACCGGGCCCGGGGAAGGCCCGCTCGACCACGTCCCAGCGGTAGTGCAGCGTGCCGTTCGCCTCCCACACCTGGTGGTCGAGCGCCACCCCGGAGGTGCGGCCGACCGCGTAGCGCTCGGGGAATCCGCCCGGCGGGCGCTCGTCGTCGAGCATGCCGGTGAACACCACGGGCAGTTCCGGCACGGGTCCACGGCGGCGGCGCAGCGCGGCGACGCCGGGCACCGTCGCGTGGTCGAGATCCTCCGCGAGACACCGCTGCACCGCGACGGCGTCCGTGTCGGCCACCGGGAAGACCAGCGTCGATGTGAACGTGCCGACGGTGTTCTCGGCGCCCCGCGTCCGCGCCCGGTCGCCGGTAGTCAGGACAAGGCTGAACGGCAGCCGGGCCCCGGCGTCCGTGAGGACGGCCACGAACTCGCTCAGCAGCAGCGCGGTCGGGGTCACGCCCCGACGCGCCGCCACCTCCCGCAGGGCGGCCCAGTCGGCGGCGCCGAGTGTTCCGGCCAGCGGCAGCCGGTCCGGCCCGCCCCCGAAGTCCCCGTCCCGGCGGGCGGGCGGGTCCACGATGCCGGGGCCGGGCGGCAGATCGGCCAGCCGCGCCTCCCAGTGGCGCAGGTCCTCGGCGTACCGTTCCCCGGCCGCCTCTTTGGCCACGGCGGCAGCGAAGGCGGGGAAGGACACCTCGTCGGGTTCCGGTGTCAGGGCCTCGGGGGAGTCCTCGTAGGCGCGCCACAGGTCACGCATCACCACCAGCAGGGCGCGGCCGTCGCAGAGCAGGCCGTCGACGGCCAAGTGGAGCACCGCGTCCCCGTCCGGGAGGCGGGTCACCTCCAGTTCGTGCAGCGGCCAGTCGTCGGCCGTGTACCGGCGCCGGGACAGGCGTGCGCGGACCTCGGCCGGGTCGTGACCGGCCGGGTGCACCGGGACGGCCGTGTCCCGCGCGGGCCGGATCCGCAGCCTGCCGTCCGGGGTGAGAGCACAGCGCAGCATGGTGTGCCGTTGCCGCACCGCCGACCAGGCCGCGCGCAGCCGGTCGGCGTCCAGGTCCGGCACCGTGAACTCGCGGTAGTGGTGGCAGCCGACCGCGTCCGGCGTCAGCTCCTCCTCCTTGCCCGCGAGATAAGCCTGTTGAAGCGCCGTGGGGGAGAAGGGCTCGAGCCCGGCCGGTCCGGCTGCGGGGGTCAGCCGCCGGCCGGGGGCCGCGGTGTCGTGCTCCCCGGCCAGTCGTTCGGCCAGGGCGGCCGCGTCGTGCCCGTCCCGCAGCAGGCTCGGTGGCACGGCGACGCCCAGCCGGTCCTCCAGGGCCAGCGCCAGCGCCAGCGCGGTCATCGAGTCGGCGCCCGGCGGCAGGACCGGCTCGCCGGTCGCGGGCGCCCGTCCGCCGAACGTCTCACGGACCGCGTCGACGACCGAGGCCACCCGCTCCCCGGCCGCAGCGGAAGGCATCCCGGTCACCACGTCCACCGCCCGAGCTGCCCGTGCCGCGTGTCCAGGTCGGCCCGGCTCATCCGGGACGCCCGCGTGGTGATCGCCGCCGCCCGCCGCAGCTGCTCCTCGAACCGGGTGCGGAACCGCTCGTCCTGAGGCAGCCCCGTCTCGTCCAGGGCGGCCAGCATCAGCTCCACGAACCGGTCCCGCTGCTCGTCGCTGATCCGCAGATCGGCGTGCATCTTCTTGACGTGCTCGAACCCGCCGATCTCGTCGGTGAAGGCACTGCCGTGCCCGAAGACCTCCACGAGGTACGCCGTCAGATGGCGTACATGCGTCTCACCGGCATAGTTGAACAGGCGCCCGATTATCGGGTCGGCCACCGCGTTGCGGTGGAACACCTCGGCCAGCCGCCGCAGCGGGCCCTCGCCTCCGACGTGGTCGTACATCGTCACCGCGACCTCCAGGCTGGTGCGCTGGGAAACCGCCCCGACCCTAGGCGCGCCGATCAGGGGCGCCCGCTCACGATTGAGCGTCTTGCCGCGCCGTGCTGTGCCAACCTCGGGCCGTATCAGCGAGGTTGAGGATCTTGCCGCCCAGCAGGAGAAGAGGTCGCAGTGGCCGAGCAGCTGCCCGCATACCCGATGACCGACCGCACCTGTCCCTACGACCCGCCCGCCGGTCTGCTGGACCTGCAGCGGCAGGCGCCGCTGGTCAAGGTGCAACTCCCCACGGGGCCCGCCTGGTTGGTCACCTCCTACGACGCCGCGCGGACTCTGCTGGACGACCCGCGGATGAGCTCGGACATGGGCAGGGAGGGGTTCCCCACGCTGTACCGGCAGAAGATGCGGCCGGTGCTCAAGGGCTCCTTCATGCGGATGGACGGCGAGGAGCACGCCTTCTACCGCACCATGCTCGCCGGGGAGTTCTCGGTGAAGCGCGTCGCGGCGATGCGCCCGGAGATCGAACAGGCCTGTGACCAGCTCCTGGACGAGATGATCCGCCAGGGACCGCCCGCCAACCTCCACGAGTCGTACGGCATCCCGGTGTCGTCCAGCTCCATCTGCCGTTTCCTCGGAGTGCCCTACGAGGACGCCGAGTTCTTCACCACCCACCTGGAGGCACTGTTCGACCCGCACCGGGCCGGTGCGCCCGAGCGGATCGCCAACAGCAAGGCCGCGCTCAGCGCGTACCTCGACGAGCTGGTCACCCGCAAGCAGAAGGAGCCCGGCGACGACATGATCAGCCGGCTCGTCGCCGACTACCTGGTGCCCGGCAAAGTCGACCGGCCGGAACTCCTGCTCACCTCCTACCTGTTGCTCGCGGCCGGGCACGAGACCACCGCCAACATGATCACCACCGGGACCGCCGCCCTGCTCATGCACCCCGAGCAGTTCGCCCTCGTCCGGGACGAACCGAAGCTGCTGCGCGGCGCGGTGGAGGAACTCCTGCGCTACCTCAGCATTTTCCAGTTCGGCATCACCCGCATCGCCACCGAGGACATACGGGTCGGCGACCAGACCGTCGCCGCGGGCGAGGGCATCATCGTCTCCCCGCTGCTCGGCAACCGCGACGAGAGCGTCTACGACGACCCGCACACCCTCGACGTCCGCCGCCGCGGGCGCCCGCACCTCAGTTTCGGCCACGGCCCGCACCTGTGCGTCGGGCACACCCTGGCCCGCATCGAGCTCCAGATCGCCTTCGAGCGGCTGCTGACCCGCCTGCCCGATTTGCGCCTGGCCGTAACGGAGTCGGAGATCCCGTTCCGCACCGCGACCCTCGTTTTCGGCACCATCGACCTGCCCGTCACCTGGGGTGAGCGGACCGAGGGGGCCTCCGCGTGAGCGCCCAGGCCGGCCCCGGCCGGGTGCTGCTCCGGGTCGACACCGGCGCCTGCTGCCGCTCTGGGGCCTGCTCCCTGGTCGCGCCGGACCTCTTCGACCAGGGCGACGACGGCAAGGTGCTCCTCAAGACCCCCCACCCGCCCGCCGACCTGATCGAAGCCGCCGAGGAGGCCGCCGACTACTGCCCGGTCTCCGCCATCCAGCTGGAAATCCTGCCCGAGTGACCCGGCCGCCCGACGCCACCCCGGCGCCGCCCGACGACGCTGGACCGGGGCCCGACGCCACCCCGGTGTCGCCCGAAGACGCCGGCCCCCGGCCCCACGGCATCCCGTCGCGGCACGACGACCCCGGACCGCCGTCCGACGACGTCCCGTCGTCTCCCGCACCGCCGCCCGGCGCCGCCTGCCGGCAGGATCCCGACGTTGATCGCGAGGAACCCACATGGACCTGTTCAGCAAGGCCGTGCTCAACGGCGCGCCCCCCGAGGAACTGGAACGGATTCCCCTGCCCGAGGAGTTCCTGGCCGGGCACCTGCGGGCCGACGACGCCGAATCGATGGCGGGCGACGCCGACAAGGACGTACGGCGGACCCTCCACGTGGGGCACGTGGCCATGCCAGAGCTGGCCCCCGACGAAGTCGTGGTCGCGGTGATGGCCAGCTCGATCAACTTCAACACCGTGTGGTCCGCGATGTTCGAGCCCATCTCCACCTTCACCGCCCTGCGCCGCTTCGCCCGCCAGGGCGGCTACACCACACGGCACGACCTGCCGTACCAGGTCGTCGGCTCGGACGCAGCGGGCGTGGTCGTGCGGGTCGGCGCGGGCGTACGGCACTGGCGCACCGGCGACCACGTGGTGGTGAGCCCCGCCTACGTCGACGACCAGGACCCCGGCTCCCACGACGACGGCATGATGGGCAGGCACCTGCGCGCCTGGGGCTACGAGACGAACTTCGGCGGTCTGGCCCACTACACCGTGGTCCGCGCCACCCAGCTGGTCGCCAAGCCGCCCCACCTCACCTGGGAGGAGGCGGCCTCGGTCACCCTGTGCGCGGGCACCGCGTACCGCATGCTCGTCGGCGGCCACGGCGCCCGGATGAAGCAGGGTGACGTGGTCCTCGTCTGGGGCGCCACCGGCGGACTCGGCGCCTACGCGGTGCAGATGGTCCGCAACGGCGGCGGCATCGCCGTCGGCGTCGTCGGCTCGCAGGCCAAGGCCGAGTTCCTGCGCCGCCAGGGCTGCGATGTGGTCATCGACCGCCGGGAGATCGGCCTGGACGCGGACACCGACGCCGACCCGGCCGAACTGGGCCGCCGCCTCGGCCGGGCCATCCGCGCCCAGGTCGGCGAGGACCCGCACATCGCCTTCGACTACGTCGGTCGGTCCACCTTCGGCATCTCCGTGCACGTCGTCCGGCGCGGCGGCACCGTCGTGACCTGTGGATCCAGCACCGGGTACCAGCACCAGTACGACAACCGCTACCTCTGGATGAACCTCAAACGGGTCGTCGGCAGCCACATCGCCAACCTCCAGGAACAGACCGAGTGCCTGCGGCTGTTCGAGCAGGGCCGACTGGTGCCCGTCCTCAGCAGCGTCTACCCGCTGGAACAGGTCGCGGACGCCGCCCGGCTCGTGCAGGAGAACCGCCACCTCGGCAAGGTCGGCGTCCGCTGCCTGGCACCGAGCGACGGACTGGGCGTCACCGACCCGGCCGCCCGCGCCCGCATCGGCGAGGAACGCCTCACCGCCTGGCGCCGCCCCGCCCCGGCCCTCGCGGCGGCGGGAGCGGGCCGATGACCGCGCTGGGCATCGTCGGCACCGGCTCCCACCTCCCCGAACGGGAGATCACCAACAAGGAGCTCGCCGAATGGTGCGACATCGGCGCCGAGTGGATCGAGGAACGCACCGAGATCATCACCCGGCGGTACGCGGCCCCCGACGAGGCCACCTCCGACCTCGCCGCCCGCGCCGCCGCCGAGGCGCTGCGCGCGGCCCGGATCCCCGCGAGCGCGCTCACCCACCTGATCGTGTCGACCTCCACCGGTGACTCGCCCCAGCCGCCCACCGCCTACCTCGTGCAGCACGCCCTCGGCGCGAACGCCGCCGCCTGCTTCGACATCAACGTGGTGTGCAGCGGCTTCGTCTACGGCCTCGAACTGGCCCACCGTCTGCTCGCCGCCCACCCCGACGGCTACGCGGTGGTCATCGGCGCCGACATCTACTCCCGCATCCTGGACCACGGGGACCACCGCACCGCGGTCCTCCTCGGCGACGGCGCGGGCGCCGCCGTCGTCGGCCCCGTCCGCGACGGCCACGGCTTCCTCGGCACCGAACTGTCCAGCAGCGGCGACGCCCACGGCCTCATCCGCGTCGAGGCGGGCGGCAGCCGCAAGCCGCTCACCCCGCAACTCCTCGAGGAAGGCGGCCACTTCTTCCGCATGGACGGGCGGGGCGTGCGCAACTTCGTCATGGACCACGTCCCCCCGGCCCTCCACCGCCTGCTGCGGCGCAGCGGCGTCCCCGCCGACAGCGTCGACCACTTCGTGCCGCACCAGCCCAACGGCGTGCTGCTGCGGCGCCTGGTGGAGCGGGCCGGACTGTCCCACGCCCGTACCCACCGCACCCTCGAGAAGTACGGCAACATCGGCAGCGCCTCCGTGCCGGTCGCCCTGGACGACGCCTGCCGCTCCGGCGCGATCGGCGACGGCGACCTGGTGCTCCTGGCCGGATTCGGTGGCGGCATGTCGATCGGAGCGACCCTGATGCGCTGGCAGGAGCAGACATGACCATGGAACCCATCTCCCGGATCGGCGTGGTCGGCTGCGGCGTCATGGGCGCGGGCATCGCCGACGTCACGGCCCGGGCCGGCCTCGACGTCCGTGTCGTCGTCGCCCGCCCCGACGCCGTACCGGCCGCCCAAGACCGCATCCGCGGCTCCCTGGACCAGGGCATCCGCAAGGGCAGGCTCACCGACGCCGACCGCGATGCCGCCCTCGGCCGTATCGAGGTGACCGCCGACCTCGACGCGCTCGCCGACCGCGAGTTCGTGATCGAGGCCGTTCCCGAGCGCGAGGACCTCAAGACCGCCCTGTTCGCCCGGATCGACGGCATCCTCAAGGACGAGGACGCCGTCCTGGCCACCAACACCTCCTCCCTCCCGGTCAGCCGCCTCGCCGGGGCGACCCGCCACCCCGAACGCGTCATCGGCGTTCACTTCTTCAGCCCGGTACCGGTCATGCCGCTGGTCGAGCTGGTCAGCGCGCTCCACACCGAGGACACCACCCACACCCGCACCGCAAACCTGCTCACCGGGCCCCTCGGTAAAACGGTCGTCGAGGCTCCCGACCGCGCCGGGTTCGTGGTCAACGGACTGCTCATCCCCTACCTGCTCGGCGCGATCCGCATGGTCGAGTCGGGCCAGGTCACAGCGGACGTCGTTGACCAGGGCATGACCCTCGGCTGCGGCCACCCGGTGGGCCCGCTGCGTCTGGCGGACCTGATCGGCCTCGACGTCGTCAAGTCCGTCGCCGACGCCCTGCACCAGGAGTTCGCCGAGCCCCTGTACGCCCCACCGCCGATGCTGCTCCGCCTGGTCGAGGCGGGCCTGCTTGGCAAGAAGTCCGGCCGTGGCTTCTACACCTACGCCCGCTGAGGGCCGCCCCGGCCGCCGGTAGGCTGAGAGGACGTGAGCGAGCCGGGCCGGGCCACACACCGGCCGGGCACGGAGCGCTCGCACCCTCCGTCCGCAACCGCTGGGTGTCCTCATGAGCACACCGAAGGACCTGCTGATCGTCGTCCTTTAGGACAGCGGCCCGGTCGCGTCGGGCGAGCTGTCGCTCGGGCTCGCCGCGGCCGAGCTGATCGACCTGTTGTACGCGCCCGCGGCCCTGACAGATCTTGGTAGTTAATTATAACTGTTATGCGGCGAGGGAGAGTTGGAGTCTGGCGAGGTGGCTGTGGTTGGCGCGGTCGAGGGGGCGGCCGTTCCACCAGGCGACGACGCGGATGAGGTTGAGGGCTGTGGCGCTGGTGGTGTGGTCGAGGTGGATCTTGGCCAGGCCGCGGTAGCGGGCGCGGCGTGGACCGGTGGTGTGGGTGGCCTGGCAGATGGTGCCCTCGACACCGGTGCGCAGGGCGTAGTCGCGGTTGAAGTCGCCGGTCTGCTGGCGGGCGCGGGCAGCTTGGACGGCCTCGGTGAGTTCGCGGGCTGGAGGCTGAGCCGGCGGCGGTTGCTGCGGGCGCTGGCGCACTGGTCCTTGGAGGGGCAGGGGATGCAGTCCAGGGCGGCGAAGGACACGACGGTCTTGGCCACGCCTTCTTGGACGACATCGTTCCAGCGTGCGGGCAGCAGTCGACGGCGGTCGAGAGCCTGGTGGATCGGCTCCAGGGCCTTGGTGTCCGGGAGGGTGGAGACGGTGGTGGCCACGTTTGTGATGATGTTCGGCCGGGCGGGACGGTCGCCGTCGACCTGTGGATGGCAGGTCTCCGACCCGTGCAGCTTGAACCCGTTCCAGAACAGGTCGCGCTTGGCGGACCAGCGGGCGTCGGTGTCATACGGGGAGGCCAGGCGTATCGGGCCGGGCGGCAGCCCGTCACCCCCGTCCTCGGCGCGCTCGCGGCGCCGGATCCGCAGCCTGCCGCCCCCCCCACCCGGGGTGCGGGTGTAGCTCTACACCAGCACGACCCTGCGCTTGCCGAATACCTCATCCATGCTGGTCAGGCCGCATGTTGGTACTCGTGGAGGGTGCCGCCAAGCCGCGCCCGCCGTCGTATGTCCAGACGGGCGATCCGGTCCGGGTCCTCGATCGGAGCGGGCAGCGGGTGGAGGGGGCGGGCGTTCGCAAGGCCCTGGTGCGGCCTGTGCTCGTTGTAGAACGTCTCGAACTCGCGCAGGGCGTACAGGAGGTGATGCTGATCCCAGATCAACATGCGGTCCAGCAGTTCTCGCCGGCAGGTCTGCGCCCACCGCTCCATGATCGAGTTCATTCTCGGCATCCGGACGCCGCTGAGCACGACCTCGATGTCCTCGTCCTGGAACACCTTGTCGAACAACCGCGGGAACTTCCCGTCCCGGTCCCTGATCAGATAGCGCGCCCGGCAGTCGGCGTCCTCGAGGTCCATGACAAGATTCCTCGCCGCCTGGACCACCCAGGACGCGGTCGGATGCGCGGTCGCGCCCAGGATCCGGATCCGCCGGTTCGCGTGCTCGATCGCGGCGAACACGTACAACAGTGCCCCTGACAGGGTGACCGTCTCGAAGAAGTCGCAGGCCAGTAGGGCGTCGGCCGGGGAGCGCAGGAAGTCCGCCCACGTGCTGCAAGCGCATGCGGGTGCCGGGTCGATTCCGGCCTCCTTCAAGATCTCCCAGACCGTGGATGCCGCCACCTTCACCCCGAGCGCGAGCAGCTCACCATGCACGCGCCGATAGCCCCAACTTGGATTTTCCCTGGCCAGGCGCAGCACCAGCCTTCGGATCGAGCGCACGGTGCGCGGCTGGCCCCCGCGCTTCGGCCGGGACTGGGCGGCGTGCCGGACGGCGATGAGGTTACGGCGCCATCGCAGCAGCGTGTCCGGCCGCACCAACAGCCGCATCCCGCGCAGAACCTTCCGCGGCAGGCCCTGGAGCAACGCCGCCAGGAACGCCCGGTCGCTCGCGTGGAATCGGACCCGCTGCCCGTTCAGCTGCCGCTCCAGGAGCGCAATCTGATGGCGCAGGGCCAGGATTTCTACATCCTTCTCGCGGCCGCTCATCGGCAGCAGCCGCAGCATCGCGAACGTGTTCGTCATACCCAGGTACGCCAGTCTCAGCAGCACGACCGATCATCATGCCGCAACCACCGCCGACCGCGCGAGAGCGCCTACTCGGGCAACCACTGGCCGACACCCAAACCCGCTCCCACCTGCATGGATGAGGTATTCGACAAGGGTAGGCGCCCTGGGCGGCATGAGGCACCGCCAGGGCGCCGCACGCCGCCCAGGGGCCGGGACGCGACAAGGGGCGCGCCTACGGTTGCGCCATCTGTGGACCGGTCTGCGTGGTGGCGTGGCCTGCGGTGGTCGGGGGTGTGGTCGGTGTCTTTAGACCCACTCGACCCGTTCGACAGTGTCGTTGTGGCTGGCGGGCTCTTCCATGGACTCGCCGGCCTTGAGGATCCGGGTGCCCTTGCTGCTGACCAGCTTCGCGTCACTTTGGGTCTTATTGACCCATGAGGACACGTTCTTCGTCATGCTGCCGCCGTCCGCGGGCAGCTCACTGAGGGACACCGTGTACCCGGCGCCGATGCCGTAGGCGGGGCCCTTGCGCCCGTAGTGCTTCCACAGCCCCAACGTCGCCGGAGGGCACTCGCTGTCCTCGATCATGACCACGCCGGCAGGCAGCCTTGTTCCTTGAGTCGTCATAACCCGTTCCCTTCTTCCGGCCCGCCGGCCTGGTGGCAGGCGGTGCCGCTCCCCATCTCAGCGGAAAGCAGCCCAAAGCGCATGTCGGCCAGGCGGCAATCCGGAAGGGAGGAAGGAGAATTGAGGCCGATCGGTGGAAGGCCCGGCCTCCGCAGGGCGGCGGGCCGGCGCACCTGTGAGCGCTGCTGCGCAGGGCACGCACGCCCGACAGCATCCTGCGCGAGGTGCTGACCGCCCGCGCCCAGAGCACCGACGCCGTACCCCCGGGGAAGTCCTGAACGTCCTGTACACCGCTCACTCATCGCGGCCCGGTGCCCCTTTCGAACCGTACGTCGTACAGATGTGGACTCCGCGCCGTGTACCGAGCAGGGGACAGGGCGCCGTTGAGGGTGGGGCGCAGGTTGCCCCGTTCCGGTTTCCGGACCGGTGCCCAGTGGTGCCCGGCACGAGGTCACCCGTTCGGCGTAGCCGGTCGGGCGCTTCCTGCTGTGATCGCCCAGCATCGGTAAGGGACAGCCGCAGTGGTCACTCCCGTGTTCCACCGTGCTGAGAGGTGGTCGTGATGAGCCGGGGCTTGATCGTGGTGGATGTGCAGAACGACTTCTGCGAAGGGGGCAACGTTCCCGTTAAGGGAGGGGCGCGGATCGCCTCGGCGATCGCGGACCTGGTGGAGCGCAGTGCGGGGCGTGACTACCGGTACGTGGTGGCCACCCGGGATCATCACATCGATCCGGGCGGCCACTTCTCCGAACACCCGGACTTCCGGGACAGCTTCCCCGTCCACTGCGTGGCAGGAGGCGAAGGAAGCGAGTTCCATCCCCATTTCGCACCCGTCGTCACGGACGGCAAGGTGCACGCCGTTTTCTTCAAGGGCGCCCACAGCGCCTCCAAGAGCGGCTTCGAAGGCGCGGACGCGGAGGGCACCTCCCTGGCGGACTGGCTGCGCGCCCGCGGGGTCAAGAAGGTCGATGTGGTGGGCATCGCGACGGACCACTGTGTACGCGCGACCGCCCTGGACGCCGTCGCGGCAGGCTTTCGTACACGCGTACGCCTCGACTACTCGGTCGGGGTGGCCCCGGACACGACAGCTGCCGCCCTGAACGACTTCCGCCGGGCCGGCGTTGCGGTTTCCGGCAAGCCACCGGTACCGAAATAGTCCTGGTACCGGTGTTCCGGGATCATCCGTCGGCGGTTGAGGGACACGCGTGGTGAAGCGTGCGCTGAGCCGTTGGCGTCCCGGACGTCTCTCAACTCTGTGTTGCTTCTACTGCTTGGCGAGCTGGAGCAGGTCAGCGAACTTCTCCGCTGCTGCGGTATTGCCGGTCATGCGGACGTGACCGGCGAAGAAGCCCTGCGTGAGGCCTGACTTCGGGGCGTCGTAGACCTTGGCGAAAGTCGAGGCATCCATCACCATCGTGAGGCCGGCACCACCCGGGTTTCCTCGCTCGACCTTCCCGGCCGACGGGTCGACCCACCACTCCCCGCCGCCCTCACCGGTGATGCTGACCTGGAACTTGGTCTCAACCTTGCGCGCTTCGTCCGCGTGGCGCACAAGACCGGCGCCGAAGTCTTCGTCGAACCACTTCTGCACGTCGACAGCCATCGGTTCTCCTCTGAGTGATCGGGCATAGCCGGACGATTCACCTTGCCACGCTGAGTGTCCGCCTGTAATTCAGGCGAAGAGAAGATCACTCCTCAGGCGGAGTGAAAGGGTTCACCAGGGGTCTTTGCGGACCCTGTACCTGCAGCAACGGGACGGCGAGGGCTTACCGCACTTTCGCGCCGCCAATCCGGGGCCGCCATACCCCGGCACGGCCACCGGCTGCGCACTGCGCAGAGGACCACGAGCAGGCCGGGTGCGTTCGCGCTTGTGTGCACAGTGCGGGCGGCAGAACAGGGGCACACCGGTGAACTGCACACGACCGGGTGAGACACATCTGGTGGTGAACCCGCACCGGCCGCGGTGCGTCGATCCAGGATGCGCACGTCGTAGAGCCGGGACTGGTCGTGGTCGACGTCGCGGCCGCGGACGACGACACTGCCCTCGCCTTCCAGGCAGCGCTCGCCGTGCGCTGGACGACCGCGACCGCCATCCGCACGGTCAAGGTCCCCCCGGGTGAGCCTGGGGTGAGGCTGCGCTGCTACCTCGGTCCGTGCCAGGAACTGCCCGCTGCCGGCATGGCTGGACCACAGAGCCGACCACTCCCTGATCGAGCTCATCGCGGGGAGCCGCGGTCGTTCTTTGCCGAGCAGCGGGACGTGCTGGATGTTGAGGTCGGTGCGGACACGGCGGCGGTGGGAAGGGGCGGCGGCGCCACTGTCCAGCGTGGTCACAAGTGACGGCGCCCCCCCATCACGGCACCCAACGACGTACGGCGCGCTCCATCGTGCCCACCAAGATCAGATGAGGGCTGTCGCAACGCTCTCCCGCTGCGCCCCGGCCTGCGGACGCGCCTGCGGTCACGGGCTGGCGAGGGTGTCGTGGGCGGTAGCCACTTCCCGCGGGGCGCGCGTGGCGCTCAGGGGGCGCTCGGATCGCGCTGAGTGGTGGCCGCGCTTCTGCACACCCTGCGCCCTTTGCCTTCGGTGAAGGAGTGGACCGAAAGGATCGGGGACATGCCGGGTCTCCGGCAGACGGCATGTGCCGGCGGTGCCGCAAGGCTCGGTCGGCGACAGCGAGAGGACGGGCATCGTGAGCCACCCGCACAACAACGACGGCGTGGGTACCGCAGCACAGTTGAGCCGGATCGCCCGGCATGGCATCTACACCTCGCCCACGTCGCTGGACCCGGCCGCCGCCCACGTCGCCGAGGCGCTGATCGCCACCCTGGACGGTACGGCTGAGCAGCCGGTGCTGCCTCCTGACCTGCAGAGGCTGACGGAGCAGGTGCAGCAGCAGGCGATCATCGGCTTTCCCCGCATCGCTGCCGAGGGTGGCGTACGGCTGTCGGCGCACACGATCAAGCTCAAGACCGACGAGCCCCGTCCCGTGGTGATCATGCCCGCCGGTTGGACGCCCCTGGGCTGGGGCCTGTTCGAGTACACGTACCTCCAGTTGGCGGTGCGCGGCTACCACGTACTGGCCTACACCCCCCGTGGGATCGGCCTCACGATGGCCGTGCCTGGCAAGGGCTATGTGGACGGGCCGTTCACCTCCGGGGGCACGATCGACGTGGCCGGACCTCTCGACTGGGCCGATGGCTTGACCGTCATCGACTACGCGGAGAAGCACTTCAGTCCCAGCCGGATCGCCTTCATGGGCGAGTCCTACGGTTCGGGTATCAGCCAGCTGGTCGCGGCGCACGATCCGAAAGAGCGCGTGGCCGCGGTCGTGGCCCTGAGCACCTGGGGCGACCTGGCCGCGAGTCTCTACCAGCACGACACCCGGCACCTGGCGGCGGTGACCGCCCTGATCAACTTCACCGGCGGTCCGGTCGAGCGGAAATTCGACGCGGCCACCCAGCAGATCCTGGCGGACTTCCAAGCCGGCCAGAACCTCGACACCGTAGTGAAGTGGGGCAAGAAACGGGCGCCCTCCTCGTACGCCGACAAGACCAACGCCCGCGCCGTCCCCACCTTCTTCTCCAACACCTGGCACGAGACGCTGTTCGCAGCCAACCAGGTCATCGAGCACTTCAACGGCCTGACCGTGCCCAAGCACCTGAACCTGTGGATCGGCGACCACGCCGCGCCCGAAAGCGCCGGTCTGACCATCCCGTTCAGCGGCCCGAACGAGCCGGTCGAGGAGGCGTTCGCCTGGCTGGACCATCACGTGCGCGGGATCGACAACGCCGTACCCACCTGGCCCGCGGTCAACAGCCAGATTATGTTCACCTACGAGATCCGGACCGATCCGCAGACCGGAAGCACCGAGATCGTCACACCGGCTGCCCGCGAGTCCAGCCCGTCCTGGGAGGACATCGCCACCTCCACCGAACGGTGGTACCTGACGGCCACTGCATCGGACGACCGTGATGGCGGCCTGGCAACCGAACCGGAAACGGGCTGGGAGCGGGAGTTCACCGCCGGGCAGCCGACCGAGGCCATCGCGGCGGACGCCGTCATCACGAGCGGCCAGGCGGAGTGGAACGGCAACCCGAAGATCTACGTCACGGAGAAGTTCGACCGGCAGAACCTCGCGGTCTGGACGAGCGATCCGATCGCGGCGGGCAGCCACGATGGCGCGGCACGCCGGATCCGGGGCATCTGCGAACTCGCGCTGACCGTGCGCAGCACGGCCCGCTCCACGACCCTGGTGGCCTGCCTCTTCGACCTCGGCCCCGACAGCATGGCCCGCATCATCACCCACGAACCCCTCACGCTCACCGACCTGGCCCCCGACCAGGACCACAGCGCCACCTGGAAGCTGCAGGCCGCCGGCTACGACCTGCCCGAGGATCACCGGCTGATGCTGGTCGTCACCAGCAAGGACCCGCTCTACTCGGACGCGAGCGTCGACGGCAGCACCACAACAATCAGCTCCCCCGACGGCAGCCCCGCGTGCCTGAAGCTGCCTCTGGGCTGATCCAGCACCACGGGGGCGGGGCACGCCACCATCTCGCGCCCGCCCGCTGCGAAACTCATCCCTCAACTCGCTGGCGAGCCCGTCACGCGGAGACGCCCGCCCGCCTGCGGTGTCCACCCGGTGCGGTGCGCACCACCGCCCGTCTCCAGTGCGCATTACACGGTGGTCAGGCGCACTGGGGGCGCGCTAGCCGGGGCGGGGTGCGCATCGAGAGCCTGGCCCACGCCGACGGCCTCCAGATGGTGCAGGACACCGGCGACGTCCTCGTGGTCTTCGGTGAGGAACTGCTGGGCGAAGTAGATGACCGCGCGGGTTATGCCCTCCGCCGCGTCCGGACCAGCCTGTGCCCAGGTGCGCAGGGTGGTGACAAAGACGCGTCCGAGGGCTTCCAGGGCGAAGGTGTCCTCGCATGGCTCGCCCGCGTCCGGGCCGGGCAGAGCGGTGACCGGGACGACGATCCGCATTGCGACATCCACGAGCAGGGCGGGCATCCGGGGTTCGGCGCCGGCGAACTCGCGGGCAGCGGTGTCGCCAGCCTGGACGGCCCGGAGGTAGGTGAAGGCGCTGATCGCCGCGTCCGGGGTCATCGGGGCGAGCGGCGTGGTGGCGGTCTGGGGCATGGACGGCTCCTCACAGAGTCGGACGCTGTGCTGGTCACGGCGTCGTGAGAGCAGCCTCGGGCGGTTCGCCTGTGGACAGAGTCCGGGCGCTGGACGGGGGAGAAATCTCCTCCCCACTGTGACGGTCAGCGTTAGGTGGCCACGCCTCCTATCGATCTTTCTGACCTGCCGTGACTGCCGATCTGCGTGGCGCAGTTGGTTATGAGACTCGTTGTCCGACCTCATCGACCATTCGGTCGTAGGCGGCCATGCGAGTGGTGCTGGCGCTCTCCGACGGGGTAATTCACCGCTGGCCCCCAACGCCGGTCTGGCGCGCCTGAGGAGGCGGGGGCCCGTACTCGAAGAGGAGTTGGCTATGCATGCAAGCAAGGGTGACCGTCTCGTGGTCCACGGCCGTGTCGTTGGCAGGGAAGACCATGTCGTGGAGATCGTCGAGGTGCTGGGGCCCGACGGAACGCCGCCCTACCGCGTGCGCGCAGAGAATGGACACGAGACGATCATGAGCCCCGGCCCAGATACTGTGGTCGACCACCGCAAGGCCGGGGACCTGACCTGAGACGGCAGGAAGACTCCATGAGGTGCGCTGCGTAGGCGCTCAACGGCCGGACTGTCCAGGCACCAGTGGTTCACCTCAACCGAACGGGCCCCCGGCCGGCAGATCTCCAAGCTGACCGCTTCTGCAGGCGATCCCTGCCAGCAGAAGCGGTCACTTGCGCCTGCGATCCTGCGGAGTCCTCAGCTTCATGGCCGCTGGCCAACTCTCGCTGAGCAGAGGGGGCAACTGCGATTGAGCGCAGATCACGACCTGCAGTTGGCGTTGTCACGTTGTTGAGT
>NZ_LIQT01000347.1:23362-36176 GCF_001418415.1 Streptomyces hirsutus
ACCGCATGAGCTCGCGGTGGGCGACGCCGTAGCTGCGGAGCTTGTCGGTGATCAGTACCCGCGGTACCCGGCCCTGCTTCTTCATCAGCTTGGCGAGGAATCGCTTGGCGGCCTTGGCGTCCCGGGGGCGCTGGACGAGGATGTCCAGGGCGTTGCCGTCCCGGTCGACCGCCCGCCACAGGTACTGCCGCTCACCGTTGACCTTGATGAAGACCTCGTCCAGATGCCACGTGTCACCGGCCCGGGGTCGGCGCCGCCGCAGCTCGCGTGCATAGACCGGGCCGAACTTCACGCACCACTGCCGGATCGTCTCGTACGAGACGGTCACGCCCCGGGCGAGCATCAACTCTTCGATCTCGCGGTAGCTCAGCGGGAAACGGTGGTAGAGCCACACGCAGTGGGCGATGACCTCCGCCGAGAACCGGTACTCCTTGTACGATGGCGACACGACGCCCCTCCCGACGGCCAAGGACTTGAGAATCGTCCCAGGCACTCGGCGTATCAGCCAAGTTGACAACGCCCGACCGCCGGATGATCGGCCACACCACGAGAAGGGACACGACCCGCCGGTGACCTGATCCCAGATCGCGAAGCGGATGGTCATCTCGGCTCGGTAGCGGGTGGCGGTCATCAGGTGGCGGCGGGGCCGGAAGTGCGGTGAGATGCCGCTGAACGCGGACGGAACCGCTGGGCCCCACCGGGGGCTTGTAAAGATTCCACACGCTCGCGGGCATGACACACCTCCAGCCCCGAGCAGCACCAGCCTAGGAGCCCCGCAGCAGCCCGGCACGAGGAAAGGCCAGCCCGGTGCTATGAGCCGAGCGTCTGGCGCACGTCCAGGTAGCAGCGCAGCCGCACTCCGGGCTGCCCCGGATCCCGGGTCGTACGGTCCGCCGCCGCGGTCGCCCACCGCGTGGCGAACAGCTCCTGGACTGCGAAGGCCGTCTGGTCGTCGCATGCCGCGATCTCCACCACGGCCAGCCCCGGCTCCACCACATGTGCTTCGTTGATCGGCTCCATGCACGGCACTACGCGCCGACACCCCAAGAGGTTCTCCGATCCCGGCGGCTTCACCCGACCGAGTAAGTCCCCGGCCATCTCTACCGCCGCGGCGAAGTACCTGGCGTCGTTCTGCCCGTCGCAGCGCCTAGCCATCCAGGTAGCCGAGCTCAGCGTCAGGCCGGGCAGTGCCCGCAGGCCTCGATGCCTTCGCTCAGTGCTCGCAGGGCAACGTCCCGGGGTACGCCTCTCCAGCGTTTGCCTGCCATATGGCAGCCGCCGACGTGGACGGCGACAGGCGGTGAGTCGCGGTTCAGGCCGCCTTTGAGGATCCAGTCGGGTGTGGCCGGTCGGGCCTGCTCGCCGCGCTGGCGCTCCTGCTCGCGGCGTTCGGTTGTGGCGATCTGCTGCCGTACCCGGTCGAGGGTGAGGACGAGCCACGTCTCCAGGGTGCGGAGGCGGGGCAGGGCAGGCGGAAGATCGTGGTCGGTAGGTTCGCCCCGCAGGGTCAGGTCCGGGTCGACCGGGCGGTCCTCGCTGGTGTGGACGCCGCGGAAATCGCGCAGCACCGCTTCCGTGCGGTCCGGGTTGGCTTCCTCCTCGCTGCTCGCCCTCGCCGCTGCCGGCGCATGCGCCTGAGGTGTGGCGTCGTCCAACGTGGTTGCGGATTCACCGAGTTGCTCCCCGTGAGGTGGCGTGAGGTGAGCGGATCCTCGACTGCTGTCCGAGGGCCGGCTTGCAACAGTGGGGGGTCGTAGAAATATTCCGGCGCAACGACTTTTCGCCAGGTGGTGCACCTCACCGCCAGAAATAGTTCATCATTCAACAAGTTGGGCTAGTGTCTTCAGTGCTTAGCGAGGCAAATATGCGCTAACTCGCTCATTCGCGTCGTGGGGTGGGGAAAGAGAGGAAAACATGGCAAGCAGGACTTTTCGTCGAGTCGCCGTTGCGATCGCCTCGACCGCCGTCGCGGCAGCCGGGCTTCTCGCCACCGGCGGCTCGGCCTCGGCTGCGACGTACCCGAGCAGCAGCCAGTCGGGTGTCGTCTCCGCCGTCCGAACCGCTGACCACCACAAGGGGGACCGGCACAACCACAGGGGGGACCGGCACAGCGCATTCGGCAGCCGGGGCAGCGATGGTCGTGGCCACTGGAAGCGGGATCACGGCGGTTGGAAGCAGGGTCACGAGGGCCACGGTCACTGGAAGCGGGGGCACGAGGGCCGTGGCTACTGGATCCGGTACGACGCCCGCGACGGTCACCGGGCGCGGATCGACGACGGTCGTCGTCAGTGGGTCCTCGACCAGCACCGCTGGGCCGGCGACCACGGACACGCCTACTGGGGCAGCGTGCAGCACCACGACCGTTCACATCGCTGAGGGCCGCGGTCGCCAAGACCGCCACCGCTCGGGCTGCCGTACGCCAGTGGGCAAGTGACGCAGTCCGAGCCACCTCCCTGCGTATGCGGGCGGGTGTCACAGGACGGCGGGGGCGGCATTCGGTGTCNNGACACCGAATGCCGCCCCCGCACCCCAAGCGAAGGTTCCGCAGCCACCGCTGCCACGGCCCGGGCGCCCGCAATTTCAGGAGACAGAGCATGAAACACGGCCGACAGCACCGCCGTTGCCGCTGCCCGCTCCGTGAGCACTGCCGCGCATGGAGACCACCTCGGGGACGGTCACCGTGATCGCCGGACAGACCGCGTCTTCCGTTGACCACGCGGACCGCGTCGATGCCGGACCCGCCCAGTGATCCCACTGCCCGGGCCCGACACCATCCCGGGCCCCGAACGCACACAGAGCCACAGTCGATTCTGCCGCGGAGGCAGTCGCCGACATCGGCTCAGGAGCATCGCTCGTGGTGGACGGATTCGGCCTGAGCGGGATCCCCAGTGTTCTCATCACCGCACTGCTGCACACCAGCGTCTCGCAGCTACGGATCGTCTCGGCGTGGACGACGGGGGACTCGGCATCCTGCTGGCCGCCGGCCAGATCTTCCGCATGGCCGCGTCCTACGTGGGCGAGAACGGCGGCGCCGGCATCCCCGCCTTCTTCCCCCCGCTGGGCCGTGCCCGTCGCCCAACGCCCAACACGACACGTCGACGTCCACCGCATAGCCGGTGGAGTCGAGCATCGAGGAGAGGAACGTTCATGAAAGCCCGGAGTATCGGCACGGCCACCGCAACAGGATTGGCGCTGATGGCCGCCCGCGACCTCTTCCAGAAGAAGCACGCACTGCTCCGGAACTTCCCGGTGATCGGGCACGCCCGGTACCTGTTGGAGACGATCGGGCCGGAGCTGCGGCAGTACATCGTGACCACCAATGAGGAGGAGCGCCCGTTCAGCCGTGACCAGCGCACCTGGATCTATGCGTCGGCGAAGGAGGAGAACAACTACTTCGGGTTCGGAACTGACGTCGACGTCGAGCACGTGCAGGGGCACGCCTACCTGAAGCAGCGCACGTTCGCCGACACGCTGCCCGACGCGCAGGACCCGCAGGACCCGCAGGCCCCACTGCCCTCAGCCAAGGTGCTGGGCGGGCCGCGCGGGCGCGCCAAGGCGTTCCGACCGGCGAGCGTGGTGAACATCTCGGCGATGAGCTTCGGATCGCTCTCCGGCGCGGCGATCACGGCGCTCAACAAAGGGGCGGCGCTGGCGGGCACGATGCAGAATACGGGCGAGGGCGGCCTCTCGCCGTACCACCGCAACGGCGGCGACCTCGTCCTTCAGATCGGTACGGCGTACTTCGGCTGCCGCAACGAGGACGGCACCTTCAGCCTCGACAAGCTCAAGGATGTGGTCGCCGGCGCCCCGGTCAAGGCGATAGAGATCAAGCTCTCCCAGGGCGCCAAGCCAGGGCTGGGCGGGATGCTGCCGGGCGCGAAGGTGACCCCGGAGATCGCCGAGATCCGCGGCATCCCGCCCGGCAAGGACGCCGCCTCCCCGTCGCGGCACACCGCGTTCAGCGACGTCGACTCCATGCTCGACTTCGTCGAGCTGCTCGCCACCGAGACCGGTCTGCCGGTCGGAGTTAAGAGCGCAGTGGGAGAGATGGACTTCTGGCAGGAGCTGGCCACGCTGATGGCGCGTGGTGACCGTGGTGTCGACTTCGTGACCATCGACGGCGGCGAGGGCGGCACCGGGGCGGCGCCGCTGATCTTCACCGACTCGGTGTCGCTGCCGTTCCGGATGGGCTTCTCCCGGGTCTATGGCGCCTTCGCCGAGCTGGGGCTGACCGACGACCTGACCTTCATCGGCTCCGGCAAGCTCGGCCTGCCCGAGAACGCCGCGGTCGCCTTCGCCCTGGGTGCCGACATGATCAACGTGGGTCGTGAGGCGATGCTGTCGATCGGCTGCATCCAGGCGCAGAAGTGCCACACCGACAGGTGCCCCACCGGCGTCGCCACCCAGAACCCGTGGCTGGTCCGCGGCCTCGACCCGACCTCGAAGGCCACCCGGGCCGCTGCCTACCTGCGCACCCTGCGCAAGGAGCTGATGAAGGTCTCGTCGGCCATCGGCGTCGCCCACCCGGCACTCATCACAGCCACCGACATCGAGATCATGAACGGCGACTATGACGCCCGCACCCTGGCCGGCGTCTACGGCTACAAGGACGGCTGGGGCAAGCTCGGCCCGCACCTCGCCGATGAGATCACTGCGCTACTCGCCATCAAGCCGACCTCCGTCCAGAAGCCGACCGCCTGACACACCGACAGCGACAGGCACCGCGCTCACCGCTCTCCTGCGCGGAGCCCGCGCGTGGCAACAGCCGGTGTCGCCCTCACCTCCCCTACCCCACGAACAGCCCATGCCGAGGTGATCACAACATGACTGAAGAAGTGAGATTCAAGAGCATCGTCGGCCCCGAACTGGCCGGAGTAATTGACCTGCCAGACGGCGAGATCCGGGGCTGGGGAATCTTCGTCCACGGATTCACACTCGGCAAGAACTCGCCGGCCGCTTCGCGCGTCAGCAAGCAACTGGCACGCGAGGGGATCGGAATGCTGCGCTACGACAACCTCGGGATCGGAGACTCCGACGGCGACTGGGGGGACGGTTCCTTCACCATCAAGGTCCAGGACACCGTCCGTGCAGCAACTCTGATGGCGGAGCGAGGGACTCCAGCAGACCTGCTGGTGGGGCACTCGTGGGGAGGCGCCGCCGCCATCGCCGCAGCGGCCGAGGCAACCGGCGTCCGCGCGGTCGCCACGATCGGGGCGCCTGTCGACCCCAGCCACGTCGAGGGACAGTACGACGCGATCATAGACCGCGTTCTCAGTGAAGGGTCGCACGAGTGGTTCGTCGGCGGAAGGACCCTGGTCCTCAAGCGTGCCTTCGTCGACGACGTCCACCATGCCAGCCTGCGCGCCGGGATACGCGAGTTGCGCCTACCACTACTCGTCCTGCATTCGCCTACCGACAACACCGTCGACATCGCCAACGCCGGGGAGATCTTCTACGAGGCACGACACCCGCGAAGTTTCGTCGCGCTCGACGGAGCAGACCACCTCCTGACCGCCCGAGGACAAGCACAGCGAGCCGCCCACATCATCAGCGCCTGGGCCGACCAGTACATCCACGCGTCACGACCCGGAGTGGGAGTGTCATGAATCAGGGTATGGCCACGGGGCCATGTCGCCCGCGTACTCGGACAGTTGGTGAGGTCGGACCGGGGCGCCTTGCCGACGTTGCCGTCGGTGGGCTTCCCCGGCCCGCCTCCCGAACCGACGTGCCCGCTCTCCAGGCATCCGGCTCTCCACAAGCCCTCTCGGACGGCCGCTGCGATCGTGGTCCCAATGGGCCAGGGCGAGGGGATCTTGTTGCCGCGGTAGAGGTAGCGGTGGGTCCGCACCTTCTCGTCGTCGGTGGGCAGCCAGACCGGCACTGCGCAGCACAGCCAGCGCGTTGCCCAGCGGCTTGTAAGCCCTGAAATGATGGCGCAGCATCGGATACCGCCGTACTTCGGGCTCCTCGGACTCCAAAACCGTCGCGGCCAGCGACAGCAGCGGTTCCTCCCCACTCTCCTCATACTCCGTCAGCAGCTGGCGCGCAGATGCGGTATCTGGTCAAGCAGTTCAAGGGCACCCGGGCGGTGGCCGACGCACTCGGCATCTCGCAGCGCACCGTGGAGCGGTACGTGAAGGGCCGGATCCACCGGCCCCGCAACGGCGCACATGTGGCGGAGCCGGGACTCGCAGTGGTGGAGGTCACGGCCGCCGATGACGAGAGGTGGCTTTGTTCACGAGGACAGAAGGGAACGAAGCCACAGCGGCGGCTGCGGAACCTCCGCGCGGGGTGCGGCTCAGGCCGCGTCACTTGCCCACCGGCGTACGGCAGCCCAGGCAGTGGCGGCCTCGGTGCCCGCGGTCCTCAGCCGTGTGAACGGTCGTGGTGCTGCAGGCTGCCCTGGCGGGCGTGTCCGTGGTCCTCGGCCCAGCGGAGCTGGTCGAGGACCCACTGACGACGGCCTTCGTCGATCCGCTCCTGGTAACCGTCGCGGTCGTCGTACCGGATCCAGTGGCGGCCACCGTCGTGATCCCGCTTCCCGTAGCCGTGACCGTCGCCGCCCCGGCCATCGAATGAACTGTGCCGGTCCCCGCTGTGGTTGTGCCGGTATCCGTTGTGATGGTCAGAGATCCGGACGGCGGACGCGACGCCCGAGTGGCTGCCGCTCGGGTACGCCGCCGCCGAGGCGGAGCCGCCGCCGGCGAGAAGGCCGGCTGCCGCGACGGCAGCAGAAGCGATCGCGACGGCGGCCCGGCGCACAGTCCTGTTCGGCATGGTTCCTTCTCCCTGCTCACCCGGCGATGCGAATGGATTGCTCTGCGGATATTTGTCTGCCTTCAGGCACTTGAGACAGCAGCCCATTTAGTTGAACATTGAACTACCTGGGGCGTGAGGTCCGCCACCTGGCAAAAAGTCGTTGCGCCGGAATATTCCTCCGATACCCGCCATCGGGAGCCGGTTCTCGAGCGGCAAGTCAGGACGCCCGCCCTCCTCACTCCACCTCACGGGAGGCAACCCTGCCGACCCGCAGCCACGTTGAACGAAACCGCACCTCAGGCGTGTGTGTCGGCAGCGACGAGGGCGAGCTGCGGGCCGTCAGTGACGGCGATTCGGCCATCCCGACGGCACCGGTTCCCTGAACGGTGGCTGCAGAGTGGCAGACGAGTCGGGCTGCACGCGGGGTCCAGCCGACCTGCATTGCGATCATGCGTTGACTTGCCACCCACCCCTGGAAGCGCAGATGCCCCACGATAGTTTACTGTTCAACCAACACTCGTCAGTGGGTGTTCAGCACCGGAACGAAAGCTGTCATGGGCATCTTCAGCCGTCACCGCACACCCGACACCAACCGAACGGAGACCGCAGCCGTGCGCACCCAGACCAAGCTCGCCGTCGTCTACTACTCCTCCACCGGCATCGTCGCCGAGATCGGTAAGGAGATCGCCCAGGCCGCGGAGAAGGCCGGCGCCGAGGTCCGCCTGCTCAAGGCCGCCGAGCTGGCCCCGCAGGCCGCGATCGACTCCAACCCGGCCTGGGCCGCCAACGCCACCGCCACCGCCGACATCCCCGTCGCCACCCCGGCCGACATCGAGTGGGCCGACGCCGTGATCTTCGGGTCCCCCACCCGCTTCGGCAACATCGCCTCGCAGCTCAAGCAGTTCATCGACACCCTCGGCGGCCTGTGGGCCCAGGGCAAGCTCGCCGACAAGGTCTACAGCGGCTTCACCGCCAGTTCCACCGCCCACGGCGGCCAGGAGTCCACCCTGCTCGCGCTCTACAACTCCGTCCACCACTTCGGCGGCATCGTCGTGGCCCCCGGCTACACCGACCCCGCCAAGTTCGCCGACGGCAACCCCTACGGCACCTCCCACGTCGACGCCCAGGGCAACAACCCGGTCGACGACACCACCCGCACCGCCGCCCGGGTCCAGGCCGAGCGCGTCGTCAAGATCACGTCCGGCCTCAAGGCCGGCCTCGCCACCGCCTGACCCGGCCCCTGTCCAGGAGGGGACCAGCGACGGTCCGTCGGCCGCACAACGGGGTGCGGCCGACGGACCGTCGCGGATTCGAGCGACCCCCGCCGGCCGACGGGGGTCGCCTTTTGCCGCACGCTCAAGCGGGTACTTCCACCGTGGACTGCACGTCATGGTGGACACAAGCGCCCGCGGACACGCCGGAAGCAAGCCGCGTCTCCTGGCGGTCCGGTCACCAGAAGACACCGACACACGAGGAAAGAGGTCTTGTGATGAGCGGACCGGTCAGTACGGCCGACGCGCCCGCCGATCAGGCCGACTCCGGCCATCCCGAACCGCCCTGCCTGGAGGTGAGCGACAGCCGGGAGGCGACCGTCGGCGCGATCCGGGTGCGCCGGGCCCTGCCCCGCCGGGGCCGGCGCACGGTGGGCGCCTGGTGCTTCGCCGACCACATGGGGCCGGCCGACGTCACCGAGAACAGCGGCCTGGACATCGGCCCGCACCCCCACATCGGCCTGCAGACCGTCACCTGGCTGACCGACGGCCAGGTCCTGCACCGCGACAGCCTCGGCTCCGAGCAGGTCATCAAGCCGGGCCAGCTCAACCTGATGACCTCCGGCAGCGCCGTCTCCCACGCGGAGGAGGCCACCGGCCACTACCGCGGCACCCTGGAGGGCATCCAGATGTGGACCGCCCTCCCGGACAGCACCCGGCACGGCGCACCCGCGTTCGAGCACCACGCGGAGCTGCCGCGGGCCGACCTCGACGGCCAGGCCGGCGCCGCGACCGTCCTGATCGGCGACTTCGGCGGCCTGAGCAGCCCCGCCCGGCACGACACCCCGCTCGTCGGCGTCGAACTGGACCTGCGGGCCCCGGCCACGGTCCCCCTGCGCCCCGACTGGGAGTACGCGCTCGTCGTCCTCCAGGGTGCCGTCGCCGTCCGCAACCAGCCCCTGCCCCCTGGTCGGCTCGGCTACCTCGGCGAAGGACGGGACGAACTCCCCCTGGACGTCCGTGAGCCCACCCGGGTCATGCTCGTCGGCGGTGAGCCCTTCCCCGAGCCGATCCTCATGTGGTGGAACTTCGTCGGCCGCGACCGCGAGGAGATCGACGCCGCCTACGCCTCCTGGGCCCGCCAGGACGACCGTTTCGGCCGCGTGGCGTCCTCCCTCCCCCTCATCCCGGCCGCGGCCCCCTTCTGGCAGCGGACCCCGGGGGACCGATGAGTACGACACCGCCCGGGGACCGGGTGTGGATCGACCGGCAGAGCCCCCAGGCGTACCGGGCTCTGCTCGAGACCGCGAAGGCGGTACGGGAGACCGCCCGCGCGGCCGGACTCGACCGCACCCTGGTCGAACTGGTGAACATCCGTGTCTCCCAGATCAACGGCTGTGCCTCCTGCCTGCACCTGCACGTGCGTGTCGCCCTGCGCCGGGGGAGACCACGCAGCGCCTCGCCGTCCTGCCCGCGTGGCGCGACGCCGGCCTGTTCACCGACCGGGAACAGGCCGCGCTCGCCCTCGCCGAGTCCGTCACCGTGCTGCCGGACGCCCGCGTCCAGGACCAGGACTACGCCGAAGCGGCCCGATACCTGACGCCGGAGGAGATCTCCGCCGTCGCCTGGGTCGCCCTCACCATGAACGCTTTCAACCGCGTGTCGATCGTCAGCCGTCACCCCGTCCCGCCCCAGATGGCCACCGCACCGCGCACCCCCCGGGCGGCCACCGCACAGGAGGACCTGACATGAGCACCACCGTCCGCGACAACCCCGCCGAGCACCGCTACGAGATCCACGACGACGGCCGTCTCGCGGGCTTCGCCGTCTACGAACTCGCCGACGGCAGCATCTCGTTCACCCACACCGAGACCCTTCCCGAGTTCGGCGGCCGGGGCCTGGCCGGGCAGCTGGTCGCCGAGGCCCTCGACGACGCCCGGCGCCGCAACCTCGCCGTCCTGCCGTACTGCCCCTACGTTCGCAAGGTCATCGCCCGGGACACCGACACATACCTGGACCTCGTCCCCGAGAAGGACCGGGCTCGTTTCGGGCTTCCTTCCGCAGAGACGGCGTAACTCTGTGCGTCGCCGCGCGGAAGAAGCCATGCCGATCATCAGAGGGAGGCCCCATGAGTGAGAAGGACGTCCAGGACGTCGACCTGCTGGTGATCGGAGGCGGCAAGGCGGGGAAGTCGCTGGCGATGGACCGCGCCAAGGCGGGCTGGAAGGTCGCCATGGTGGAGCGGGACAAGATCGGCGGTACGTGCATCAACGTCGCCTGCATCCCCACGAAGGCGCTCGTCGGCTCGGCCCGCACCCTGCTCACCGCACGCCACGCCGCCCGGATGGGCATCGAGATCGGCTCCGAGCCCGCCATCGACCTGGAAGCGCTCCGCGCGCACAAGGAGGACGTGGTGGGCGGGATGGTGGAGGCCCACACGAAGCTGTTCGCCGACTCCGGCATGGACTTCATCCTGGGGACCGCCCGGTTCACAGGCAAACGGACCGCCGAGATCACCACCGCCGACGGCGCCACCCGGACCGTGCGCGGCCGGGACGTCGTCATCAACACCGGGACCACCCCGGCCGTGCCGGACCTGCCCGGCCTCGCCGGCGCGCAGGTGTGGAACTCGGAGACGATCCTGCACCTGGAGCGGCTGCCCGAGACGCTGCTGATCCTCGGCGGAGGGTACGTCGGTTGCGAGTTCGCCTCGATGTTCGCCGTCTTCGGCACGCGCGTGACGTTGCTGCAGGGCCGCGACCAGCTGCTGCCGCGTGAGGACCGGGACGTCGCCGACGAGGTGGCCCGGGTGCTCACCGATCAGGGCGTCGACGTGCGGCTCGGGGCGCGCGCGAGTGCCGTGCGCCGCGAGGAGGGCCGCGGTGACGTCGTCGTCACCCTCGACGACGGCTCCGAGGTCTGCGGGCAGGAGCTGCTCGTGGCCACCGGCCGGACACCGGTCACCGCCGGCCTCGGGCTGGAAGCGGCGGGCGTGCGGCTGACCGACCGCGGGTTCGCCGCCGTCGACGACCACCTGCGCACCACCGCCGACCATGTCTGGGCCGCCGGGGACGTCGCCGGCAGTCCGCAGTTCACCCACGCCTCCTGGCACGACTTCCGCATCCTGCGGGCCAATCTCACCGGCGGCGACGCCGTCACCAGCGGCCGGACCGTGCCCTACACCGTCTTCACCACCCCCGAACTCGCCCGCATCGGACTCACGGAGACCGAGGCCCGGGCGCAGGGACACGCCGTGAAGGTGGCCCGGCTCCCGGTCGCCGCCATCCCGCGCGCCAAGACCCTGCACGACAAGGCCGGCACCTGGAAGGCCGTCGTCGACGCCGGGACGGACCAGATCCTCGGCGTCGCCCTGCTGGGCCACCACGCCGGGGAGGTCCTCTCCGCCGTGCAGATGGCCATGCTCGGCCGGCTGCCCTACCAGCAGGTCCGCGACGCCGTTTTCACCCACCCCACCATGGGGGAGGGCCTCAACCTGCTCTTCGACACCCTGGACGACGGCACAGCTCACGGGTGACCGAACGGGGTCCGATGCCGGGCCTCCCACGGGTCCCGCCGACCGGGCGAGCCACGAGGCGGGCGCGCTCCTTGTACTCCGATCGAGTGAACACCGGTGGCGCGCCCCCGGGGGCGCCGCCGAAACTCCAAGGGGACGTCGGGGAGCTCTCTCCGACGTCTGGAGCCTCCCTTCCGGAAAGGGAGATCTCCTTGGTACGGCCGCCCCGGCCGTCGTAGTGAAAAGCGAGGTACGCCTCATGGCCGACCACACCGAGCGAATCGAGCAGGCCCCGCCGCGTCCCGTGGAGGAGAGCGGCTGGCAGACACCCGAGTTCGTGATCGTCGAGACCGCACTCGAGGTCACCGCCTACTCTCTCGCGACCCGTTAGCCCGCCGCCATGCTGCTGCAGGTGCTCGGCACTGCGGCGGGCGGCGGAATCCCCCAGTGGAACTGCGCGTGCCCCGGATGCTCCGGGGCACGCGCTCACCCGCACTGGCGCCGTCGTCATGCCTCGCTCGCCGTCCGGGCCGGCGAGGGCCGCTGGCACCTGGTGAACGCCACGCCCGACCTCGGGGAGCAGATCGAGGCGTACCCGGCTCTGCACCCGGGCCCGGGGCGGCGGCAGACCCCGGTGGCCGGGCTGGTTCTCACCGACGCCGAACTCGACCACACCACGGGCCTCACCCGGCTGCGCGAGGCGCACGACGGGCTGGAGGTGTTCGCGACCGGTCCGGTCCGGCGGGCGGTCCGGGACCGGCTGCGCCTGGACGCGGTGCTGGCGCCGTACACCGATGTGGCCTGGCGTGATCTGCCGGTCCGGGGATCGGCCCCGCTGGGTGCCGCGGACGGCGGCGAGGGCCTGCGGATCAGTGCCCTTCCGGTGTCCGGCAAACGGCCGCGGTACGCGGCCGTTTGCCGGACGACGAGGCGTGGGTCGTCGCGCTGCGCCTGTACGACCCGGCCACGGGCGCGTCCGTGCTCTACGCTCCCGCCCTGGCCGCCTGGCTCGACCACCTCCACCGGGCCGCCGCCGAGGCGGACTGCGTCATCGTCGACGGCACCTTCTGGGACGACGAGGAACCCCGCCGCGCGGGCGTCTGTGACCGTACGGCCACCGGCATGGGGCATCTGCCGGTGGACGGGTCGGGCGGCACCGCCGCGGACCCGATAGGCTGTTTCACCTGGAAAGTGCCTCCGACAGGGGCGGGAACAAGGACCTCAGCAATCCTCGTTCTCGCTGGTCAGAGGAATTTTTCGCTTACCTGACCGCCCGTTGGACAGCCCGCTTCATGAAAGCGCGAGGCTAAGAGGGTGTCTCACGTGGCGT
>NZ_LIQT01000348.1 GCF_001418415.1 Streptomyces hirsutus
CAGCCGCAGCGCACACCGCCCGGCGAACCCCGCGGCACCCCCTTCCCGTACGGCACCCGCACCACCGATGCCGCGCGCACCCGGCACCCCGCCACCCGGTTCGCCCGGACCGGCCGTCGCCCCCAGCGGCGTCCGTACCGCTACCAGCACACCGGCCAGCAGCATCATCACCGCGGCCGCCACCCCCAGCAGCCACACCCGTCCGTCGAGCTCGGCCAGCCGGGCCAGCGTGACCGGCCGGCCGGACCCCCCGCGCAGCAGGTCGTCCACGGGGTGCGGCAGAACACCGAGCAGCACACCCGTCGCCCGCCCGTCCCAGGGCACGAACAGCCCGATCGGGAGGCCGAGCCACGCCCCGTTCGGCGCGCCCAGCAGAGCCGCCCCGGCGATCCGCCGGGGATGCTCGTCGTCGATCGCCGTGTACCCCGCCGCCGTGAGCCCCGCCGCCACCGCCACCAACCCCACCATGACCAGGGCGGACACGGCAGGCCGTACGGCCCGGTGCACGGCGTCCCAGCCGCGTGGCAGCGGAGTGCGCCGGGACGCCAGCAACGCGACGACCAGGACGCAGACCGCCCAGCCCAGGCCGCCGAGCAGGGTCGGCACCGTGTCGACGGTGAACCCGACCGTCGCCCGGGCCTCGAGGAGGTCGCCGATCCGGTCCGGCAGCAGTCCCTCGATGTCCCCGAGGTCGCCCAGCCCCGGAATCTCCAGTCCGCCACCTCCACCGCCCGGCAGGTCGGCCGGCCCCAGCGCGCCCCCGTCGATCGTCACGACGTCGTGGCCCGCCCACACCAGCCCGCCCGACATGCCCACGAAGAGCGCTGCGACCGTGCCCGCGCGGGCGACGAGTTCGGCCGGTGACAACAGGGCGCCCGCGGCCCGCAGGGACCGTAGGAAGAAATACGACAACAGCAGCGCACCGACCAGACTCACCCCCAGTGGCGTGATCTCGACGGCCGTGCTCGCCTCCGCGCCCGACAGCCCGAACGCCGACACGTCGCCGGACGGGGTGACCGAGCCGCCGGCCGCCAGCGCCACCACCGCGGCCGTCATCGGCCCCAGCGAACCCGCCGAGTCCGCGTCCAGCAGATGCAGCCCGAGCGCCGCCGTCCCCGCCATTCCGATCAGCGCCCAGCTCACCGCGGCGACCGCGGACATCACGACGTCCGCCCACGGCACGCGCGTGCCGTGCTCCGTGGTGCCGACGCCCGTGGCAGCACTCGTGGCACCACTCATGGCAGACCCCCCGATCCGCTCCCGCGGCGAGGTGGCCGCGCATGTCCCCCTCGCGTGGTTTACCACTCTCCGGCCCGGTTTCCACACCGTCAACGGCGGCGGTCGAAGCGTCGGGCGCCCGCTTCGCAAGGCCCGACTACCGGTCGGAGGGCCGAGCCTGAAATAGTTCCCCCCGATGTTCGACATCCCTAGACTCCCTGCGATGGGGGAAATTCGGGGGACAACTCAGTGGGGCATGGAGTGCCGGAACTCGTACTGGAATCAAACGGACGGACCTGGACGCTCGACCCGTCCAGGTCGTACACCCTGGGCCGCGATCCGCAGGGGGACGTCGTGGTGGACGATGCCAGGGTGTCCTGGCGTCACGCCACGATCAGCTTCAACGGCCGCAGTTGGGTCGTCGAGGACCATGGGAGCACCAACGGCACGTTCGCGCAGGGTCAGCGGATCCATCATCTGGAGATCAGCTCCGACACGGCGCTGAACCTGGGCAACGCGAACGACGGGCCGCGGGTCACCCTGTCCGGCGCCGCGACCCCGGCCGCCTCGCCGCACGCGCAGCCGCAGCAGCCGTACGCCGCGCAGGGGGTGCAGGGCGCGGCCCCGGGCTGGGTCCAGCAGGGGCAGCAGCAGGCGCAGGCGCAGGGCGGCTGGCAGCAGCAGCCCTCGCAGTCGCCGCAGCAGCAGCCCGCGCCGCACGTGCCGCAGCAGCAGGGTCCCGGGGGTGCCGCGGGGGCGGCGCCGATGTACGGCGACCGCAGCCCGACCACGTTCCACCAGTTCTCGCTCGGCCGCGTGATGCGGATCGGCCGTGCCCTGGAGAACGACCTGGTCGTCTCCGACCTGCAGGTCTCCCGCAACCACGCCGAGTTCCACTCGACGCCCGACGGTCGCATGGAGATCCGCGACCTGGGCTCGCACAACGGCACCTACGTCAACGGTATGCCGATCGCCAAGGGCGGGACGCAGCTGCTCGGCCCGACCGACATCGTCGGCGTCGGCCACTCGACGTTCCGGATCGTCGGTGACCGGCTCGAGGAGTTCGTCGACACCGGTGAGGTGTCCTTCTCCGCCCGGCACCTGACCGTCACGGTCGACGGCGGCAAGCAGATCCTCAAGGACGTCTCCTTCGGCGTGCCCGAGAAGTCGCTGATCGCGGTCATCGGTCCGTCCGGCTCCGGCAAGTCGACCCTGCTCAAGGCGCTCACCGGCTACCGGCCGGCCGACCGGGGCGAAGTCCTCTACGACAACCGGAACCTCTACAAGCAGTTCGCCGAGCTGCGCCAGCGCATCGGTCTGGTCCCGCAGGATGACATCCTGCACAAGGAGCTGACCGTCAAGAAGGCCCTCAAGTACGCGGCCAAGCTCCGCTTCCCGGCCGACACCACGGCCGCCGAGCGCGACGCCCGCATCGACGAGGTGCTGCGCGAGCTGAAGCTCGACATCCACAAGGACAAGAAGGTCACGTCCCTCTCCGGCGGTCAGCGCAAGCGGGTCTCGGTGGCACTGGAGCTGCTCACCAAGCCGTCGCTGATCTTCCTGGACGAGCCGACCTCGGGTCTCGACCCGGGCATGGACCGCGATGTCATGCAGCTGCTGCGCGGACTCGCCGACGACGGGCGCACCGTCCTCGTCGTCACCCACTCCGTGGCCGAGCTGGCGATCTGCGACAAGCTCCTGGTGATGGCGCCCGGTGGTTCGGTCGCCTACTTCGGTCCGCCCGACGAGGCGCTGAACTTCTTCGGCTACGACACCTGGGCCGACGTCTTCTCCGCATTCGAGAACTACCGCGACTACGACTGGGCGGGCCGCTGGAAGGGCTCGCAGCACTACCAGATGTACGCCGCGGACATCGACGCGGTCGCGCCGCAGTCCGTACCGGCCCCCCAGATGCAGGCGCTGCGGCCGCCGAAGCCGCAGGGCTGGATGTCGCAGTTCGTCACACTGGTACGCCGCTACGTCTCGGTGATCGTCTCCGACAAGGGCTTCCTCGCCCTGACGGTGATCCTGCCGGCCGTTCTCGGCGCCGTCAGTCTGCTCATCGACCCCGACCAGGGACTGCTGCCGAACGCGCCCAACCAGGCCGGCCAGATCCGTCCCAACGGCACCGCCGCCACGGTCCTGCTGATCCTCGCGGTCGGCGCCTGCTTCGCCGGCGCCGCGAACTCCGTACGTGAGCTGATCAAGGAACGGGTCATCTACGAGCGGGAACGTGCAACGGGACTGTCCCGCTCGGCGTATCTGATGTCCAAGGTGTTCGTGCTCGGCATGGTCACCGTGCTGCAGGGCCTGCTGGTCGGCGTCATCGGTTTCTCCAGCCGGGAGCTCCCCGAGGAGGGACTGGTCCTCGGCGGCTTCACCCTGCTCGAGCTGTCCATCCCGATCATGGCGCTGGGCTTCACCTCGATGATGTTCGGCCTGATCATCTCCGCGCTGGTGAAGACCGCCGAGAAGACCATGCCGCTGCTGGTGATGTTCGCGATCATCCAGGTCGTGTTCACCGGCTGCCTGTTCGCGCTGCACGGCACGGTCGGCGTCAACCAGTTCTCGTTCCTGATGCCGTCGCGCTGGGCGGTCGCCGCCTCCGGTGCCACGCTGGACTTCAACCTGATCAGCCCGCCGGAGACGCCGGGCGACCCCGATCCGCTGTGGGAGCACACTGCCGGAACCTGGCTCATGGACATGGGCGCGCTCATCGCCCTCGGCGTGATCTGCGGCTTCTTCGTGGCCCGCTTCCTGCGCCGGCACGAGCCCGAGGTCATGCGCAAGTAACCGGAGCGGCCGCCCGCGCGCCGTACGCCCCGAAGGGCGGCACCCTGTCAGGAGGGTGCCGCCCTTCGGCGTGTCCGTTCGCGTCAGGTCGCGTGAAGAGGTCCGCGCCGACCTCAGTACGCGCTGTAGACGTTGTCCATGGAGCCGTACCGGTCGGCCGCGTAGTTGCAGGCGGCGGTGATGTTCGCGACCGGGTCGTAGATGTTCTTCGACGTGCCCGGGACGTGGTACGCCGCGAACGTCGGCGGGATCACCTGCAGCAGACCCTTGGACGGGATGCCGTTCTGGGCGTTGATGTCCCACAGGTTGATGGCCTTCGGGTCGCCCGAGGACTCCCGGATGATGTTGCGGTGGATGCCCTCGTACGAGCCCGGGATACCACGCTTGTTCATGATGTCCAGGGACTCACGGATCCAGCCGTCGAGGTTGTCGGCGTAGCTCTCCTGGACGGGCTTGCCGGTGTCGACGCGCTCGCCACCCCAGTGGCGGTCGCCGGAGCGGCTGGCCGCTTCCTCGGTCTCGCGCTCCTGCTCGGCCTTCTTCTTCGCGGCGGCCGCGTCGGCCTTCTTCTCGGCCGCGGCGTCGGTGGCTGCCTGCTTCTTCGCCGCGATCAGCTCGGTCTTCACACCGGAGCCGGCCAGCTGGTCGGTGATGGTGCCCTTGACGTCCTTGATCGGCTCGGTGCTGTACGAGATCCGCGCGGCGGGGGCCGCCTCGCTCGTGGTGGTCGTCGAGGCGTCGCTCGGCGTGGCCGAGAAGCCGATGGCGGCGGCACCGAGAGCGGCGACACCGGCGACGGCGATCTTGTGATGGCGGTTCAACGCACGGGCATAACCACGGGTGAGGAAGTTCTTCGACATGAGTGGGAGACCTCTTCGACTAGCGCGGAGGTCGCTCAACGTCCGGTGGGGACATGGTTTCTTCCGGCACGAACGCCGTGGGGGGACAACCCACGGCGCTGAGCGACGGGAGCCATTCTTAGCGGCCGCAAAATGGCGGGGCAAAGGTGTGACGTACGAAGGCGGATAGTGGATCAGGGTAGGGGCATGAGGGATGAATCGGACATGTGCCCCGCCGAGATGCCCCTTTTTTCTCTCCTATTCACCTTCGTACGTGATGTACGTCCTATGCCTGGCCTCACACCGGACCTCCGCGATCCTCACCGAGGGTTGCTGAAGCAAGCCGTTCCGTGAGGGGTCTCGGCCGGTACTGCGACAGGCCGTCGGAGAGCTCCCGGCAGGCCCGAGGTCCTACGACCTTTGGCCCGGGCCACCGCCGTCACCGGACGGATCCGCGGTGGCGGGACCCGCCGGTACCGTGAGGACATGAGCCACGGTCCCCCGTCCGGCCTCGCCGCGGTGAGCACCGCGCTGCTGGCCATGAGCAGGCACCTCGAGGTGCGCGACGTCCTCAAGACGATCGTCGCCTCGGCGCGTGAGCTGCTCGACGCCCAGTACGCCGCACTCGGCGTCCCCGACGACCACGGCGGCTTCGCCCAGTTCGTCGTCGACGGTGTCAGCGACGGACAGTGGAAGGCCATCGGTCCCCTTCCGCGCCAGCACGGCGTTCTCGCCGCGATGCTGCGCGAGGACGGACCTCAGCGCCTCGCCGACGTGCGCAAGGACCCCCGCTTCGGGGGCTGGCCCAGCGCCCACCCCGACCTGATCGACTTCCTGGGCCTGCCCATCCGCGACGGCGACGAGGTCATCGGCGCCCTCTTCCTCGCCAACAAGCTGAGGCCCGCGGGGGGACACCCGCCCCAGACCCCGGGCGGTCCCGAGCCGGACGGCATCTGCGGATTCACCCAGGACGACGAGGACGTCCTCGGTATCCTGGCCCAGCACGCCGCGATCGCCCTCACCAACGCCCGGCTCTACGAGCGCAGCCGCGAACTGACCATCGCCGAGGAACGCTCCCGTCTCGCGCACGAGCTCCACGACGCCGTCAGCCAGAAACTGTTCTCCCTGCGCCTCACCGCCCAGGCGGCCGCCCGCCTCGTGGACCGCGACCCGTCCCGGGCCAAGGGGGAACTCCAGCAGGTCGCCGCACTCGCGGCCGAGGCCGCCGAGGAACTGCGCGCCGCGGTCGTCGAGCTGCGCCCCGCAGCCCTGGACGAGGACGGCCTCGTCGCCACCCTCCGCACCCAGGTCCAGGTCCTCGACCGCGCGCACAGCGCGCGCGTGACGTTCACCGCCCGCGGTGTGCGCGCCCTGCCCGCCACCCAGGAGGAAGCGGTGCTGCGCGTGGCGCAGGAAGCGCTGCACAACGCGCTGCGGCACGCGGAGGCCGACCATGTCGACGTCACCCTGGAACGCCGGGGCAACGGCGCCGTCCTGCGGGTCGCCGACGACGGCAAGGGCTTCGACCCGGGGATCATCCGCCGCGCGGGACGCCATCTCGGCCTGGTCTCCATGCGCGACCGGGCGAGCGGGGTCGGCGGCAGCCTGACCGTGGAATCGGAGCCCGGCAAGGGCGCCGCGATCGAGATGGAGGTTCCCGGTGGCTGACGCGATCAGGGTGCTGCTGGTCGACGACCACCAGGTGGTCCGTCGGGGCCTGCGCACCTTCCTGGAGGTGCAGGACGACATCGAGGTCGTCGGCGAGGCCGCGGACGGCGCCGAAGGAGTCGCCCTCGCCGGCGAACTGCGGCCCGACGTGATCCTGATGGACGTCAGGATGCCGGGCATGGACGGCGTGGACGCCCTGCGCCGGCTCCGCGAACTGGACCATCACGCGCGCGTGCTGATCGTCACCAGCTTCACCGAGCAGCGCACCGTGGTCCCGGCCCTGCGCGCGGGCGCCGCCGGATACGTGTACAAGGACATCGACCCCGATGCGCTCGCCGGCGCCATCCGCTCCGTGCACGCCGGGCACGTCCTCCTCCAGGCCGAGGTCGCCGGGGCCCTGCTGGCCCAGGAGGAGACCCACTCCGGTCAGGGCCGCGCCGGTTCGCTCACGGAGCGGGAACGCGAGGTGCTCGGGCTCATAGCGGACGGACGCTCCAACCGGGAGATCGCCCGCGCCCTTGTGCTCTCCGAGAAGACCGTGAAGACCCACGTCTCGAACATCCTGATGAAACTCGACCTGTCGGACCGCACCCAGGCCGCCCTGTGGGCCGTCCGCCACGGGCTGAGCACCTGAGCCCGAGCCCCTCGGGCGCTTCCGGACGCCCGAGTGCTCGACCAGCTGCCTGGCGGCCGGGCACATGACGTCCGGCGCCGTGACGTCCGGGGCCGGGCGGATGGTTCCCCTCCGGTCCGAGATTCATACCGTCGTGGGAATGTCACCCGGATGGCGCATCCTTCTTCGGCCCCCGCCGTTGTCCCGTACATACCGCGGCGCCTGCCGCGGGGACCGCGAGGAGGGCTCGGAAAGTGAAGAACCTGAAGAAGGCAGCGGCCGTGACGATGGTGGCCGGCGGACTGCTGGCCGCCGGTACGGGCATGGCCTCCGCCACCGACGGCGCGCACGCCGGCGGCACGGCCGTGGGCTCCCCGGGCGTCGTCTCGGGCAACGTCATCCAGGTCCCGGTCGACGTCCCGGTCAACGTGTCCGGCAACAGCGTCAACGTGATCGGCCTGCTGAACCCCGCCTTCGGAAACGTGGCGGTCAACGGCTGACGCCCGTCACCCCACCGGTGACGCCCCCGGCCTCCTGGCCCCACCCGGGAGGCCGGTCGGCGTTGTCACCGCCGCCCGGGGCACCGGGGCCACAAGGATCGTTCCCCCGGTCACCGACCAACCGGCACTCACCCGACGCCCCGCTCCCACTCCTCCACCACGGAGTTGTAGGCGGCGACCTGCGCCCGCCGGGCCGTCCGCTCCACCGGACGCAGAGCCTCCCCTCGGGCCGCCATCTCCGAGGCGCTCACCGCGCCCCCGTGCCCGTTCGCGCGGGCCAGCGAGACCAGCGCCCCGACCCGCTGCGCCAGCTCCAGCACCCGCACCGCCCGCGGCGGATATCCCGGCGCCAGCACCTGACGCCCCGGCTCCGCCCGCGCCCGGTAGGCGTCGATCGCCGCCTCGGCCACCGGCCCCGACCCGGCCACGTCCAGCCGTGTCAGGACCTCGGTCGCCTCCCGCAGCGCCTCCGCCAGCTCCCGCTCCGCCTCACCGAGGGAGGGCACATCGGCGGGCGGGGCCTCCCGCACCGGCAGGCAGTGCCAGACGACCTCCACATGCACATCACCCTCGGGCCCGGCCTCCCACACCCGGGGCACCAGCCCCAGGGCGGTCCCGTGACCGACCACCGCCTCCCCGGCCTCCAGCGCCCGCGCGTTGAACTCGGGCGGCCCGCTCAGCCCCAGCGGATGCCCCGGCGTGGGCAGCGCGATCCGCAGCCCGGTCGCCCCGAGCGCCCGCAGCCGGCCGAGCGCCAGCGTGAGGCCCACCGGCGCGGGCTCGCCCGGCAACCCCTCCACCCGGTGCACCGCGTCGTCGCCGACGATGGCGAGCACGGCGTCATCAGGCGAGACAAGACCGGAGAAAAGGGCATTTCCCCATGAGGTGAGACGTCCTGAACGTGGTTCCGAGAGCATGCCCCCACCCTAAGGACCGGACCGATGGGATGTCCGGGCCGACCGGTGGCGTAGATTTCATGGAGGGCTGCGCCCACGGGGGCGGCGGACCGATCACAGGCGTACGACACAGCCGAGACCCGGCCACACTGCAAGGGGAGACAACGCGCTCATGAGCGAGGTTCTGGAGCTTCAGGACGTATCCGTGGTCCGCGAGGGCCGGGCTCTGGTGGACCAGGTGGCCTGGTCGGTCAAGGAGGGTGAGCGCTGGGTCATCCTCGGCCCCAACGGCGCGGGCAAGACCACGCTCCTCAATATCGCCTCCAGCTACCTGTTCCCCAGCAGCGGCACCGCCACCATCCTCGGCGAGACCCTCGGCACCCCCGGCACCGACGTCTTCGAACTGCGCCCGCGCATCGGCATCGCCGGCAACGGCATGGCCGACAAGCTCCCCAAGAACCAGACGGTCCTGCAGACCGTACTGACCGCCGCCTACGGCATGACCGCCGGCTGGCAGGAGGAGTACGAGGAGATCGACGAACAGCGCGCCCGCGCCTTCCTCGACCGTCTGGGCATGTCCGAGTTCGTGGACCGCACGTTCGGCACCCTCTCCGAGGGCGAGCGCAAGCGCACCCTCATCGCCCGCGCGCTGATGACCGACCCCGAACTGCTGCTCCTCGACGAGCCCGCCGCCGGCCTGGACCTCGGAGGACGCGAGGACCTCGTACGCCGCCTCGGCCGCCTCGCCCGCGACCCGATCGCCCCCTCCATGGTCATGGTCACGCACCACGTCGAGGAGATCGCCCCCGGCTTCACCCACGTGCTGTTGATCCGTCAGGGCAAGGTCCTCGCCGCCGGCCCGCTGGAACTCGAGCTCACCTCCCGCAACCTCTCCCTCTGTTTCGGCCTCCCGCTGGTCGTGGAGCAGGTCGGCGACCGCTGGACCGCGCAGGGCCTCCCGATGGTCTGAGGCCGACGGCCCGAACCAGCCCTGCGCGGAGGAGAGTTCAGGGAGCAGGCCCGGGGGCTCCGGGACGCGCCGGGACACGTCCCCCTCAAAAACCGGGCAGAGAAGGCCCGTTCACACCCCGGCGCTCTGTCGGTGACCGGGTGCGCGGTCCTACCATGACCATGTGGACATCGATGCATGGCTCTGGTGGCTGATCGGCGCGGCTGTACTCGGCATCGCGCTGGTGATCACCGCGATGCCCGAACTCGGCATGCTCGCGGTGGGCGCCGTCGCCGCCGCGGTGGTCTCCGGAGTCTTCGGTGGCGGCGCCGTGCTCCAGGTCGTGGTCTTCGCCGTCGTCTCGACCGCTCTCATCGCCGTCGTACGGCCCATCGCGAAGCGACAACGCACACAACGCCCCCAACACGCCACCGGCGTGGACGCCTTGAAGGGCAGGCAGGCGGTCGTACTGGAGCGGGTGGACGGCTCCGGAGGCCGGATCAAACTCGCCGGCGAGGTCTGGTCGGCACGCGCCCTCGACTCCGGCCATGCCTTCGAAGTCGGCCAGGAAGTGGACGTCGTGGAGATCGAGGGAGCCACGGCGATCGTCATGTGACCGCACGACCGACCGCACGACCTGCGCGGCCGACCTCGTACGACGTGCTCCCGCGGGAAAGCAACTGGACCGAACAGCCAACGAGTTGTACTACGGTCTGGCAGACTCGACCAGCAAGATCTTCAACAGGCATAGGATCTTCCGAAGGCGCCGAGACGAAGAAGGGTACGGGGAACCGACGATGGAACCGGTCATCATCGTTCTGATCATCCTGGTGGTGTTGGTCTTCATCGCCCTGATCAAGACGATCCAAGTCATCCCGCAGGCAAGCGCGGCCATCGTCGAGCGCTTCGGCCGCTACACACGCACACTCAACGCGGGCCTCAACATCGTCGTCCCGTTCATCGACACCATCCGCAACCGGATCGACCTGCGCGAACAGGTCGTCCCCTTCCCGCCGCAGCCGGTGATCACCCAGGACAACCTGGTCGTCAACATCGACACCGTCATCTACTACCAGGTGACCGACGCGCGGGCCGCCACCTACGAGGTCGCCAGCTACATCCAGGCGATCGAGCAGCTCACCGTCACCACCCTGCGCAACATCATCGGCGGCATGGACCTCGAGCGCACCCTGACCTCCCGCGAGGAGATCAACGCGGCCCTGCGCGGTGTCCTCGACGAAGCCACCGGCAAGTGGGGCATCCGCGTCAACCGCGTCGAGCTCAAGGCGATCGAGCCGCCCACCTCCATCCAGGACTCGATGGAGAAGCAGATGCGCGCCGACCGTGACAAGCGCGCCGCGATCCTCCAGGCCGAAGGCGTCCGGCAGTCCGAGATCCTGCGCGCCGAGGGTGAGAAGCAGTCCCAGATCCTGCGGGCCGAGGGCGAGGCCAAGGCGGCGGCCCTCAGGGCCGAGGGCGAGGCCCAGGCCGTCCGGACGGTCTTCGAGGCGATCCACGCGGGCGACCCCGACCAGAAGCTGCTCTCCTACCAGTACCTCCAGATGCTTCCGAAGATCGCCGAGGGCGACGCCAACAAGCTCTGGATCGTCCCCAGCGAGATCGGCGACGCGCTCAAGGGCCTGTCGGGCGCCATGGGCAACTTCGGTGGCTTCGGCGGTGGCGGCCAGGGCGGTGGCAACGGCAACTCGGGCACCATCCCGGAGCGCCGGGAGAAGCCCTCCATAGACTGAGCCCGACGGCGGGCGGTAGGCGAACGGCAGTACGCGACCGGCATACGGCGGGGCCCGCTTCCCTCGGGAAGCGGGCCCCGCCGTATGCGTACGAGAAGCAGGTTCTAGGCCGCGGGCTGAGCCAGCCATTCCGGGAGCGCGTCCAAGTCCTCCCGCCCCAGCGCCAGCAGCATCGCGTCCGCCGGAGTCGGCTCGAACGGCTGCCGCAGCAGTGGCATCCCCGCCTGCTCCGGAGTCCGGTTCGCCTTGCGGTGATTGTCCTCCGCGCACGAGGCCACCGTGTTCAGCCAGGTGTCCTGACCACCGTGCGACCGCGGCACCACGTGGTCCACGGTGGTGGCCCGCCGCCCGCAGTACGCGCACCGGTTCCGGTCGCGCACCAGAACACCCCGCCTCGACCACGGCGCCCGTCTTCGGAACGGCACCCTGACGTATTGGCAGAGCCTGATCACCCGCGGCGCCGGTATGTCGACCGCGGCTCCCCGCATCCGCAGCTCGGGGTGGGCCTGCTCGACGACCGCCTTGTCCTGGAGCACCAGAACGACGGCTCGGTTCAACGTGACCGTCGACAGCGGCTCGAAGCTCGCGTTGAGTACCAGCGTGTCCCGCATACCAGCCCACCTTCCGTGCCCACCGGCCCACCCCTCGGCGGACTGGGATCAACTCTGGCCGGGCACGCCGAGATGGACAACGCAATATCTGCTGCTTCACGGGAGGTGTCCCCGTCCCCGGCAACAAAAATGCCCGCCCCTGATCAATTCCAAGACCAGGAGCGGGCAAACGTTCCGTGAACGCCGGGATCGGGTCAGGAGCCGGCGGGCACCTCGTACTCACCGATCAGCCGGGCCCGCGCGAGCGTGTGGAACCGCAGGTTGAAGCCCACGACCGCAGGGGACGCGTCCGAGTCCGGACCGAGCTTCTCCTGATCCACCGCGTACACCGTGAACACATACCGGTGCGGTCCGTCACCGGGCGGCGGCGCCGCACCGCCGAAGTCCTTGGTGCCGTAGTCGTTGCGCGCCTGAATCGCGCCCTCGGGCAGCCCTTCGAACCCGCCGCTGCCCGCACCGGTCGGCAGCTCGGTCACCGAGGCCGGGATGTCGAACACCACCCAGTGCCAGAACCCGCTCCCCGTAGGGGCGTCCGGGTCGTAGCAGGTCACGGCGAAGCTCCTGGTCTCCGGCGGGAAGTCCGTCCAGCGCAACTGCGGCGAGGTGTTGCCGCCCGCCTTCACCTGGGCCTCCCGGAGCGTCGCGCCCTCCTCGACCTCCCTGCTCGTCACCGTGAACGACGGTACGGGCGGGTGGAAGTCATGGGGGAGCGGACGCCGCTCGAGCTCGGTCACCTCGGTACCTCCTGCTGATCGCCTACGTTCGGTGGAACCGAGCCTAGAACCAGTTCCGCTTGCTGCCGACCTCCGACAGCCACTGGTTGAGGTAAGCGGCCCAGTCGGTGCCCTGGTAGTCGTTCAGCCCCACCGTGAAGGACCGGAAGGTGTCACTGCCCTCACTGAACAGACCGGGCTTCTTGTCCATCTCCAGCACGACGTCCATCGCCTGGTCGTCGGCCACGAAGGTCAGCTCGACCTGCTGCAGCCCGTGGTACTGCTGCGGCGGGAAGAACTCGATCTCCTGGTAGAACGGCAGCCGCTGGCGCGTCCCCCGGACGTGGCCGCGCTCCATGTCCGCGCTCTTGAACCGGAAGCCCAGCTGGATGAACGCGTCCAGGATCGCCTTCTGCGCCGGCAGCGGGTGCACACTGATCGGGTCCAGGTCACCGGAGTCCACGGCCCGCGCGATCGCCAGCTCCGTGGTCACACCGATGTTCATCCCGCGCAGCGACTGCCCGTCGATCATCGTGATCGGCGTCTCCCAGGGGATCTCCAGCCCGAACGGGACCGCGTGGACGGCACCGGCCTCGAGTTCGAAGGCGCCACCGAGCCGAGACTTGGCGAACTCGATGTTCTGCTTGTACTCCTCGTCGCCGCTCTCGACCTCGACCTTGGCCTGCAGACCGACCGACAGACCCTCGATCTGCTGATTCACGGACCCGCCCTGGATCCGCACCTCACCCTGGACGACCCCACCCGGAACGACGTTGACCTCGTGCAGCACCGTCTCGACCGAAGCCCCGCCGGCTCCCAGGCTCGCGAGCAGCTTCTTGAACGCCATGTCTCTCCCCTTGTCGTTCTCTATCGCGTCGTCGCCACATGTGGACCTACGACCCCTAACAACGCGATCCGGCTCCGGCCGGTTCCGTGTCCGTCACCCTTGCAAGTGCGGCGCCCTGTGACCACCCCGTGGCCGAACCCGCCTGGAGTACTCTCGGACGCCATGATCGCGAGCCCCGACCGTACGCCCCTGCCCAGGGAGTTCTTCGACCGCCCCGTCCTCGAGGTCGCTCCCGACCTGCTCGGCCGGCTCGTCGTGCGTGCCACGCCGGACGGTCCGATCACCCTCCGTCTGACGGAGGTCGAGGCTTATGACGGCCCCAACGATCCCGGCTCCCACGCCTACCGGGGCCGCACCGCCCGCAACGGCGTGATGTTCGGTCCGCCCGGCCATGTGTACGTCTACTTCACCTATGGCATGTGGTTCTGCATGAACCTGGTGTGCGGGCCCGAGAACCGGGCGAGCGGGGTGCTCCTGCGGGCCGGCGAGATCGTCGAGGGCGCCGAGCTCGCCCGTACCCGCCGGCTCTCGGCCCGCAACGACAAGGAACTGGCCAAAGGCCCGGCCCGCCTGGCGACGGCCCTGGACGTGGACCGTTCCCTGGACGGTACGGACGCCTGCGCCTCGGGCGACACCCCGCTACGGGTCCTCGCCGGCACCGTTGTCCCCGCCGACCAGGTACGCAACGGCCCGCGCACCGGAGTCCCCGGCGACGGAGCCGTGCACCCCTGGCGCTTCTGGGTCGCCGACGACCCCACGGTGAGCCTGTATCGGGCCCATGCCCCGAAGCGCCGACGAAGTTGACTCCACCTTGGAAGATGCGTAATGTGGTGAGAGCCGCTGAACCGGGTACGGCGTTCGCCTGCAGCCGGAAGCGGTCAACCCACTACTCAAGATCACCCTCAAAAGGGTCGAATTCGTCATGTTCTCATGTCCGGATTTCGAACCGGTGAAGCCCGATTGTGAATCGAGCGAGGGAATCGGCTAACGTAGTGAACGTCGAAAGGCCGACAGGTGAAAGCCCAAAGCGTTCCGACGATCCTATCGACTGGGAATCAGGCCCGAAAGAGTCTGATAAAGTCGGAGCCGCCGGAAAGGGAAATCGCGAAAGCGGGACCCGGGAAGGCGAACAGCCCGAGGAAATCGGATCGGAAAGATCTGATAGAGTCGGACACGCAGAACCGAAGGGAAGCGCCCGGAGGAAAGCCCGCGAGGGTGAGTACAAAGGAAGCGTCCGTTCCTTGAGAACTCAACAGCGTGCCAAAAATCAACGCCAGATATGTTGATACCCCGACGAGCGGATCTGATCCGGTCGTTGAGGTTCCTTTGAAGAAAAACACAGCGAGGACGCTGTGAACGGCCGGGCCTATTCCGCCCGACCGTTCCGCTCTCGTGACGTGTTCTCCCGATCACGGGAAAGCATTCACGGAGAGTTTGATCCTGGCTCAGGACGAACGCTGGCGGCGTGCTTAACACATGCAAGTCGAACG
>NZ_LIQT01000349.1 GCF_001418415.1 Streptomyces hirsutus
GAACGCCAGCACCACGTTGTGCCCGCCGAACCCGAACGAGTCGTTGAGGGCGGCGATGCGGCCCTCGACGGGCAGCTTGCGCGCCTCGCCGCGGACCACGTCCGCGTTCGCCTCGGCCTCGGGGTCGATGGTGTCGATGTTGATGGTCGGCGGAGCCACCCGGTGGTACAGCGCGAGCACCGTCGCCACCGACTCCACGCCGCCGGCGCCGCCGAGCAGGTGCCCGGTCATCGACTTGGTCGCGGAGACCGCCATGTGGTCCACGTCGTCGCCGAAGACCTTGCGCAGCGCCTTCAGTTCGGCGATGTCACCGGCCGGCGTCGAGGTGGCGTGCGCGTTGACGTGCACGATCTCGGACGGGTCCAGGTCGGTGGAGTCCAGCAGGTGCTGCAGGGCGTGCGAGATGCCGCGGCCCTCCGGCTCCGGCTGCACGATGTCGTGGCCGTCGGCCGAGATGCCCTGGCCGACCGCCTCCGCGTAGACGCGGGCGCCGCGCGCGGCGGCGTGCTCGGCGGACTCCAGGACGATCACGCCCGCGCCCTCGCCGAGGACGAAGCCGTCCCGGCCGACGTCGTACGGCCGCGAGGCGCCCTGCGGGTCGTCGTTGTTCTTGGACATCGCCATCATGTTGCCGAACGCGGCGATCGGCAGCGGGTGGATCGCCGCCTCCGTGCCCCCCGCGACGACGACGTCGGCGCGGCCGGAACGGATCATCTCGATGGCGTAGCCGATGGCCTCCGCGCCCGAGGCGCAGGCCGAGACGGGGGTGTGCACGCCCGCCTGGGCGCCCACGAGCAGGCCGACGTTGGCCGACGGGCCGTTCGGCATCAGCATGGGGACGGTGTGCGGGGAGACGCGGCGGACGCCCTTCTCCTTCAGCACGTCGTACTGGTCGAGCAGGGTCGTCACGCCGCCGATGCCGGAGGCGATGACCGTGCCGAGCCGCTCCGGGGCGACGTTCGGGTCCTCACCGGCCCTGCCCTCGAAGCCTGCGTCGGCCCATGCCTCCTTGGCCGCGACCAGCGCGAACTGCGCCGAGCGGTCCAGGCGGCGGGCCTGCGGCCGCGGGATGGTCTCGGTGGGTTCCACGGCCACGGGGGCCGCGATACGGACCGCCTGGTCGGCGGCCCACTCCTGGGTCAGGGGCTTGACTCCGGAACGTCCGGCGACCAGACCCTCCCAGGTCGAGGCCGCGTCGCCACCCAGCGGTGTGGTTGCGCCGATACCGGTGACGACCACGGTGCGATTGGTCGAGCTCATCGGAATTCTTTCTCCAACGGATACGAGGATTCGTACGGCGCCACCGTCGGGTGGCGGGGCCGGGGACTCCCGGCCTCGGTCCTTCCGTCCGGGGCGTGCCGGACCCGGCATGCCCCGGACGGAAGGACCAGCAGCGCTCAGGCCTGGTGCTTGAGGATGTATTCGGTCGCGTCGCCGACGGTCTTGAGGTTCTTGACGTCGTCGTCCGGGATCTTGACGTCGAAGCGCTCTTCGGCGGCGACGACGACCTCGACCATGGACAGCGAGTCGACGTCCAGGTCGTCGGTGAAGGACTTGTCCAGCTGGACGTCCTCAACCGGGATGCCGGCGATCTCGTTCACGATCTCCGCGAGACCGGCGACGATCTCTTCCTGAGTGGCGGCCATGATGGCGCTCCTTCGCTGTGATTCCTGAGGGTGTGGCGCCCGCCGCGACAGCGGCGGGTGGTGCGGTTTTCCGTGTCGGATCGAATGATCCGGCACGGAGTGCCTAAGGGAGAGTAACGACCGTTGCGGCGTAGACGAGACCCGCCCCGAAGCCGATGACGAGCGCGGTGTCGCCGCTCTTCGCCTCGCCGGTCGCCAGGAGCCGCTCCATCGCGAGCGGGATCGAGGCGGCCGAGGTGTTGCCGGTGGTGCGGATGTCACGGGCGACCGTGACGTGCTCCGGCAGTTTGAGGGTCTTCACCATCGAGTCGATGATCCGCACATTGGCCTGGTGCGGGATGAAGACGTCCAGCTCGTCCGAGGTGATCCCGGCCGCGTCCAGCGCCTGCTGGGCGACCTTCGCCATCTCGAACACGGCCCAGCGGAACACCGCCTGGCCCTCCTGCGTGATCGCGGGGAACTTCTCGACCTCGCCGTCGCGGTAGTCCGTCCACGGCACGGTCTGCTTGATGACCTCGGACTTGTCGCCCTCCGAGCCCCAGACCGTCGGGCCGATGGCGGGCTCCTGGGAGGGGCCGACGACGACCGCGCCCGCGCCGTCACCGAACAGGAAGGCGGTGGCCCGGTCCTCCAGGTCGGTCAGGTCGCTCAGCCGCTCCACGCCGATGACGAGCACGTATGCGGCGGAACCTTCCACCACCATGCTCTTGGCGAGGGTGAGGCCGTAGCCGAAGCCGGCGCAGCCCGCCGAGATGTCGAAGGCGGCGGCCTTGTTCGTGCCCAGCCGGTCGGCGATCTCGGTGGCGATGGCCGGGGTCTGCTGGAAGTGCGACACGGTCGACACGACCACGGCACCGATCTGCCCGGCTTCGATGCCGGCGTCCGCGATCGCCTTGCCGGATGCCTCGACCGACATCACCGCGACCGTCTCCTCCGGCGACGCCCAGTGCCGCGTCTCGATGCCGGAGCGCGAGCGGATCCACTCGTCGGACGAGTCGATCGTCTCGAGGATCACCTCGTTCGGCACGACCCGGGTGGGCCGGTAGCCGCCCACACCCAGGATGCGCGCGTACGGAGCGCCCTTACTGGGCTTGATCTTCGCCATGCGGATTCTGCTCCTAAGGGCGTCAGGCGTGCTCTGCGACGAGCTCGCGGGCGGCGTCGAGGTCTGCGGGGGTCTTCAGCGCCAGCGTCGTGACGCCGGGCAGCGCACGCTTGGCGAGGCCGGTCAGGGTCCCCCCGGGGCAGACCTCGATCAGCGCGGTCACCCCGAGTTCCTTGAACCTCTCCATGCACAGGTCCCAGCGCACCGGGTTCGCCACCTGGCCGACCAGGCGCTCCAGCACCCCGGCACCGGTCGCGACCGTCGCACCGTCCTTGTTCGACACGTAGGTGACCTTCGGGTCGCCCGGCGTCAGGTCCTCGGCCGCCTTCGCCAGCGTGTCGACCGCGGGGCCCATGTGGTGCGTGTGGAAGGCGCCGGCCACCTTGAGCGCGACGACCCGGCGCACGCCCTCCGGCTTGTCCGCCTCCAGCGCGGCCAGCTGTTTCTTGGTGCCGGCCGCCACGATCTGGCCCGCGCCGTTGATGTTCGCCGGGGTCAGCCCCAGCTTCTCCAGGTGCGCCACGGTGACGTCCGGGTCGCCGCCGAGCAGCGCCGCCATGCCGGTCTCGGTGATCGCGGCGGCGTCGGCCATGGCCAGGCCCCGCTTGCGGACCAGGCTCAGCGCGGCCGTGTCGTCGAGGACACCCGCGAACGCGGCCGCGGTGAACTCGCCGACGCTGTGACCGGCGACCGCGCCGGGCGCGATCCGTGCCACCGCCGAGGCGGCGTCGTCCGTACCGGTACCCAGCGCCGAGACGGACAGCAGCCCGGCCGCGACCAGCAGCGGCTGGGCGACGGCCGTGTCGCGGATCGCGTCCGCGTCGGCCTCGGTGCCGTAGTGGGCGAGGTCGAGTCCGATGGCGTGGGACCAGGCGGCGACGCGGTCCGCGGCACCGGGAAGGTCGAGCCATTCAGTCAGGAAGCCGGGCGTCTGAGCGCCCTGGCCGGGAGCGACGAGTACGAGCACTCTCACACTCTCTCTTGACGACGGCCGAAGCCGCCCGTGAGGACAAGGACGAAGAACACGAGGGGGTTTTGTGGAACCCCGACAAGAGGTTAGAGCTGAAGATCGCCGTCGACCAGACGCCCCAGGATCAGCGCGACCCGCAGTGTGAACGCAGAGCGTACATCGGAGGGTGACCAGCCGGTGACGTCTGTCACACGTCGGAGCCGGTAACGCACGGTATTGGGGTGCACGAACAGCATCCGAGCGGCCCCTTCGAGGCTGCTCGCCTGCTCCAGATAGACGCTGAGCGTCTCCAGCAGCGCGGCCCCGGTCTCCTCGAGCGGTCTGTAGATCTCCTCCACCAACTGTTCGCGGGCCGCGGTGTCACCGGCGATCGCCCGCTCCGGCAGCAGATCGTCGGCCAGCACCGGACGCGGCGCGTCCTGCCAGGCGGAACACGCCTTCAGGCCCGCCGCGGCGGCCTGCGCGGACCGGGTCGCCGCCTGGAGGTCCGGCACCACCGGACCCGCCACCACCGGGCCCTGCGCGTACGGCCCGATCAGCGACTTGGCGACGGCCAGCGGATTGTCGCTGCCGCCCGCGATCACCACCAGCCGGTCCCCGAGCACCCCCGTCAGCACCTGGAGCTTGGCGTGCCGGGCGGCCCGCCGGATCGCCTCCACGGTCAGCTCCGAGTCGCCGTCGGGCGCGGTGCCCAGCAGCACGCACACATGCTCCGGCGAGTTCCACCCCAGGGCGGCGGCCCGCGACACGGCACCCTCGTCGGCCTCGCCGCTGAGCACCGCGTTCACGACCAGCGACTCCAGCCGCGCGTCCCAGGCGCCCCGCGCCTCGGCCGCCTGCGCGTACACCTGAGCCGTCGCGAACGCGATCTCCCGCGCGTACACCAGGAGCGCCTCGCGCAGCACCGACTCGTCGCCCGGCGCGGCCACCTCGTCGATGGCCGTCTCCATGACCTCGATGGTGGTGCGCACCATCTCCACGGTCTGCCGCAGCGTGATGGCCCGGGTCAGCTCGCGCGGCGCGGTCCCGAAGACGTCGGTGGAGATGGCCTGCGGCGCCTCGGGACGCCGGAACCACTCGGTGAAGGCGGCGATGCCCGCCTGGGCGACCAGCCCGATCCAGGAACGGTTCTCCGGTGGCATCGCCCGGTACCAGGGCAGCGTCTCGTCCATCCGCAGGATGGCCTGCGCGGCGAGATGGCCGGACGACTTCTCCAGTCGCTTCAGCGTCGCGGGATGCGGGTGGGCGGGGCCTGCCGGGGTTGCGGGCTTGCTGGTTTCGGGTTCGGGCACGGTGACAAGACTGCCTCATCCGGACACCGGAACGTGTCGGCGGGTCTCGCGCGGGGCCGCCCACCGGAGCCCCGGGGGCTCGCGCCGGGGCTACCGTGGACCGCGTGACGGACGTACGGCGCGCGCACGAGCGCTTCCAGGGCGGCGATCCGGCGGCCGGGATCGAGAGCCGGCACGCCTTCTCCTTCGGCCCGCACTACGACCCCGACCACCTGCGCTTCGGCGCGGTGATCGCCTGCAACGAGGAGCGGCTCGCCCCCGGCGCCGGCTTCGACGAGCACCCGCACAGCCACACCGAGATCGTGACGTGGGTGGTGGAGGGCGAGCTGGCCCACCGCGACTCCACCGGCCACGAGACCGTGGTCCGCCCCGGCGACGTCCAGCGCCTGAGCGCCGCCTCCGGCGTACGGCACGTGGAACGCAACGACGGCCCCGGACCCCTGACCTTCCTCCAGATGTGGCTGGCCCCGCTGGAGCCCGGCGGCGACCCCTGCTACGAGGTCGTCCGCGGCATCGCCGACTCCACCCCGTACGCCCTCCCCGAGGCGGGCGCCATGCTCCACGTCCGCCGGCTGACGGCGGGGGAGCGCACGGCGATCCCGGACGCGGCGTACGTGTACCTCCACGTCGTGCGCGGTGAGGTGACCCTGGACGGCGAACGGCTGACCTCGGGCGACGCGGCCCGCCTCACGGACGCCGAGGGCATCGTGGCGGTCTCGGAGACCGCGTCCGAACTCCTGCTGTGGGAGATGCGGCGCGCCTGACAGGGGTCCGACGGCGGAGGAGGCCATCGATCAGCCGGTGGTCGGGCCGAGGCGCCAGTCAGCCGTCGCCGCTGCCTCGACCGCCACGTCGGCGACGCGCACCACGCCCTGGAAGCCCGGCTGACGCAGGATGCCGGCCTGCCCGGAGTGGATCCGGTCCGCAGACGGCGTCTCGGCCTTCGAGGCGAGGGTGCTGTCGGCGGCTCGGGTGGTGTCCCACGATGCGGTGTAGCTGAAAAGCGTGAGCAGTCAGCAGACAACTGTCACTTGGGTGCCCAAATGAGCGGAACCTGGGCAGTTGCGGCCGAAGTGCTCACGCTTTTCGGGCCTTCCACGCCACCGGACGGGACACCATCGTGGTGTGCCATGAGCCGATCAACCTCCCGGCGTCGGCGAACGGGGGCGTTGTGGTCCTCATCGTCCCAAGTGGGGGTGCGCGCAGGCGCGCCGTTGTCGCCGTGTGCGTGCCATGGCGTAAGTCCGCAAGTCTTCGGACAGGTGTGATCTGCGCAGACGCCGACTGCGCAGCAGCCTGTGCCAGTCCGCTCGGGTGTCGTGCATCAGCTGCCAGTGGAAGTAGTTGACGTACTCGGCCAGAGCCAGCCCGTACAGGACCAGGCCCGGGACCCGTGCCACTCCTGGCTGTCCCGTGAGGGAGGTGGCGATCACTACGAGGCCGACGGTCAGACCCGCCGCACACACCGAACGGAGCCGGCGGAATGCCGCGATCAGCGGCGGGCGGGGCAGAGCGTCACGCAGTTGACGCAGCTTCACCGCCCAGTATCCGGCGCCTATGAGCAGATGTCCGGTCGCCAATACGTACCCGGTTGTGTTCGCCGCGGTGGCCGGGGCGTCGAGGGATACGAACACGACCCAGCCGATCAGGGGGATGTTCGCCAGCTCCAGCGCAGCCAGGGTGCGCAACCGTGTGGCAAGCGCCGCCCGGGAGCGTGTCAGGGACGTCATGCCCTCAGGATGGCGTACGCCCTCGGCCCTGCGGTCAGCGACCCTGGTCGCTCAGGCCTGCGCGAGTTGCCCGGCTTGCCCGGCGGTGGGAACCATCCGGCCGTAGCACTGGAGGGGCGACGCGGACCGAGGCGGCGGTGCCGAGCGAGCACTGCCGTACTCTGCCGGGATGACGCACCACCCCGTGCCGGACCGGCCGCGGCCCGCGAGTGAGGGGCGCCGGCCGGCGAGTGAGGGGCGGCAGGCCGTGGGTGAGGAACGCCGGCCCGCCAACCACGGGCCCAAGGCCGCCGCCCGCAACCGCGCCGCGCTGGTCGCCGCCGCCCGGGAGATCTACGCGGAGCACGGCCTGGACGCCCCGCTGTCCGCGATCGCCCGCCGCGCCGGCGTCGGACAGGGCGTCCTGTACCGGCACTTCCCGGACCGGGCCGCCGTGACGACGGCGGTGCTGGAGGAGAACGTCCGCCAGGTCGAGCAGGCGGCCGCGGCCGAGGACGCCACCTTCGCCGGCGTGCTCGGTGTGCTGACCTGGCACCTGAAGGAGTCGGCCGCGTTCATCGGCCTCCTGCACGCCGACGCATCGGACCGCCGCTCCGGCATCCGCGCGCACGCCCTGGCCCTGTCCCGGCGGGTCGAACGCGCCCTGCGCGCCCACCTGCCCGACGACGGCGGTCACCGGCCGGTCGCGGCGGACGATCTCATGCTCGCCGTCGCCATGGTCTCCGGCGCCGTCACCGGCCCCTCCCACGAGGAACGGGAGCGCAGGGCGCTGGCGGCTTGGCGGCTCCTCGGCGTCGAGGTGGGACCGGTGCGGCCCTTCTCAGGGTGAAGTCGGTCGCCGTCAGCCGCCGTTGGACTGCCGGGTGCCCTTCGCCAACGCGTCGAAGGTGTACAGGTAGCCGCCCGCGGGCCCGCTGACGGTCATGTACGCCTTGGTCCCGCCGGGCGTGATCGCCACGTTCGTCGCCGACTCCAGGCCCTCGGCGGCGCGCGCGGGCACCTCGACGGTCGCCAGGCGCTCACCGTGCCGGTCGTACACGACCATCGCGGGCCGGCCGTGCAGCGCCTGGTAGAGGTTGCCGTCCGCGTCCACGGCGATCGAGTCGGTCTGCGCGATCCCGCCGTCGACCCGGATGGCGGTGTGCCGGGCCGTGACCCCGCCCTTCGCGCCGACGGGGAGGTAGGAGATCCGGTTCTCCGTCAGCTCGCTGAACCACAGGCCGCGGTACTCCGCGTCGAAGGAGACCCCGTTCGTCGCGGCGAGGCCGTCGGCCAGCACGGTGGCCTCCTCGCCGTCGCGGTCGATCCGCACCACCCGGCCGAGCGTCTTGCCCTCGGTCAGACCGCGCGAGTCGCTGACGTACAGGTTGCCGTCTTCGTCGAAGGCGATGTCGTCGGGGTTCATCCGTGCCCTGTCGACCTCGCCGGAGAAGAAGGTCCGCAGGTCGCCACCGTCGGCGTCGAGGCTCACGACCTCGCCGTGCGCGAAGTCGGTCAGGTAGAGCCGTCCGTCGTACGGGCTGAACTGCGCCGAGGTGTACGCCCCGCGCCCGTCGGTGTGCACCGCACGCTTCGTCTTCTTCCGGACGTCGACGCGCATCACCTTCGGCTCGCCCTCGGGCGCGGTGACGTCGACGACGAACAGACCGCCGTCCGCACCGAAGGTCGGCCCCTCCAGCAGCGTCATCCCGGTCTGCTCGTGCACCTCGGTCAGCCGCATCACCTGCTGCGCGCGGATCGTCCGGTCCGCTCCGGGCGCACCGGCGGTCCGCTCGCCGGTGCCACCGCTCTGCGTACCGCATCCGGCGAGGGCGAGGGAGCCGAGGGCGGCGAGCACGGCGAGGGAGCGGAGGGGGAGTCGTCGCATGGGGGGTCACTCTTCCTGTCGGCTGTGTGGGGGATGTTCGCCAGCTCCAGCGCAGCCAGGGTGCGCAACCGTGTGGCAAGCGCCGCCCGGGAGCGTGTCAGGGACGTCATGCCCTCAGGATGGCGTACGCCCTCGGCCCTGCGGTCAGCGACCCTGGTCGCTCAGGCCTGCGCGAGTTGCCCGGCTTGCCCGGCGGTGGGAACCATCCGGCCGTAGCACTGGAGGGGCGACGCGTACCGAGGCGGCGGTGCCGAGCGAGCACTGCCGTA